>SHYB01000034.1 GCA_009693015.1 Dehalococcoidia bacterium
CTGGCGTGGCTGCCCACGGAGCGCCTCAACGATTTCCCCGGCGGAGAGAGCCGCCTGGCGAACCGAGCGGAAGGCTACGACGCGCTGATCGTGGGGGGCAAGGTGGTGATGGACCACGGGCGCGATACGGGCGCGCGGCCCGGCAAGGTACTGCGCAGCACGGCGTACCGGTATAACGGGGAGTAGGCGCAGCAGGTTGGACGTGCGACCTAATGCTACGCTGGTCGTTGCGTCTGCCCCTTCGGTGAGACCCAGCACCTAGGAGGGCGGCATGACGATTAGGATTGGAATTGTGGCGCTAGTAATACTGGCAACGGCGTTCACGGCGTGCAAAGGGCCTCAAGGCCCCGCCGGCTCACCTCCCTCCACCGAGCAACTTGACAGACAGATAGACCAACGTATTTCGGCAAGGTTGTCGGAGCTAAGAGGCCCTGCTGGGCCTCAAGGCCAGACTGGTGTCCATGGGACCGCAGGGCCTAGAGGGGAACCAGGGCCGAAGGGCGACCCGATAATGGTCATTTCGGTTCCCACTGCTGGCCCGAATACTCGGATATTGGATGGGAGATGGAGAGTAGGTGCCGAGGTGCAGCCAGGCCTTTACTTTACTGAAACCGCCGACTGTTAATGGCAACGTCTCAGGGACTTCACAGGTTCTGGAGATATCTCGGCTATCGGCATCACATCCGGACCATCGAATGTGCGAATATTGCCTAGTGACGTAGGCTTTGAGTCCAGGTGGTGCAAGCTCTGGGTTCGGGTAAGCGATTGAGGTGAAGAGATACGACGGGCGTCAATTGGCGCCATGTCAGGCTTGCCCACTTCCGCGCTAGGCTCGCCCGCTGCTCCAGAGCGGGGGCGGATTTTTGGCCGCGGGCGGCAGCTTGATGTCCACGTCTGTGGTGGAGCGGATGTCCAGCGCGCCGACGATTTGGATGAGCATGGTGGTGAAGCCGACTAGAACCATGATTTCGACGAGCGCGCGCTCATCGAAATGCTTCGTCACGGCGGCGCAGGCGGCATCGTCCACGCGCCCCTGTATCTGGCGCACGGTGAGGTCTACTAGCGCCCGTTCGCGGGGCGTGAGGTGCGTCACATTATGATCGCGGATGCTGAGGATGACGGCGTTGCGCACGCCGGCGTCGCGGCCGCGGAGCACGTGGAAGTCCCACTGGAGCGGGGCCATCATCTCCCGCGCCACGGTCAGCACGACGATCTCCTGCACCTCCTGGGAGAGCGTGCTGCCGGCGCGAATGGGGACAGGCATGCCCGCCACCAGGCTGGCGAGATGGGGGCTGCGCAGCATGATGCTGTACACCGGGGGCATGGTGATGCGGCGGTCGCTGGGATCCAGGCCGCGGGCTTCCTGAATCGCGTCGTAGTATTTTCTGTCGGCGGGGGGGAGGTCGTCGCGGTTGAGTAACGAGAGACGGGGCATGGGGACGCTCCTTCTGGCGCGGACTGGGGGACGGACCTGGGATGCTGCGCGCATCATGATAGCCTGCCTGTATAGGGGCGAGTTGTTCAGGGCGGGACGGGCGCCGCTTGCGCGCGTTTAGCGCGCGCCGGCAAGGGGGGCGAGAGGCACGCCACTTGACCACAGGAGGGCAATCTCGTATATTGATATCTGCCTCTTAGGGAACCTCAGCCGGACCTACGGAGTGTGGCTGGGGTTCTTAGTTTGTAAGAGACCCGTGAAGGTGATCGAGCCCGAGTGGCGCAATGGCAGCGCGCCCGATTTGTAATCGGGGGGTTAGTGGGTTCGATTCCCCTCTCGGGCTCCATAAGAGGCAGGACAAAGCGCCCTTTACTCCAGAAGAGACAACAGATATACTTGCGAGCGGCATTGCTTGGAAGCGGGAGTGGAAAACGCCCCACATGCAGGGGTGGGTGAGTGGATAAAACCGCCAGACTGTAAATCTGGTGCCTCACGGCTACGCAGGTTCGAATCCTGCCCCCTGCACCAGGCAGGCCTGCCGGGAAGGCACCGGCCAGAATCGCCAGAAGAGTATGGAAAAGATAGTTGGGGAAGTAGTAAGAAGGGGACGATAGCGAAAGGAACCAGCGGGCAGAACGGCCCAGCATATAGAAACCGAGCCCAGATAGCTCAGTCGGTAGAGCACGTTCTTGGTAAGAACGAGGTCACCAGTTCAATCCTGGTTCTGGGCTCCATTCGAGGAGGAGTACCGTGGGAAAGCAGGTCTTCAGCAGGACGAAACCGCACCTTAACGTGGGCACCATCGGTCACATTGACCATGGCAAGACGAGCCTGACATCGGCGATCACCAAGGTGCAGGCGCTCAAGGGCCAGGCAACGATGAAGTCGTACGCGGACATCGCCAAGGGAGGCGTAGTGCGCGACGCCACCAAGATTCTGACGGTGGCGATCTCCCACGTGGAGTATGAATCGGACAAGCGCCATTACGCTCACGTGGACTGCCCCGGCCACGCCGACTATATCAAGAACATGATCACCGGCGCGGCGCAGATGGACGGCGCGATCTTGGTGGTCAGCGCTCCCGACGGCCCCATGCCCCAGACGCGTGAGCACATCTTGCTCGCCCGCCAGGTGCAGGTGCCCAGCGTGGTGGTGTTCCTCAACAAGGTTGACCTGATGGAGGACGAGGAGCTGCTGGAGCTGGTGGAGCTTGAGGTGCGGGAACTGCTCAACAAGTATCAGTTCCCCGGCGATAAGACGACGTTCGTGCGCGGCAGCGCGCTCAAGGTGCTGGAGAGCAAGAGCACCGATCCCAACGCGCCGGAGTATCAGTGCATCCACAAGCTGATGGAGGCCATTGATACCCAGATCACGCTGCCGGTGCGCCCGCTGGACAAGCCGTTCCTCATGCCGGTGGAAGATGTCTTCGGCATCAAGGGCCGCGGCACGGTGGTGACGGGACGGATCGATCGCGGCGTGGTCAAGGTTGGCGATGAGATCGAGATCGTGGGGTTCAAGGATACGGTGAAGCGGATCGTCACCGGCGTGGAGATGTTCCACAAGACGCTGGATCGCGGCGAGGCGGGCGATGCCGTCGGCTGCCTGCTGCGCGGCGTGGAGCGCGAGGACGTGGAGCGGGGACAGGTGCTTGCGGCGCCCGGCTCGATCAAGCCGCACACGGAGGCGATGGCCGAGGTGTACGTGCTCACCAAGGAAGAGGGCGGGCGGCACACGCCGTTCTTCAACGGCTACAAGCCTCAGTATTACATCCGCACCATGGACGTCACCGGGGAGATCGGCCTCAAAGAGGGCGTGGAAATGGTCATGCCTGGGGATAATACCCAGATGACGGTGAAGCTCATTGCGCCGGTGGCGATGGAAGAGGGTCTGCGGTTCGCGATCCGCGAAGGCGGGCGCACGGTGGCCGCGGGCGTGTTCACCAAGATTCTGAAGTAAGCTGGAACGGGCGCGCGTGAGCGCCCAGGGGAAGAGCAGATGGCGAAGAAGGGCGAGAACCGGGTGTTGATTACGCTGGCCTGCGGCGAATGCCGCGAGCGGACGTACAATAGCGAGAAGAATCGCCGGAACGATACGGCGCGCCTGGAGTTGAAGAAGTATTGCCCGCGTTGCCGCAAGCAGCAGCCGCATCGTGAGGTGCGGTAAGCCGTGACAACGCAGCAGCGCAAGCCAGGCATGCTTTCCCGGGGTTCGGGGATCGTCGGCGCGAACTTCGTTGCCGAGGTGATCGGCGAATTGAGGAAGGTGGTCTGGCCCACCCGTGAGGAAGCAACCCGCCTGACTGTGATGGTTATCGGCGTTTCACTTGTCGTCGGCGCGGTGCTTGGCCTGCTGGATCTGGGTTTTCGCGATTTGATCACGAAGGTGATCATAGACTAGGGCGCGGATGGCGCCCCCGAGGCGGGCAGGGAATGGCACGCATGGCCAAACAACAGCCGGTACAACAAGAAGTGGTCGTCACCGCGGACAAGCGGTGGTATGTCATTCATACCTATTCGGGGTATGAGGACCGCGTGAAGAAGAACCTGGATCACCGTATCCAGACGATGGATGTGGGCGACAAGGTTTTCCAGGTGGTGGTGCCCACGGAAGAAGAGATGGAAATCCGTGACGGGCAGCGGCGCACCGTGGCGCGCAAGGTGTTCCCCGGCTACATCCTGGTGCACATGGTCATGGATGACGAAAGCTGGTATGTGGTGCGGAACACCCCCGGCGTGACGGGGTTCGTGGGTTCGGGCAACCGCCCCGTGCCGCTGGAGGATGCCGAGGTCAAGAACATTCTCAAGCAGATGGAGGCGGAGGCGCCGCGGGTCAAGATCGGTTACACCAAGGGTCAGAGCGTGCGCATCACGGACGGGCCCTTTGCGGAGTTCATCGGCGTGGTGGATGAGGTATACACGGAAAAAGGGAAGGTCAAGGTCCTCCTCTCGTTCTTTGGACGGGAGACGCCGGTGGAGCTGGACTTCCTGCAGATCGAGAAGCTGTAGTCGCTTCGGGAGAAGGCAGAGCATGGCGAAGAAAGTCAAAGCCGTTGTGAAGGTGCAGCTCAAGGCCGGGCAGGCAACGCCTGCGCCGCCCCTGGGCCCTGCGCTGGGCCAGCACGGCGCGAATATCATGATGTTCGTGAAGGAATACAACGCCCGCACGGAGAAGATGACGGGACAGATCGTGCCGGCCGAGATCACGATCTATGAGGACCGATCGTTCACCTTTGTCACGCGCACGCCTCCTGCGTCGCAACTCCTGCTGAAGGCGATGGGCAAGGAGAAGGGCAGCGGCGCGGCGTTGCGCGAAAAGGTCGGGGTGATCCCGCGGGAGAAGGTCAAGGAAATCGCCCAGCTGAAAATGAAGGACCTGAACGCTGTGGACCTGGATGGCGCGATGCGCATCATCGAGGGTACGGCGCGATCCATGGGGATTGATGTCCAGAGAGACTAACGTCTCGGGGGATTGATGTCCAGAGAGACTCATGTCTCGGGGGATTGACGTTCAGGGCTAGGAAGCATACGGAGCAGGCATATGGCGCAGCATGGGAAGAGATATCAAGAGGCCTTAAAGCTGGTGGACCAGGACAAGAAGTATATGCCTGACGAGGCGCTTGACCTGGCGAAGAAGACATCGCGCACCAAGTTCGATGCGCCGGTGGAAGTGCATCTGACGATGGGCGCGGACCCCAAGCACGCCGATCAGCAGGTGCGCGGCGTTGCGCTCCTGCCCCACGGCCTGGGCAAGCAGGTGCGGGTGCTGGTGTTCGCCCAAGGCGAGGCGGCACGCGCCGCGCAAGAGGCCGGGGCCGATTATGTTGCAGACGATGAGATGATTAAGAAGATTGAGGCCGGTTGGGACGATTTTGAGGTGGCGATCGCCACCACGGACGTCATGGGCAAGGTGGGCCGCCTGGGCCGGGCGCTGGGCCGCAAGGGACTGATGCCCAATCCCAAGGCGGGAACCGTGGTTGCTCCCGGCGATGTGTCGCGAGCCATTGGCGAGGTGAAGAAGGGCCGCACGGAGTTCCGCCTGGACCGCTCCGGTGCTATTCACGCTGTGGTAGGCCGGGCGAGCTTCGATACGGACAAGCTGGTGGACAACATGGCCTCGGTGATGCAGGCGATCATGGCGGCCAAGCCTGCGGCGGTGAAAGGCAACTATATCAAGGCGGCCGCTCTCAGCGCCTCCATGGGGCCATCGATCAAGCTGGATATCGCCGCCGTCTCGGCGATGAAGTCGAAGTAAGCAAGCGCAGTCAAGGAAGCAATCGCCACAAGACACCCTGAAAGATATCGAACGTCACGCTAGAGACAGCGGGTGGCGAGCAATCGCCCGAAGTATCCCGCCGAGGCGCAGACGCGCAGTAGTTCCGGTCACCAGTGACCCCATGCGCCCTGTGCCTCCGAAAGCACAGGGCGTTTCTTTGACAGGAGGACAAGGAGCAGCATATGCCGACAGATGCAAAAGCAAAGCAGATCCAGGATATTCAGGAGAAGCTGAGTCGCGCCACCATTGCGATCTCCACGCGGAATGGGGGCGCGACGGTGAAGCAGTTCAACGAGCTGCGAAGCAAACTCCGCGAGAAGAAGGTGGAGTATGTGGTGGTGAAGAATACGCTTACGGGTATTGCCGCGGACAACTGCGGCAAGTCCGCCGTGCGCGAGATTCTGCAAGGGCCGACGGGCATCGCGCTGGGTTATGGCGAGGTGGTTGATCCGGCGAAGATACTGGTGGAGCAGATCAAGGCGATCGGCCTGCCGGTGACGATCACGGGCGGATACCTTGATGGCAAGGTGTTGCAGCCGGCCGAGGTGCAGGCACTGGCGGCGATGCCGTCCAAGCAGGTGCTGCTGGGCAGGGTCATGGGCGGGCTGCTGGCGCCCCTCTATGGCCTGGCGATTGGCCTGAATTACCACATTGGCGGGCTGGCCCGCACCCTGGAAGCGCGGCGCAAGCAGATGGAGAGCGCGGCGCCTGTCGCGGATGCCGCGCCCGCGGCGGAGGCTGCGCCTGCCCCGGCGTAGCATCGCGTGCAGTTGAGATAGGCAATAGTCTTACGCAAGCCGATAGAGCGCAAGTAAAGCAACAGAGCGAATAGAGGAGTCTGGAGGACATCATGGCAATCGCGAAGGAAGAGATTTTTGACGGTATCAAGGGCTTGTCTATCATGGACGTGGCCTGGCTGGTGAAGCAGATGGAGACGGAGTTCGGCGTGAGCGCCGCCGCGCCCGTGGCCGTTGCCGCGGCTGCCGCCTCCGCGCCTGCCGCAGCCGCGGAGGAGAAGACGAGCTTCACGGTGACGCTGAAAGAAGTGGGCCCCAACAAGATCAACGTGATCAAGGCCGTCCGTGAGGTCACCAGCCTGGGTCTGAAAGAGGCCAAGGACCTGGTGGAGGCCGCGCCCAAGGCTGTGCTGGAGAATGCCGGCAAGGACGCTGCTAATGAAGCGAAGAAGAAGCTCGACGCTGCCGGCGCTGTCGCCGTGCTGAGCTAGTCCGCGTTTCGTTTGTTCTTGCTGAAACAGTAGCCTGGGCCGTCAGCCCAGGCTACTGTTTTCTGTTTGACGTCAGCATGGGCTGCTGCATCGCCGCTGCTTCTGTGCCAACTGCCCCTTTCGCGTATCCCCGCGTGCCCGCTAGGCTGAGGGTGACTAGCCTTTGGTTGCGGCATGCGGAGGATCACGATGGCGACGCTGGCGTTACTGAGACCCCTGGCGACGGCGGCGGCTTCTTATGGGCCGCGCATCCATGACATGCCGGAAGACGAGCGCCCGCGCGAGCGGCTGTTGCGCCACGGGGCAGCGGCGCTCTCTAACGCCGAGCTTCTCGCCATCTTGCTGCGCACGGGCGTGGCCGGGGAGAACGTGCTGTCCATGGCGCAGCGGCTGCTGACGAACCGTCGCGGGCTGCGGGGCATCGCCACGGCAAGCTTCGGGGAGCTATCGCTGGAGAGGGGGATCTCCGAGGCAAAGTATTGCCAGCTCATCGCGGGGTTCGAGCTGGGGAGGCGGCTGGCGTCGCTGGGGGCGGGGGATAGGGTGACGGTGCAAGGCCCACAGGACATCGCCAACCTGTTGCAGGCGGAGATGGCGCTGCTGGCCCAGGAGCACTTGCGGGTGGTGCTGCTGTCCACCAAGAATCAGGTGCTGGGGGGTGCACCAGGTCTATGTGGGCACGGTGAATACGTCGCTGGTGCGGGCGGCGGAGATGTTCCGGCCCGCGGTGGGGGAGAACGCCCCGAACGTCATCATCGTCCACAATCATCCCTCCGACGATCCCACGCCCAGCGCGCAGGACGTTGAGCTCACGCAACTGTTGCGCAGTGCGGGGCAGCTCTTGCACATTGATCTGCTTGACCACATCGTGATCGGCCATGACCGCGTAGTGAGCATGAGCGAGGAGCATCTTGGCTTTCCATAACGCATCGGCGCTCTGACCTCTAGTATTTCGTCCACCGCGCTGGTACGCTCTCCGCGCCGCGCCGCAAGCGGCGTGAAGGAGGCGTGCCGGTGCTCAACGTCACCTACGGGTTCTTGGCCCAGTGCTGCCGCGATCTGGAGAAGACACGCGCCTTCTATCAACATGTGCTGGGCTTCACCGTGGAGGAGGAGCGCAAGGCGAGCAGCCAGACCGTCGCCAAGCTGCTGCACGTGCCCTGGCCGATGGACCTCACGGTGTGCTGGATGCGCCACGGGGACTTGCTGCTGGAGTTTCAGGATTTCGCCACGCCCAAGCGCAGGGACGCGGTTGACTGGCGGCCGCTACGGGCGGGGCTCCAGTTTCTGTCGCTGGAGGTGCGCGACCTGGCGGCGACGCTGGCGCTGGCGGAGCGGCACGGCGGGAGGGTGTTGCAACACACCAATGTGGGGCAGGCGTGTTGCATCGCTGACCCCGATGGGCAGGCGATCAAGCTGATTGACATGCGGGTGTACGACGGCGGCGGGGTATCCCGCGCCCCCGCCGACCAGCCGCCGACGAACCCAGCCTGGCCGGCGATACGCTACCGGCACATCGCGCAGATGGTACCCGATCTGGCTGCGGCGCGAGGGTTCTATGAAGGGCTGCTGGGGTTCATTTGCGTCCGCGCCTATGTTTCGACTAGCCCGCTCACGGCGCAACAGCTTGGCGCCAGAGAGCCGATGCGGCTGGAGATCGCCGTCCTGCGGAAAGAAGGCCTAGAACTGGAGTTGATGTCGCCTAGAGGACAGCAGTTGGAGCCTGCGCAGGTGTGGCAGGCGAACCGTCCCGGCCTCAACTTTCTGCATCTGCGGGTGCCTGATCCGGCGGCGCTGACGGCGGCGGCGCCACGGTACGGCGGGACGGCGCTGGAGGAGACCAACATCGGCCGGGCCTGCTTTGTGCGCGATCCATCGGGGCAGGTGGTCAACCTGGTTGCCGCGGGTACACCGTAGCGGACGGCGGGGCGACAGGCCGGCAACGAGCGCGGGCGTGAGACGAACCGAGCAGGTCAGGGAGGATGCCGTGCCAGCACAGGTCAAGTATCGGTACACCGCGCACTGCTGCCGCGACATCAAGAAGACGCGGGCTTTTTACGAGGACGTGCTTGGTTTTTCCCTGGTGCAGGAGCGCGACTCCAATCATGAGATGACGGCGAAACTGCTGCGTATGTCCTGGCCGTTTGTGGTGAACCTGGTGTTTCTGCAAAAGGACGCGTTCATGATCGAGCTGCAGGACTTTGCCCTGCACGGCGTGCGCGGCGAGCGAGACTGGGCGCCCAACAGGGCGGGGCTTCAGTTCGTGTCGCTGGACTGCAAGGATTTGCCGGGGGTGCTGCGGAAGATACCGGCGTGCGGCGGCGTGGTGTTGGAGGATACGCACACGGGGATGTCATGCTGCGCGCTGGACCCCGATGGGCAGGTGTTGGAGTTGCTGGACATGCGTATCTATGCCGGCGCGGGCTTGCCCAAGGATGCGGCGCAGATGCCTCCTATTGACGCGGCGTGGCCCGCGACGAAGTTCCGCCACCTGGCGCAGGTGGTGGGGAATATGGGCGCATCGCGGCGCTTCTATGAAGAACTCTTGGGGTTCACGTTTGTGCTGGCGCGCAATTCCAGCCGCCCGGGGACGGCAAAGCTGCTGCGCATGCCTTGGCCCATGGAGCTTGACCTGACGTTCCTGGTGAAGGACGGGATGGAGCTGGAGCTGATGCATTACCCCAGCCACGGCACCAAGCCGGCGCAAGAGTGGATCACCAACCGGCCCGGCCTGGGGTTCAACCACCTGGATATCCGGGATTTGCCCCGCGTCATCAAGGAAGTGCCTGGCTACGGCGGGAGAGTGATCGAAGAGACGAACATCGGCAATGCATGCATTGTCTACGACCCTGACGGCCAGCCGGTGGAATTGGTTGGGGTCAAGTAGGGGGTCACGTAAGCGCAACGGGTTCGGCGCATGGAAATCCTCCTGTCGCCTGGTGTATACTGACGCAGGTGTGTAAAGGAGGAAAATGAGCGGCATTTCAGCTATCGGCGCATATATTCCTATGTATCGCCTGCCCAGGGAGGCGTTCAAGCAGGCCTGGGGCACCGGCGGCGCGGGTGAACGCAGCGTCGCCAGCTACGATGAGGATACGACGACGATGGCGGTGGGGGCGGCGCTGGATGCCCTCAACGCTGGATCGCGGGAAGGCGTGGATGCTGTTTTCTTCGGTTCCACCACGCCGGCGTATGCGGAAAAGCAGACGGCCTCGATGATCGCGGTGGCGTGCGATTTGCCCGCGGGCGTGCGCACGGTGGACTTCGGCGGGAGCCTGCGCGCGGGGACGAATGCGCTGCTGGCGGCGCTGGATGCGGTCCAAGCGGGATCGTCGCGGAAGGCGCTGGTGGTGGCGGCGGAGACGCGCAAGGGCTATCCGCGATCGGATTTCGAGCAGAACCTAGGCGATGCCGCCGCTGCGGTGATGGTGACGAAGAGCGGTGCGGCGGTGGAAGTGGTGGAATCGGTCAGCATGTCGCATGAGATCGTGGACGTGTGGCGGCTGGACAAGGACCGCTTTGTGCGGTCGTGGGAAGACCGCTTCAACATCACGGAAGGCTACGAGTACGCGGTGAAGGCGGGGGTGAAGGAGTTGCTCAAGAAGGCCAAGCTCACACCCGCGGAGATCAGCAAAGCGGTGGTGTACGGGCCGGACGCCCGCAATCACGCCGCGCTGGTGCGCAGCCTGGGGTTTGACCCGGCGAAGCAGGTGCAGGACGGGTTGTTCGGCACGGTGGGCAACACGGGAGCGGCCCATGCGCTGCTTCTGCTGGTCGCGGTACTGGAGCAGGCGAAGGCGGGGGACCGTATCCTGGTGGCGAGCTACGGCGACGGCTGCGATGCGCTGTTGTTGCAGGTGAAGCAGCCGCCGGTCAAGGCGCGTGCGGTGAGCATGCACCTCGCCGCGAAGCGCACGCTGGCGTCGTACGACCGCTTTCTGTTGTACCGCGGCATCATGGAGACGAACCCGGAGCAGCCTTCGCGGGTGGAGCCGTACGCGGCGGCGACGGTGACGCTGCGCGATCAGCGGTATACGCTGCGGCTGCATGCGGCGAAGTGCAACAAGTGCGGTACGGTGACGCATCCGCCGCAGAGGGTGTGCTATACCTGTCGCGCCAAGGACGATTTCACCGAAGTGCGCATCGCGGACAAGCCCGGCAGCATCTTTTCCTATACGAGGGACAATCTTGCGGGCGGGCCGGAGCCGCCGGTGGTCAACTGCATCGTGGAGTCGGACGAAGGGCAATGCCGTCTGTTCTGCATCATGACGGACGTGGATCCCATGACGGTGAAGATCGGAGCGCGGGTGGAGTTCACCTTCCGTAGGATGCATGAAGGCGGCGGGTTCATCAATTACTACTGGAAGGTCCGCCCACTGCTTGGCGGATAGAGGCAGCCCAAAGGAGGCTTTCATGGGTACGATCAAGGACAAGGTCGCCATCATCGGCATGGGCTGCTCCAAATTTGGGGAGCGGTGGGATGCCAGCCCCGAGGACATGATCATCGAGGCGGCATACGAGGCGTATGAAGATGCAGGGATCACGCCTGACGATATCCAGGCGGCGTGGGTGGGCACGCTGCGCTCCGGCGAGGCGGGAGGGATCGTGGCCGATGCGCTCAAGCTGAAGCAGATTCCCATCACGCGAGTGGAGAACTGGTGCGCGTCCGGGCATGAGGCGCTGCGCAACGCCGCGTTCGGCGTGGCGTCAGGGATGTACGACATCGCGCTGGCGGTGGGCTACGAGAAGCTGAAGGATACGGGCTTCGGCGGCCTGGGCGTGGGCCGGGGACAGAACCCTGTGCTGCAGCCGAAGGCAACGGCGCCATCGTACTTTTCGTTTATCGCCAACCGGTACTTTCACGCGCACGGCATCCCTGAGGACGAAGGGAAGGAGCTGCTGGCGCGCATTGCCGTGAAGAACCATCACAACGGCACGATGTCTCCCAAGGCGCATTTCCAGAAAGAGATTACCATCGAGCAGGTGATGAAGGCGCCGATCATCGCCTGGCCGCTGGGGCTGTTCGATTGCTGCCCCACGACGGACGGCGCCGCGTGCGCGATCATCTGCCGCGCCGACCTGGCGAAGAACTTCCGCCAGGACCCGATCTATATCAAGGGCATCGGCTTTGCCGTGGACTCCATGCTGCCGATGGTGCGCCCTGGGTTCAATTACCTGGGGTTCGATGCGAACCGCGCGGCGGCAAAGCAGGCGTACGAGCAGGTGGGGATCAGCAACCCGCGCAAGGAGTTGGACCTGGCGGTGGTGCACGATTGCTTCACGATCACGGAGATGGTGATCTACGAAGACCTGGGGTTCACCAAGCCGGGCCACGCGCCGGAAGAGGTCCGCGCGGGGACGTTCACCTTGGAGGGCGAGCTTCCCGTGAATACGGACGGCGGGCTGAAGTCTTTTGGGCACCCGGTGGGGGCGAGCGGCTTGCGCACGGCGTATGAGATCTATAAGCAGCTGCAGAACAAGGCCGGCCCGCGCCAGGTGAAGGATGCGGAGTTGGGACTGTGCCACACGCTGGGCGGGCCGCCGCAGGTGTCTTGCGTGACTATCCTGGGCAACGCATCGCCAACGCTGGGCGTGCCGCACAAGCGCGGGTAGGAGAGAGGGTGGCCCCGCTTCACGCTACAGGTGCAGCAGCATGGCGCATGTGCGGGTGGGACGGCAGGTGAGGCATGTTTAAGAGCATCCGGTACGTGGTGATCGCTGTGCAGGACGCGGTGGAGACGGCGGCGTTCTACACGAAGACGTACGGGCTTGCGGCCAAGCCGCCGGACGATATTCCGGCAACGAGCGTGCGCCGTGTGCTGGTGGACGTGGGCAACGCATGGATCGAGCTGGTGCAGCCGTTGCGCGACGACATGCCGGTGGCGAAGTTTTTGCGCGAGCGCGGTGAAGGGCTCTACATGCTGGCGGTGGAAGTGGACGACCCGGAGAAGGCGATTGTGGAGCTGCGCGCGCGGGGCGCGAAGGTGACGGATGCGGGGATGCCCGCCGGCGGCCCGCCAATCCGAGCCTACATCCATCCAAAGTCGGCGCATGGCGTGCTCATCGCCATTCTGAGCGACGCGGTGGCGGCCGCCACCGCGTCTGGCCCCAGCCCTGGGAACCCCCCTCCGCGGTCTTGATCTGTGGGCCTGCCGGTTATTCGCGCCGGCGCGGCTTTCATCCTGGGCGGAACGCTAGCTGAAACGCAAAATACCTCATGCGTGCCTGCCAGGCGAGGCGTGACGGGCGCACGTCATTTCGGGGTATGGCGCAGGCTGCTATCTGTTGACGCTAGCCATGTAGTGCGGTATGATGTTCAAAACTTAGTTTTGAACTAAGTTAAATGCCTGGGCGGGTGCACCGCTCATTACTGCACGGGTTTACTCATGGCCGTTGTACGGTCGTCTATGCGCGCTGTGCCTGCTGTGGCCGCTGTCCAGAAGGACAAGCCGGCGGTGTCACGCCATTGGGTGTACTCGTTCTCCCTGTTCAAGATGGCGAGCGACAGCGTGGACACGGTGCTGCTGGTGTTTGCCGCGGCGTTGGGGGCATCGGCGACGACGGTTGCCCTGGTGGACGCGGTGGGGGATATAGGGGCGGTTGTGGGCCTGGTGGTGATTGGCGGCCTGGCGGATAAACTTGGCCCGCGCTGGTGGTTTCTCGGCCTGCTGCTGGCATGTCCTGCGCTGGTGATGTTCGGTTTCGCTGCGACTTCAAGCATTGCGTTGATTATCGGGTTGTCCGTGGTGTGGGGGATCGTGTTCGTCGGCCCGATGCCGCTGACGTCGGTGATTATCATGCGCAGCTTCCCGCAGCATCGCTGGAGCGAGCAGCACGTGCGCATCAGCACGATGAATACGCTGGGGACGACGATGGGCATGGTTGTGGCGGTGGTGTGGCTGGGCATCGGGGAGCATTTCCTCGGCGATTTGGCGGCGTTGCGCATATTCTTCATGATTGGGGTGGGGCTGATTGTGGCTTCTACGGTGACGGGGCTGTTCTGGCTTGGCAGGGCAGGATCCGCGCCTGACCCCACGCTCGTGCGAGTGTCCAAGTACCAGGCGGCGCGCCCCGCGGCATCAGGCAACGGGGCGCGGTACGGCCATGCGGTGCCCGCGGGGGAGCCTTTGGGGGAGAAGGAGCGCCGGGCGGCAAGCCGCGCCCCGTACAGCGACCGGCTGAAGAGCGTGTTTGTGGTGAACGGCGTGTATTTTATCGGCCTGGGGATGTCAGTCTCCGTGATCCCGGTGTATCTGCGCAGTCAGCTGAACGCGCCGGTATTTCTGATGATGTCGGCAGCGGTGGCAAGCTCGCTGGCGAGCACGTTTAGCATGCCGTTTATCGGTAGGGCGATGTCGAAGCCGATGTCCTTGCGGTTGTTTCCTGTGGCGATTGGGGTTCGGGGGCTGTTGCTCATTGCGGTGGGCCTGGTGGGGTTTGTGCTGCCGCAGCATGTTGCGCTGGGGGCGGTGGTGCTGTGCATGGTGGGGGTGGGGGTATGCGGCGCGGCGGTGTCCGTGTGCACGTCGCTGCGGGTGTCGCGGTTCGCGCCGCCGGGGATGGTGGGATCCACGTCCGGCCGGTATACGGCGCTGACGTTCCTGGCGCTGGCGGTAGGGTCAGTGGCGGGTGGGGTTATCGCCGAGCATGTGGGGTACTCGTATGTGTTTGCGCTGTCAGCACTGTGGCTATTTGTGGCGGCCGTGTTGTCCGTGCGGCTGTAGGGAAAAAGGAAGGCTATGGCAACTCCGATGCGAGGGAAGGCGCCGCTGGACGAGAGGCAGCGCTTGGTGCGGGTGCACTCGGATGTGCTGCGGAAGGCCCGGGGGGCTGATCGCGAGAGGGACGAAGGCGCGGCGCGGGGGGAGGGGCGGCTGGGAGCGACGGCGGCGATGGCCAGGGGCATGGCGCGGGATATCGCCCAGGTCGCGCCGCAGCCGCTGGGGTGGCGGCGGCGCGTGACGGGGACGGTGTCGCGGATGGCGTCGCTGTTGGTGATGCGCTTGCCGATGCCCGCTGAGGTGAAGTGGCAGTACACGCTGGACTTCATCGGCGATCTGACGATTGAGTACTACCTGGACCTGGCCAAGAGCATGCCGGAGGCGGAGGCGCGGCTGCTGGTGGTGCGGACGCTGTCGGCATCGGGCCGGCGGTGGATGCGGGATATGACGCGCAAGCAAGGTGTGACGCTGGGGACGACGCTGGCGCTGGCGGACGTGCTGAAGCTTGTGTTCCGCACGCTGAACATCGACACGTCCGTGGAGGTGCTGCGCGACGAGGTGGTGGTGACGAACCACGCCTGCCCGTACCTGGCAAAGGCGACGGAGCAAAGGATGGCGTCATCGCGGATGTGCGAGATGATCTGCGGCGACGTGACGTCGCTGATGGACGGCATGAGCCAGGGGTTGCCTGCGCCGGTGCGCTATCGTTCGCAGACGATGATGGGGCAGGGCGACCGCGTGTGCACGAAGTACTTTTCCGTGACGCGACCGGCGGGCGGATAGGGGCAGACGGGGATTTTTCGCATCGCGGTAAGGCTATCCGGCACGGCTAGTACGAGCGGCCGTCCATGTGCAGGATGGCGGCGCCGGTTGCGTCTATGCGCCAGCGCTGGGTGGCGTCGGAGGCCACTTCGCTGTCATGGCGGGGCCGCTCCTTGATGTAGTCCGGGTGGAAGGGCACCGCGGTGTCCGTGCCGGTCTTGAAGGCTCGCGCGGAGAAGTCGATTCCGGCGAAGCGCGGCACTGAGGCGATCGCGGGCAGGTCTCCGGCATTCCAGGGGCTGACGGGTGTCTGGCCCGTGGCAGCAACAGGTCCCAAGGTGGGGTAGCTGCCGGTGTCTGCCTTGTAGCGCCGTATGGCGTCTTGCACCGCGGTGATGGCTGTGAGCTGGGCCTTGTCCACGCCCTTATCAAGGGCGACAGGGAGGATGATGGCGATGAGGAGTGCGGCGAGCGCGGCGACGATGAGGAGCTCGATGAGGGTGAAGCGGGCGCGGAGGGTGCGTGCGCCAGAGGTGCGGGTGTTGATAGTCACGCTACCGATTGTGCCTGAACGCGAGGCAAAAGAAAAGGAGCCCGCATGTGCCGGACTCCCTCTCTTTCGCTCGGGCGGAGAGCTAGCGTTTGGCGATTTGCTGGACCTGGAGCTCCTCACCGGGAGCCAGAGCCACACGCCGCACGTTGATGCCGAACTTCAGCAGCCAGTACCAAAGGGTGCCTTTGCTGATGCCGAGTTCGGTAGCCATTGCTGGGAGCCCCTTCTCGTTATACATCTCGGGGAGGAGCTTCTCCAGCGGCTTGTTGTACTTCTGCTCCACTGCTTGCATCAACTTCGTTCTGCGTACCATGTGTTACCTCCTAATTGAAACATCTATAGCCTAGCATTGCATTAAGAGCATGTCAAGACTAACTTCAATGACTATTCACGATAGTTTTAGTATAGGTTTGGAAACGGGTTCATACAAGGGGTGGTTGTCACAGCGGAGAAGGGGTGTTATGGGCGGGGGTGAAAGGAGTTTTACTAAGCTAAGCTCAACGGCAGGAAGTCGCCGCTTCTGATTGGGGGTGGGTAGGGGAAGGGGTTGTAGTGAAGAGGCTGGCGATGGTGAGATCGCCGGCTTGTGTGTGGGGGGGCGAGGGGACGAAGAAGGGACGCATGAGGGTGTGGTTGCAGAGGTCACCCCTATCCCAACCTTCCCCCCATGAAGGGGGAAGGGGTAAGAGGAGGATCACGCGCCACCCCGCCAGGTTGCCGCGCGGCGAAGCGCGGGGCGATGGAATCGGCCTCTCGAGGACTCGACAATGACAGGGCGGGGAGCGCTGCCGCGCACCATTGGCAGTCGTCGTTATTCCCACCCGCCCACCCGCATATGTTGTAAGAAAGGATAGGGGCACATCCCCTGTAACCCTTGCCAAAGATGGGCTTTGCCCCTCTCTGGACTTACCCCAGGAGGGAGCCAGGGCCAATAAACGGCAGAGCAACAAATCACCGCCGAGGGGCCTCAGCCCTGGCCCCTCTCCATGGTGGATGGAGAGGGGGACGGCGCTGCCGTTGGGCGCGGTGGCGCGGATGACCGGCAGGGCCACGAATCAGGGCGAGAGGGGGGAGGAAGGGGAGCGCGCTAGCGCGCGGTGGGGGCCGGGGTGGGGGTCTCGGGGACGGGCGTGGGGATGGGGGTGGGTCGGTGGGGAGGCTCGTTGGCGAGGCGCTGGATGACTTCAGGGAAGGATTTGTCTACGAGGTAGATGGAGGGATCGCCGGCGGCCTGGACGTAGTAGTTGTCGCCGTTGGGAGTGGTGTCGCCGATCTTGATGTTGGTTTTGAGGTTGGCGGTGAGGGTGAGGTCTATGACGGTCTGGGGCGCCTGGAGGCCGTAGGGGGTGAGGTCGGTGGGGTTGCTGATGAGGAGTCGCTGGTACTGGGGGCCGCTGAGGAGCAAGGGGATGCCGCCCCAGCGGTTCTGGTTGACGATCTCGCCATCGTTGGTATCGAAGTGCCAGGCGCCCTGGGGGTCTTTGGTGAAGAAGACTTTGACGCCTTTGTGGGTGACGGTGACGGTGCGGAGGGAGTCTTCAGGGATCTGGTAGATGGCGCCGGCGGGGGGCCTGACCTGGGTGGGGGTGGAGCGGCCGCGGTTCACGGTGACGAGGACGCCGACGATGATGACGAGCAGGAGGACGCCGATGAGGGCGAAGGTGATGCGGATGTTCATTGTCTAGCGCCGGCGCCACCAGACGATGCCGCCGGCCAGTGCGACGAGGACGGGGAGGATGAGGAGGCTGGACCAGCGGATGTAGTTCCAGGAGGAGTTGGTGAGAATGAGGAGGCGAGGCTCGAAGAGCTTGGGTCGCACGGAGATGAGGTCGTAGTCGCCGGCGAGCCAGTTGACGGAGTTGAGGAACATATCTCGGTTGGCGAAGGAGGTGATGAAGCGGCTGGAGGCGAAGTCGCCATCGCCGAAGACGACGATTTGGGTGGTTTTGGCGTCTTTCGGGATGGCGCCGGTGTCATCGAACGGGGAGTTGGCTTCGATGGCGACGCCGAGGGCGAGGGGGCCGATGAGGTCGTTGGGGTCCTGCTTGTTGGCGTTGGGGTCAGGCTCGAGCCAGGAGAGGGTGCTGGAGCTTGTGGCGAGGGGGATGATGGTGATGCGGGGGGGATCGCGGTAGAAGATGTTGGGCAGGTCTGGATTGGTGGCGGGGCCTTTGCGGGGGATGATGGCGGTGGAGTCCTGGAAGAACGTGACGTCAGTGATGGGCTGGGTGATGGGGCTGGTCATGCCGGGCAGGGGGTTGTAGGCCTCGCGGCGCACGAGGGGGGCGCGGGGCTGGCCGGATACGGAGCTGACGAAGTCCACGACGGAGCCATGGCCGAGTTCCACGCCCCAGGGCTTGAGGAGATCGCGGAACCTGGCGGGGGTCTGGGGCTCGGCGAGGAAGAGCAGGTTGCCGCCGCCCTTGAGGTAGGCCTGTAGCGGGGCGACTTCGTTTTCTAGGAGGTCGGTCTTGGGGCTGGCGATGACGAGCACGGCAGCGTCTATGGGGACGATCTGCTGCGCGGCGAGGTCGAGGGGTCGGACGATGTAGTTATCGCCCTGGAGTTCGCGGAGGGCCTGGCCGTACTCTGTGCCTTCGGTATCGTTGAAGGGGTCCCGCTCGCCGTGGCGGGTGAGGAAGTAGACGGTTTTTTGCGTGGTGTGGGTGACGGAGAGGATAGCTTCGGTGAAGGTGCGCTCCAGGTTGGTGTTGCGGGTGAAGGAGCCATCGCTCTGGACGAGGAGGGTGGGGACGGGCTGGAGGCTGCCCTGGGAGGAGAAGACGATGGCGCCGGGGGTGAGGTCAGGATTGATGCCGAAGCGGCGGGCCTCTCCCGGCTCGAGTTCGGGGTCTACGACGCGGTAGCTGAAGCGGGTGGAGCGGCGCTCGTATTCATCGAGCAGGTCGGTTGCGGGGCCGCGGACGATGATTTGCTGGGCGTTGGTGGGGACGAAGAAAGCGATGGCTTCGACGTCTTGCTGGAGGTTGGTGAGCACCTCGCGGGACTGGCGGGAGAGGGAGAAGTCGCGGGTGCTGGTGACGTCATAGCGGGCGTTGTTTTTGGCGCCGACGAAGATGATGATGGAGGCGATGGCGAGGAAGATGAGGACCATGGCCGTGGTGTTGAGGCCGTAGAAGCCTTTGCGGCTTTTGACGGTGGCGCGGAGGGTTTCGAAGCCGGTGACGGTGGCGGTGAGGATGAGGATGAGGCCGATGGCGAAGAAGGCGATGACGGCGCCGCGCAGCTCGCGACCGAGCAGGTGGATGAGGCCGCTGGCGATGAGGGCGATGACGCCGCCGGCGAATGCCGCGGCGGAGACGTTGCCGATGTAATCAGATAGCGAGCCGAGGGGGCCGCGCTTTTTGTTACCAGTCTTACCCGTCTGCGTGGGGACCATTTAGCGCCATCTCCTGGTTTCCAGGCTGCGGACGGTGAAGAAGAGGAAGATGGCGGTGAGGGCGATGTAGTAAATGATGGACTGGGTGTCTACGATGCCGCGGGCGAAGTTGGTGAAGTGGGTGCGGGGGGAGACGAATTCGAAGACGAACTCCGGCGTGCCGCGGAAGAAGTTGGAGGCCTGGTTGATGAACCAGAACATGAGGAGGATGATGAGGCCGATGACTACGGAGGCGATCTGGCTGGTGGAAAGGGAGGAGGCGAAAAGGCCGACGGCGAGGAAGAGGCCGCCGAGGAGGAGGAGTCCGGCGTATCCGGCGATGAGGGGGCCGATGTCCGGGTTGCCGAAGATGAGGAGGAGGAGGGGGTAGTAGAGGGTCATGACGAGGAGCATGCCGAGAATCGCGAGGCCGGCGAGGAACTTGCCCATGACGACTTCGAAATCTCGGACGGGGGCGGTGAGGAGGAGTTCGATGGTGCCGAGTTTGGATTCCTCGGCCAAGAGACGCATGGTGAGGACGGGGCCGAGGAGGAGGAGGACGAAGGCGGCGTTGATGGTCTGGCCGAGGAGGCCGCCGAAGGATTCGCCGACGAAGAAGCCGCGGAGGGAGGCTTCGCGGAAGGGGGTGCTGAGGCTGTCTATGAATAGCAGGCCGGTGAAGGCGAGGAAGGCAGCCATGATGACGTAGGCGATGGGGGAGCCGAAGTAGGTGCGCAGCTCCTTACGGGCGATGAGGAGGGTATTGGTCACTGGGGCTTGGCCTCGTCTTCGTGGGTGGTGAGCTTGAGGAAGATGTCTTCCAGGCTCATGGTGACGGCCTGGAGGCCGAGCAGGCCCCAGCCTTGCTGGACGATGGCGGAGGCGAGTTCTTCGCGGATGTTGGAGCCGGGATCGCATTCCAGGGTGTAGACGGAAGCGCCGCTGGCGCCATCACGCTGGGTGACTTCGCGGACGCCCTGGATGCGGCGGATGCGGGCGCTGACGTCCCTGGCAGGGCCGCGCACCTCTACTTTGACTTGCTCTGTGCCGCGCAGGCGGACGGAGAGGTTCTCCGGGCGGTCCACGGCGACGATGTGGCCTTCATTGATAACGACGACGCGCTCGCAGATCTGGCTGACTTCGGGCAGGATGTGGGTGCTAAGGACGACGGTGTGCTCTTTGCCCAGGCTCTTGATGAGCTCGCGGGTCTCTACAACCTGGACGGGGTCAATGCCGATGGTAGGCTCGTCGAGGATGAGGACTTCAGGCTCATGGAGGACGGCCTGGGCGATGCCGACGCGCTGGCGGTAGCCTTTGGAGAGGCGCCCGATGAGGGTGTGGGCGTACTCCTCCAACCGCATGCGCTGGATGACGTAATCAATGCGGGTGCGGCGACGGGCAGGGGCCATGCCGCGGAGGCCGCCCATGAAGTCGAGATAGTCGCGGACGGAAATGTCGGTGTAGAGTGGGGTGGTCTCTGGGAGGTAGCCGACCTGGCGGCGGGCTTCAATGGAGTGGGTCTGGATGTCATAGCCGGCGACGCGCACGGTGCCGGCGCTTGGGGGCATGAAGCCGGTGATGATGCGCATGGTGGTGGTCTTGCCCGCGGCGTTGGGGCCGAGGAAGCCGACGACTTCGCCACGCTTGGCTTCGAAGGAGACGTTTTCTATGGCGATGAAGTCGCCGTAGTATTTGGTGAGGTTCTGGACTTCAATCAAGGCAGATGTTGGCCTGTTTGTGCTGGGGAAGGCCCCAAGAGTGCGGCAAAACTTTGTGAAAACGAACCCGGCTGATTATAGCGGGGGCTGTTGTCAGAAGCAAGACGAGGCGGGGAGGGGTAGGTTGGGCGACATGCGCATACGGGATGGTGTACGAGCGGGAGGCGGCGGCGGATTGCCGGGGTGAGGGTCAGGCCCAGCGCTGGGCGACAGCGGCGAGGGCCGCTTCTATAGCGGTGAGGAGCTGGTCGAGCTCGGAGTCGCTGATGACGAAGGGGGGCGCGAGGGCGATGAAGAGCGAGCCGTACTGGTTGAAGGGAGCGAGGAGGACGCCGCGCTCCTTGCCCAGGGCTAACACCTGTTGGGCGATCTGGGTGCGCTGGGGATCGCTCCAGTTGGCCTTGGTGCGCTTGTCCTGCACCAGCTCGATGCCGGCCCAGAGGCCGTGGGAGCGGACGTCGCCGGCGACGGGGGAGCGCTGCTGGAGCGCTTGCAATCGCGCGGTGACCTGGGCGCCGCGACGGGTGACGGTATCGAGCAGGTGGGTCTCTTCGATGAAGGCGATTGTCGCAAGGGCGGCGGCGCAGGAGACGGCCATGCCGCCGAAGGTGTAGCCGTGGTTGAAGTGGCGATCGGGTGAGCCGAAGAATGCCTCGGCGATGGGTTTGCGGACGTGGGTAGCGGCAAGGGGGGCGTGGCCCCCTGTGATGCCCTTGGCGAGGGTGACGATGTCAGGCACGATGCCGTACTGGAGGCATTCCAGCCAGGTGCCGGTGCGGCCGAAGCCAGTGACGACTTCGTCCACGATCATGAGCACGCCGAACTCGTCGCAAATCGAGCGGATGGCGCGGACGTAGTCTGGGTGCGGGGGGAGGACGCCGGCGGAGTTGGCGGTCTGCTCGATTAGGCAGGCGGCGACGGTGGCGGGGTCTTCGAACTCGATGGCCTGGCGCAGCTCATCGGCGTAGCGGGCGGAGGCTTCGGCGACGGCGCCAGGATATTTGGAGCGGTAGTAGTAGGGGGTGGCGATGTGGGCGAAGCCGGGGGGCAGAGGCTCCATCTGCTTGCGGCGGGGGATGAAGCCACCGGCGGCGAGGACGGAGATGCTGGAGCCGTGGAAGGCGCGGTCGCGGCCGATGATCTTGAATTTTCCCGGCTGGCCCTGGTTTTTCCAGTACTGTCGCGCGATTTTGATGGCGGTTTCATTGGCGTCGGTGCCGTTGTTGGAGAAGATGGTGTAGGTGAGGTCGCCAGGAGAAAGAGAGGCGATCTTTTCGGCGAGGAGCACCTGGTTGACGCTGGCGGGGACGTAGGTGGCGTTCTGGGAAAGCGCGGGCAACTGGCGGGCCATGGCTTCGACGACGACGGGGTGGCTGTAGCCCAGGGTTATGGCGGTGTTGCCGGCGAGGGAGTCTAGGTAGCGGTTGCCGTGGATGTCTTCCACCCAGCAGCCCTGGGCGCGGGCGAGGATGGAGGCGGTGGCATCGTAGGATGAGGGGTCTTTGGCGAAGGCGCCCCAGAGGTGGGCTTTGGCCAGGGCGCGGATGCGGTCGGCGTCAGGGTGGGGCACACGGGGCTCCTGGGGAAGCATGGAAGGGTGGGGGCAGGTGAGGCTATAGTACGGCAGAAGTCAAATGGGGGTGGGTCTCACCCCGGCCCTCTCCATCAGGGATGGATGAGGGGGTTGGAGGAAGATGGGAGAAGAGACGATGGCGGGATATTCGCCGAGGACGCTATCGCAGAAGCTGGGGATCAAGGCGGGCATGCGGGCAGCGCTGGAGTTTGTGGTGCGGTTGAAGGATAGAGATAGGGGCACGCCGCCCCACCAGGTTGCCGCGCTGAGGGACTCGCTCGGGCCGATGGAATCGGCCTCCCTGGGGCGGGACAATGACAGAATAGGACGCGGGCGGCGAAGATGAGGGCAATACTTACCCGTTCAGGATGTGCGGAGATACCTGCTCCACGTCAATCCTGACGCCCTGCTCCAGCGGCTCCAGCATGGTGTAGACCGCGGTGACTTGGAGTTCGACGGGGCTTTGAATCTCGATGAAACCAGTGACGAACCCGGTTACGGGGTTGACGGTGACGTCCACGGTGGCCAGGAGCTTGAGCACGTCCTGGCAGTCCACCTCCAGGGCTTCGTTGTCCCGGAGCACGTCCTGGATTTTTCTGGAGATGGCCCCGCGGGGCTTGTCCTCGGGCAAGGCGATGACGGCCTTTTTGGTGATGGTAACGGTCTGTTCCATGAAGTTATGGACGTTGATGGCGGTGCGGTACACGCCCGGCACCACGGGAGACGGGCTTTGCAGAGGCGACAGGCTGGGCTTGGGGCCGGGAGGCAGCAGCATGCCGCAGACGAACTTCACGGAGTAGATGTAGCTTAGGGAAGCGCCGACGCCGCCACCGTTGCCTGGGCGCGGTGTGGCGGTGGGGGTCAACCTGGCGACGGGCGTGGCGGAAGGCGCAACGGTGGCGGTTGCCGCAGGCGTCGCCGCGATGGTGGGTCTCGCGGTCGCTGTAGACGTGACAGGGACGGCTGGCGTGGAGGTGGCGGTGGCGGTTGCCGCAGGCGTCGCCGCGATGGTGGGTCTCGCGGTCGCTGTAGACGTGACAGGGACG
>SHYB01000035.1 GCA_009693015.1 Dehalococcoidia bacterium
AAGTCATAGCATGATGCCATCGAGAGCGCACCGGTTCCCCGCTATGGCGAAACGAAACTACTACGAAGTTCTGGGCATCCCTCGCGGCGCCTCGGAGAAAGAGGTCAAGGCCGCCTACCGCCGCATGGCCCGCAAGCATCATCCCGACCTCAACCCCGGCAACAAGGATGCCGAGGCGCGCTTCAAGGAAGTCAACGAAGCGCACGAGGTCCTCAGCGACGCCGGCAAGCGCAAGAAGTACGACGCCTACGGCGAAAACTGGAAACATGCGGAAGCCTACGCCCAGGCCCAGGGCGCGCCGGGCAGGTATGGTTCGGTTCGAGGGTCGCGGCGCGCCGGTCCCATCGGCGCGGAGATGGACGAACTCCCGCTTGAGAGCTTCTTCGACTCCGTGTTCGGCGGCACACGCCGGGGGCGTCGCGGCCCCCTGCGCGGGCAGGATGCGGAACACCCTGTGGAGGTTACGCTGGAGGAGGCCTACGCAGGGGCCACGCGCCTGCTGCATATGACGGAAGCCGCCGGCAGCGTCCGGCGTCTTGAAGTCAACATCCCGGCGGGCGTCCGCACCGGCTCGCGCGTCCGCATTGCCGGGGAGGGAGCGCCCGGCGCCGGCGGGGGGCCGAAGGGCGATTCGTACTTGCTCGTAACCGTGCTCCCGCACCCGCGCTTGGAGCGCCACGGCGACGACCTCCACACGGATGTGCCGCTTGCCCTGGCGGACGCCGTGCTGGGCGGGGAGGCGGAGGTCGGCACGCTGACGGGAAAGGTGGTGCTCACCGTGCCCCCGGACACGCAGAACGGCCGCATCTTCCGGCTTGCCGGCCAGGGCATGCCGCGACTGGGCCAGCCCGGCCGAGGCGATCTCCTGGCCAAGGTACGCGTGGTCCTTCCCACCGATCTCACCGAACAAGAACGCGAGCTATTCCGCGCCCTCAAACGCCTCCGCGCGGAGGCCAAGCCCCATGCGTGATTTGCTGTCTAGCCTCACTGAACAGGCTCTGTTCCAAAAATCGACTCGTGCCTTGTCCGCATCTCTAAGCGGAGAGTGCAGAGGGGTGCAAACCCTTTGCTCGAGGGTTCAAGGGGGAGTCCCCCTTGAACCCTCTTTCTCACCCCCTTCCAGGAAAGGAAGGGGGCAGGGGGATGGCTCGTTGGAGCATCTCCGTGAACGATTGGGGCGGGATGACCTGTTTTATCCCATCAGCACGGAGACGCCGCCCCATGCGTGACCCCTTCGCCCGCGAAGACCCCTGCTACTCCATCAGCATCGTCTCCCGCATGGTGGGCGTGCATGCCCAGACGTTGCGCTACTACGAACGCGCGGGCCTCATCCGCCCCTCCCGCTCCAAGGGCCGCGTCCGCCTCTACTCCCAGCTTGACGTGGAGCGCCTCGCCAAGATCCGCCGCCTCACCGACGATCTGGGCCTGAATCTCGCAGGCGTGGAAATCATCTTACGTATGACAGACCGCATGGCTGAGATGGAGCTTCGCATCGCCCATCTCACCAGCCGGCTTGGCCTGGACGAAGAAGCATAGCAGCGGGGCGAAGGCACGCCCCGCCGGAGGTGGATAGTGTTGCGACCCGAACGATTCACCGAACAGGCGCAGGAAGTCATCGCCGAATCCCAGCGCCTAGTGCAGCAGTTCCAGCACCAGCAGTGGGACGTGGAACATGTCTTTCTCGCCCTCTTGGGCCAGAGCGACGGCGTGCCCGCGCGCGTCCTCTCCAAGCTCGGCGTGGACGCCGCGCTCGTCAAGAGCCGCCTGGAAAGCGCCCTCGGCGCCGGCCCCAAGGTTGCTGGGCCGGTGGGCCAGATATACGCCACGCCCCGCATCGCGCGGCTGCTCGACAACGCCGACAAGGAGTCCAAGCGCCTCAAGGACGAATTCGTCGGTTCCGAGCATCTGCTCATTGCACTCATCATGGAGCGTGAAGGCGAAGCGCCCCGCATCCTCCGCGATTTCGGCATTGACCAGGAAAAAATATACCGGGCGCTCCAGGATGTGCGCGGCACGCACCGCGTCACCGACCAGCGCGCCGAGAGCAAGTACCGCGCCCTGGAGAAGTACAGCCGCGACCTCACCGCGCTCGCCCGCGAAGGCAAGCTCGACCCCGTCATCGGCCGAGACGAGGAGATTCGCCGCGCCGTGCAAATCCTCACCCGGCGCACCAAAAACAACCCCGTCATCATCGGCGAAGCCGGCGTCGGCAAGACCGCCATCGTCGAAGGCCTAGCCCAGCGCATCGCCGCCGACGACCTCCCCGATTCGCTCAAGGGCCGCCGTGTCCTTTCCCTGGACATGGGCGCGCTCGTCGCCGGCAGCAAGTTCCGCGGCGAGTTTGAAGAGCGCCTCAAAGCGGTGATGGACGAGATTCGCGCCGCCCAGGGCGAGATCGTGCTGTTCATTGACGAGATACACACCGTGGTCGGCGCAGGCGCGGCGGAAGGTGCTATCGACGCCTCCAACCTCCTCAAGCCTGCCCTTGCCCGCGGCGAGCTGCAATGCGTCGGCGCCACCACCTTGGCCGAGTACACCCGCCACATCGAAAAGGACGCTGCGCTGGCCCGCCGCTTCCAGCCTGTGTACCTCGACGAGCCATCCGTGGAGGAGACCATCGCCATCCTGCGCGGCATACGCCCCCGCTATGAAGCGCACCACAAGGTGCAGATCGGCGATGCTGCGCTGGAGGCTGCAGCGCGCCTCTCCGCGCGCTACATCAGCGAGCGTTTCCTCCCTGACAAAGCCATTGACCTCATTGACGAAGCCGCCAGCAAGGTGCGCATTGACGCCCAGAGCGCGCGCCCGGAGGTCAAACGCCTGGAGCAGGAGGTGCAGCGCCTCACCAATGAGGAAGAGTCCGCCGTGCAGCGCAGCGACTATGAGACCGCCGCCACGCAGAAGGCCCAGCGCATCCAGGCGGAGGCCCGCTACGCCGCCGCGCGCGATCTGTGGCTCAAGGAAGCCAAGATCACCACCAGCGTCACGGAAGAGACCATCGCCGGCCTCATCGCCTCCATAACCGGCATCCCCCTGGCCCGCCTGATCGAAGGCGAAGCCGCCAAGCTGATGCACATGGAGGAGAACCTCCACCGGCGCGTCATCGGCCAGGATGAAGCCATCACCACCGTCTCCGACGCCCTCCGCCGCGCCCGCTCCGGCCTGGCCAATCCCAAGCGGCCCATCGGCGGCTTCATCTTCGCCGGCCCCACCGGCGTGGGCAAGACCGAGCTCGCCCGCGCCCTCGCCGAGTTCATGTTCGACGATGAAGACGGGCAGCTCACAGAAGCGGTGCGCCGCCGCCCCTTCCGCGTCATCCTGCTCGACGAGATCGAGAAAGCGCACCCCGACGTGTTCAACGTGCTGCTCCAGGTGCTGGAAGACGGCCGCCTGACCGACGGCCACGGCCGCACCGTCGACTTCCGCAACACCATCGTCATCATGACCAGCAACCTCGGCACCGGCGATTTTCACCGCGTCACCCTCGGCTTCCAGCCCAGCGATAGCGCCACCGCCAAGAATGAGCGCTGCCGCCTCAAGAAGTCCGTGGACGAGGCCATCCACAAGGCCTTCCGTCCCGAGCTGCTCAACCGTATTGACGAAATCATCGTGTTCGACCCCCTCACCCGCGAGCAGATCACCCAGATCGTCGGCCTGATGATGCGCGATGTCAGCAAGCGCCTGGAGGAGCGGCGCATTGCCGTGGAGCTCACCCCGGCGGCGCGCGCCTGGCTCGCCCAGAAGGGATTCGACCCCGTCTACGGCGCGCGTCCGTTGCGCCGCACCATCCAGCGTTATGTAGAGAACCCCCTCGCCAAGCGCATTCTCTCGGGCGATTTCTCCCCCGGCGACCGCGTCACCGTGGACGTGAAGGAAGATGCGGTGACCTTTGCCATAGCCCAGGTCACCGCGGTGGCCTAACGCGTGTCCCAGACAACTGCGGCCCACTGTCATTGCGAGCGAGTCCGCGAGCGCGGCAACCTAGTGGGGCGGCGTGGTCCTTCTCCTACCCCTCTTCATCTCCGATGGAGAGGGGTGGGGTGAGGCTATGGCATCCTCCCCGCCACGGGCAGGTAGCCTATACTGTTGCCTGCACGCCGCCGCTGAACCAGACCGTTTTCACCCGCCATGATGCTGCCTCCAGACAAATACGCCACTATAGAAGGCCACCGCCTGCGTTATTGGGACGCGGGCCAGGGCGAGCCTCTCCTGCTGCTGCACGGCCTCGCCAACTCCAGCCTGGTGTGGCACAAGGTCGTCCCCGCCCTCGCCCAGCGCCACCGCGTCCTCTGCCTTGACCTTCCCGGCCACGGCCTCTCTGATATGCCCCAGCGCCGCTACACCCTCCCTGAAGCCGCCCAATTCGTCGATGCCTTCATGCAGGCGCATGATGCTTCCCGCTACCACATCGCCGGCAACTCCATGGGCGGCGGCCTGGCTCTGGAGGCGGGCCTGCGCTACCCTGATCGCGTCGCCAGCGTCTCTTTGGTGGGCAGCGTGGGCCTAGGCCGCGGCATCGCCGGCTTCCTCCGCGTCGGCTCCCTGCCGTTCGTCGGCGACCGCTTCCAGCGCCCCAGCATCGTGCGCATGCGCCGCCTCATCCGCGCCGTTACCTATGACCCCTCCACCGTACCGGAAGAGATGGTGCAGGAGATGTTGCGTTACCGCCAGCGCCCAGGAGCCTACGCCGCCATGCTGCTCTTGTTGCGCACCGGCATCACCGTGTTCGGCCAAAAAGACAGCGTCATGCGACTGCGCCAGTTGCCCGCGCTGCGGCCTCCGCTGCTCCTGCTCTGGGGCGCACAGGACCGCATCGTCCCTGTGGCGCACGCCCAGGCCGCAAAGGCCCACCTCCCCAGCGCCACCCTGCGCATCTTCGATCGCTGCGGACACTGGCCCCAGATAGAGCATGCCGGCGACTTTACCGCCGCCGTCCTTGGCTTCTTAGGCGCTACAGGAGCGCCCTCATCCCCATGAGCACCGGGCAGCCTGTCCCTGAGGAAACCGATCCGGCGCCCACCGCGCCGCCACTACGTTTCGCTGGCCTCCACGTCCGCTGGCTGATCTTCCTCCTCGTCCTCTCCATTGTCCTGCTTGCCCTCACCTTCCGCCATGAGTTCACTGACATCCAGAAGACGGTGCGGACTCTGGGGTATCCTGCGATCTTCATCGTCGCCCTCGTTGGCGCGGCGGGCATGGTCATCCCGCTGCCCAGCACCGCGGCGATCTTCGTGGGCGGCGCGTTCCTCAACCCCGTCCTTGTCGGCATCGTCGCCGGCGCCGGCGAAGCCCTGGGCGATGTCACCGGCTACGCCGTAGGCTACTCCGGCAGCGGCTTCGTGGAGCGCAGCCGCATCTATCCCCGTATCAAAGGCTGGGTGCAGCGCCGCGGCTGGCCCGTGATCATGCTCTTCGCCCTCATCCCCAACCCCGTGTTCGACTTCCTCGGCATCGCCGCCGGCGCCCTGCGCATTCCCCTGCGGCAGTTCCTCGCCGTCATCTGGGTTGGCAAGACGCTCAAGAACATCGGGCTGGCCTATGCCGGATATGCCGGTGCCGCCTGGTTCCTCAACCTGTTCGGCGTCACCATCAACTAACAACTGACGCCCCTGCCCTCACCTGCGGGAGATCCAATCCGCCCCCTAGCGCGTATCAACCTGTAACGTGCCGTCGCTTGACTACGCGGAGTCTCTTGTTATGCCCCACACACAGTCCAACACCCTGGTGAACCCCGCCGCGATCCCCACCCCCACCCTGATTGCCGCGGTGCTGGGCATCCTTGCAGGCCTGCTCGCCTCCGCGCTGCTTGCCGTGCCGCTGCGAGAGCTGCCCGGTCGCGCCGGCGACTGGTCACCCCTGGCCGCGACGATCACAGCCACAGGGCTGGCCCTGAGGCTGGCCCTCTCCCGCCAGCGCGAACTCCTCACCCCGCTGCATATCTTGCATATCTTGCCTATCTCGCCCGTCTTGCCCGTCTTGCCCCAGACGCCGCCTGCGCCCCCCGCCGCGCAAGCTGCTCCTGGACACCAGCGCCATCATTGACGGGCGCATCGCCGACATGGGCGCCGTCGGCTTTGTGCACGACGCCATCGTCGTCCCGCGCTTCGTCCTGGAAGAGCTGTGCCGTATCGCCGACTCCCGCGATCCGATCAAGCGCACGCGGGGCAAGCGCGGCCTGGACGTGCTCACCAAGCTCCGCTCCAATGAGCGCATCGCCGTGGAGGTGTTCGAACGGAGCGGCGGCGCGGGCGAAGTGGACGCCAGCCTCGTGACCCTGGCGCGAGAGCTCGGCATCCCCATCGTCACCACCGACTTCAACCTCAACCGCATCGCCGAGTTCGAAGGCGTGCGGGTGCTCAACGTAAACGATCTTGCCGGGGCGCTGCGTCCCGTCCTGCTGCCAGGCGAGGCGTTGCGCATCCCGCTGATCCAGGAGGGCAAGGAGGCAGGCCAGGGCGTGGGCTTCGTCGATGATGGTACGATGGTGGTGGTCGAGGGCGGGCGTCCTCTCATCAACACTGAAGCTGACGTCACCGTCACCAGGGTGTTGCAGACCTCCGCCGGCCGCATCATCTTTGCCGAGCCCAAGGGGCAGCAGCAACAGTAGTACGCATGCCCATATCTTCTTCCGCGCCGCGCGCGGGCGTAGTTATCGCCGCCGCAGGCGAAAGCCGCCGCATGGGCGGCATAGATAAGGTTTTCTCCCCCTTGCGCGGTCAGCCCGTCCTCGCCTGGTCCGTGGGCGCCTTCCACCGCCTCGCGGAAATCTCCTCTATCGCCCTCGTCCTCCGCGCCGATCTCATCCCCCAAGCCCAGAGCCTCGTGCGACAGCGCGGGTGGACCAAAATCGCCGCGATCGTCCCTGGCGGCGCGCGCCGCCAGGATTCCGTCCTCGCCGGGCTCGATGCCCTCGGCGCCTGCGATATTGTCCTCGTGCATGACGGCGCCCGCCCGTGCGTTGACGCCGCCACCATCTTGCGCGGCCTGGATGCCGTCTCCCGTGGCGGTGCCGCCATCGCTGCTGTCCCCGCCAAGAATACGATCAAGGTGGTGGATGCCCAGCATCGCGTCATCGCCACGCCTGACCGCTCCACCCTATGGCAGGTGCAAACGCCCCAGGTGTTCCACTACGCTATACTGCGCGCAGCCTACGCTCGCGCCGGCGCAGATGCTCACGCCGGCGCCGGCGTGACCGACGACGCTTCGCTGGTGGAGCAGGCAGGGCACCCCGTCACCGTATTCATGGGCAGCTACCGCAACATCAAAGTCACCACGCCGGAAGACCTGGCCATCGCCGAGGCGTTCCTCGGCGATGGGCCCCAGTCGTGAGCCGGCAATCGTGAGCCAACAGCGCGCCGGCATCGGCTACGATGCCCACCCCCTGGTGCCCGGCCGTCCCCTTATCCTGGGCGGCGTCGCCATCCCCCACGATCATGGCCTCGGCGGCCATAGCGATTCCGACGTCGCTGCCCACGCTATCGCGGAGGCGTTGCTCGGCGCAGCCGCCCTCGGCGATCTCGGCGCCCACTTCCCCCCCAGCGACCCCCAATGGAAGGACGTCTCCAGCATGCTCTTCCTGGAGCGCATCGCCGCCCTGCTGGAGGGTTCCGGTTGGCGCATCGCCAGCGTGGATGCTACAATCATCGCCCAGAAGCCGATGCTGTCGCCCTACATCCCCCAGATGCGCCAGGCCATCGCCGCAGCCCTCAAGGTGGACGCAAGCCAGGTCAGCGTCAAGGGCAAGAGCACCAACGGCCTGGGATTCGAAGGCCGCGGCGAAGGCATTGCCGCCCACGCTATCGCCCTCTTGGAACGCGGCCCCGCATAAGGCAACGCATCTCCACATGAAGATATTCAACACCCTCACCGGGCGCAAAGAAACCCTCGCGCCTGCCGATGGCAAGACGGTGCGCATGTACGTCTGCGGCATCACGCCGTACTCCGCCGCCCACGTCGGCCACGCCATGAGCTATATCCTTTTCGACGCCTTCCGCCGTTACCTGGAATATCGCGGCTTTGCCGTGCGGCACGTGCAGAACTTCACCGATATCGACGATAAGATCATCGACCGCGCCTCCCGCACCGGCGAGCAAGCGCACGACCTTGCCGAGCGCCACATCGCCGACTTTTTCAAGGAGATGGACGCCCTCAATATCCAGCGGGCCACGGTCTACCCTCGCGCCACCCAAGAGCTGCCCAAGATCATCGAGCTGATCGAAGGTCTCATCGCCAAAAGCTACGCCTACCCCGCGAGCGGGGACGTCTACTTCCGCGTGCGCAAACAGGCTGACTACGGCAAGCTCAGCCATCGCACGCTGGACGGCATGCAGGCCGGCGCGCGCGTAGAGCCCGGCGCGCAGAAGGAATACCCCCTGGACTTCGCCCTGTGGAAGGCCGCCAAGCCTGGCGAGCCGCAGTGGCCCAGCCCCTGGGGTCCCGGACGCCCCGGCTGGCACATCGAATGCAGCGCCATGGCCCTGCGCCACCTCGGTGAACAGATTGACATCCACGGCGGCGGGCAAGACCTCATCTTCCCCCACCATGAGAACGAGATCGCCCAGTCGGAGGCCTTCACCGGCAAAAAACCCTTCGCCGGCATATGGATGCATAACGGCCTCCTCCAGCTCGGCGAAGAAAAAATGAGCAAGTCCCTGGGCAATCTCATCACCGTCAAGGAAGCCCTCGCCGCGCACAGCGCCGACGCCATCCGCCTCTTCGTCCTCGGCGCCTACTATCGCAACCCTCTCAAGTTCAGCCAGGAGACCATCGAAGCTGCCGACCGCGGCGCACAGCGGCTCCGTACCGCCGCCGCCGCCATTTCCAGCAGCGGCACGGGCCGCGGTACCGTCGCCGATGCTGCGGACCCTGCGCCCTTTCGCCAGCGCTTCCTCGACGCTATGGAAGACGACTTCAACGCCCCGCAGTCCGTCGCCGCGCTCTTCGACCTAGCGCGGGAAATCAACCGCGGCGCGGAAGAGGGCAAAAGCATCGCCGCTGCGCAAGCGCAACTGCGCGAGCTCGCCGCCGTCCTCGGCCTCACCCTCCAGGAGCGCGCCCCCCAGTCGCAGGCGGACATCGCCCCGTTCATTGAGCTGCTGCTGGAGACGCGCACCAACCTCCGCAGCGCCAAGCAGTTCGCGCTGGCCGATGCCATCCGACAGCGCCTGACTGATTTGGGCGTGGCGCTGGAAGACGGACCCCAGGGCACCCGCTGGCGCTTGGCCAAGTAAGCTCGTCGCCCCTCTGTTGGTGCGCACCGAGTTCGCTTCGAACTGCTGCCACGCCAACCAGGACAAATTTTGGGTCAAGGACCCTGACGGCGTGCAGTGGGAGATCTATCACCTGAACCACGACATCGAGCCGCCGGCAGGTCGGCGCGGCGTGGGTGAACAGGGCGCCGCGCTCCCCCTTGCAGTTGCTCAAGCCGGCGGGTGCTGCGCCACCGGCGCTGCCTGCGGCTGCAGCGCATAACCAGCCTCATGGGGCGGACGCGCCGCGATTGACGGCGCGTCCGCCCCATGACAGAATGGGCGCACCACGCTATCCCTGGCAGGCCCCTTGACCCTCATCAGCTTCGACATTGACGGCACGATGATCTTCGGCTCTCCCCCCGGCACCATCGGCCTCGACACGGTCCGCCGCGCCAAGGAGTTAGGCTACCTCATCGGCAGCGCCTCCGACCGACCCATCGGCAACCAGGAAGAACTCTGGCGCACCCACGGCATCACCGTCGACTTCGTCTCCCTCAAGCACCACCTGCCGCAGATCAAGGACCGCTTCCCCGCCACCCGCTACCTCCACATCGGCGACACCTGGATGGATCAGCACTTCGCCAAGCTCGCCGGCTTCCAGTTCCTCTACGTGCACGAAGTCCCCGGCGACGAGCCTGGCTCCTGGGTCTTCTAAACTAACCGTCTTGGCGACCCTGCCCTAGTTGCCCCCCGCGTCCGCATAGGCGTACCATCGCCTCCATGCACGGGCCTACCGCCGCCAGGGACGCCTCCTCCGGCGCCACCTCCCCCGACGACCTCTCTACTTTCTCCTCGCTCCAGTTCCGCGACTATCGCTATCTTTGGGCTGGCGGCGCGCTGTCCAGCGTGGGGCATTGGCTCCAGCAGGTCTCCATCGGCTGGATCGCCTACGATATCACCGGCTCGGGCACCGTCCTCGGCAGCATCAACGCCGTACGTTTCATTACCGCGCTGGTCATTGGCCTGCTCAGCGGCGTGATGGTTGACCGTCTAGACCGCGGCAAGCTCATGGTCTGGCTCCCTCTGTTCCTCTGCGCCTCCAGTTGCATCCTGGGCGGGGTGCTCCTCACTGACAACGTCCGTATGTGGCATCTCTTTGTCTTCATGTTTGTCTTTGGCGCCGTCCAGGCATTTGAACAGCCCGTGCGCACCACCGTCCTCTTTGATCTTGTGCCGCGCTCGCACATCCCCAACGCCGTAGCCCTCAATATCGCCGCATCCAGCATCACCCGCGCACTGGGCCCTGGCATCGGTGGCTTCCTATTGAGCATTATCGGGGCCGCGGGCAACTTCTTCTTCCAGGCCGCCGCGTATCTCGTCGCCGCTGCCACCCGCTTCGCCATACGCCTGCCCCCCAAAAAACCGCTGCCCCGCCGCAACATGGCCAGCGATTTTCGCGAAGGCTTCGCCTTCATCTTCAAAGGCAAGCTCGTCCGCGCCTACGTGTTCATCAGCTTCGTCGCCCCCTTGCTACTCATCCCCACCTTCAACGCGCTGCCTCCGATCTACGCTAAGGATGTCTACCATCGCGGGCCGGAGGCGCTGGGGTTCATCATCGGCTCCGTAGGCTTGGGTGGTTTGCTCGGCGCGCTCTTCACCGCCTCCCTCGGCCGCATGGACCGCCGTGGTTACGTCCAGCTCGGCTCGCTCCTCATCTTCGCCCTGGCGTTGATCGGCTATTCCTTTTGCAGGTCCTTTTGGTTTTCCCTGCCCGTCCTCGTATTCGCCGGCTTCGCGGAAATGATCCTCATCACCACCAACCAGATGCTGATTCAGCTCATCATCCCTGACGCATTGCGCGCACGGGTCACCAGCGTCTTGCTCTTGAGCAACGGCTTCCTGCCCCTGGGAGCGCTGATCGCCGGCGCAGGCGCTGACGCCATCGGCGCCCCCATGATCACTCGCGTCATGGCCGCCGCCGCCGCGGCCATCGCCCTGCTGTTCCTCATCGCCTCGCCCACCGTGCGGGATATTCGCATGAGCGCGCTGATCGCCGGTTCACCACAGCAATCGGCGCAGCAGCCCAAGCCCACCGCGCCCTGAATAGCCCGCGGCGACGCCCCCTACTTCCCGCGCACCGTCACCCTCGACCCTCGTTTCACCCCTAGCGCCTGCGCCGCACTGCCGTTGCGCACCGCGATCTCCAGCAGGCCGTAGCTCCCCACGATCGCCAGCAGCGGGCCACCCTGGGTGAAATTTCGACTCAGGCCTCGTATCGTTTTCCCCGCCACCGTCACCTGCACCGCGCCTTTGGGCAGGTCGGCGGCAGCGATGTTCGTCACCAGATTGCCGTAGCCGTCCACGTGCGCCACCACGCCGCTCACGCTCCTATCTGCACGGCGACGCACGCCAGGCAGCCCTAGCGCCCGCACCTGTGCAATAGCCACGCCCAGCGACCCCAACGCCACGCCGTTCGCCAGATGCGCCGCCGCCGGCGCGAAGATATCGCGCCCGTGAAACGTGGCGCTCACGCGCGGCAGATGAAAGCGCAGGTTGGTGAGCTCCACGCCGCGCGCCCCCTTGGGCAACGGCACCCGCCGCGCCGAGTTACCCGCGCCCGCAAGTCCAAGAGCCACGCTCAGCACGCCGTTGTCCGGCCCCACAAACGTCTGCCCCCCCGCCCCCACCGCAATCGCCCTGCGGCGCGTGCCCACGCCAGGGTCCACCACCGCCACGTGCACCGTGCCGCGAGGGAACGCCGCCGCCACGCCTGCCAGCACGAACGCTCCGTGGCGAACGTCCTGCGGCGGCACGTTATGCGTTATGTCAATAACTGTCGCCGCGGGCAGTATCGAAAGGATCACACCCTTCATCGCGCCCGCATAGGAATCCCTCAGCCCAAAATCCGTGGTGAGGGTCACGATCGCCGCCATGCGGGGGCATCCTTTCGCCGGGGCGTTAGAGGATGCGGAAGCGCGCCAGCGAAAGGCCCACGAACACCACCATCATGATCAGCGTGCCGCGAAACAGCGTCTGCTCAAAGCCGCGCCGCGTGCGGAACGTGGAGTACGCCTCGCCGAAGAACCCCGAGCCGATCCCCTTCACCTGTAGCAGTATTCCTGCGGTGATCAAAACGGAGAGCAGAATCGTAATGATATTGAGCGTTGTTTCCATGCGCTGGCTGCCTTACGCCTTCCTTGCCGAGAGACGCTGCGTGAGCATCTCCTGCACCATTGTAGGGTTTGCTCGTCCCTTCGTGGCCTTCATCACCTGCCCCACGAGGAACTTCACCGCCGTCTCTTTGCCCGCCAGATAGTCTTTCACCGCTTGCGGGTTGGCCTCAATCGCCGCATCCACCGCGGGCGCAATCGCCTCCGTAGTGGTGATCTGCGTTGCGCCACGTTCCTGCACGATCTGCGAAGGCTTCTTGCCCGTGCGGAACGCCTCCTCCATCGCCTCTTTCGCCACCGTCTGGTTCACCGTCTTGTGCTCCAGCAGGTCCACGATCTCCGCCACATGCTCCGGGCCGATCTTCACATTCGGCGAATCGATCTCCACCCCCTCCGCGTTGAGCAGGCGGCTCACCTCGCCCAAAAGCCAATTCGCCGCGCCCTTGGCCCGCGACTTCGCGTCGCCGCTCTGCGCCGCAGCCACCGTGCGCTCGAAAAATTCCGCCAGCGCCTTGCTCGCCACCAGCAGCCGCGCGTCATACAGCGAGAGTCCGTATTGCTCCTGGAAGCGATCGCGGCGCGCATCCGGCAACTCGGGGAGCCGCGAGCGCACCTGCTCTACCCACGCCGGTTCCAGATGCAGCGGTGGAAGATCAGGCTCGGGGAAGTAGCGGTAATCGTGCGCCTGTTCCTTGCTGCGCTGGCTTTGCGTCGCGCCCTTCGCATCGCTCCACCCCCGCGTCTCCTGCACCACGCGCCCGCCCGATTGCAGCACGTCCTGCTGCCGCTGCACCTCAAACTGCAGCGCACGGTACACCGAGCGGAAGCTGTTCATGTTCTTAACTTCCACCTTGGTGCCGTACGCCGTGCTCCCCACGGGGCGCACGCTGACGTTGGCATCGCAGCGGAAGCTGCCCTCTTCCATGTTCCCCGTGCTCACACCCAGGTACTGCAAGATCGTGCGCAGCTTCATCAAATACTGCCGCGCCTCTTCCGCCGACCGCAGGTCCGGCTCCCCCACGATCTCCATCAGCGGCGTGCCCGATCTGTTCAGGTCAATCAGGCTGTAACTTTCCCCGCTGGGATCGGAGCGATGCAGCAGCTTCGCCGTGTCCTCCTCCAGATGCACCCGTGTAATACCCGCGCGCCTGCGCTCGCCATCCAGGTCAATCTCCAGCCAGCCCTTTGCCGAGATGGGCAGATCGTACTGCGATATCTGGTAACCTTTCACCAGGTCAGGGTACGGGTAGTTCTTGCGATCGAACTTCGGCCGCTCGGCGATGGTGCAGTGGAGCGCCAGGCCCGTGAGAACCGTGGCTTCCACCGCCGCCTTGTTTATCACCGGCAGCACGCCGGGCATCCCCATGCATACCGGGCACACCCGCGTGTTGGGCGCAGCCGACTGATAGTCCGCCGCGCAGCCGCAAAACATCTTGCTGCGCGTCAGCACTTGGGCGTGGACTTCCAGCCCAATCACGGCCTCATAGGCCACTGTCTTTACAGGAGTTTGCACCATAGCGCTTCAGTGGATCAGTATAGCAGGGCGACAGTGGGCGGACAAGGGAAATTTGCGCAATTTCTCTGCTGCCCTCCTACGCCTCCGCCGCCTTCCACCCGAACCGCCCGTCCTCCCGCTGCGTCACATACCCCACCGGGTGCTCCGGCTCGTGATCGAACAGCACCAGCCACTGCTCCCGCACCGCCCGCGTCAGCAATTCCCGCTTCTTCGCCATCACGTCCAGGGGGAACAAGTCATACGCCTGGGTGTAGTGCACCGGCAGGTGATGCGGCGTCGGAATCAGGTCGCCGAAGAAACACGCCGTGCGCCCGTCAACCTCCAGCGTCACGATCTGATGTCCCGCGGTATGCCCGCCCGTCACGCGGCACCACACCCCCGGTGCGATCTGCGTGTCGCCGTCCAGCAGCTCCAGCTGGTTCGCCTGCCGCAGCGGCGCGAAGTCCTGCTCAAAGTAGCCTCCCGCGCTGCGCGGGTTGGGATGCGTCGCCTCGTCCCAGTCGGTGCGCTGCACCAGGTGTTGCGCGCGAGGGAACGTCACCCGCAGCGACCCCGCGGCATCGCGCTGCGTCGCCCCGCCCGCGTGGTCGAAATGCAAGTGGCTGAACACCACCGCGTCAATCTGCTCCGGCGCCAGCCCGTGGCGTCCCAGGTCGGCCGGCAGGTGACCCGTGTCCAGATAGAAAATATGTTGCGTCTTCACGTTATGCTTCGCCCCCACGCCGGTATCCAAAAGGATATTCTTCCCCCCGGCGCGCACCAGCACGCAGTTCAGCTTCAGGTTCACCCTGTTCCGTTCGTCGGGGGGCATCGCCCGCTCCCACAGCACCTTGGGCACCGTGCCGAAGAACCCCCCGCCGTCGTTGCGCATGGTGCCGTCGCTCAGCATCTCCACCTGCATATCGCCGATCTGCATCGCCCGCTCCTTCCAGCCTTCCGCCTGCACGCGTGCGCCCCGATTATATCTAATACGGGTGTCACGTCCCGCCAACACTGTCGGCCCATTGTCAGCACCATGTTTTACGAGTAAGCTATTGGGGCTGCGATTTTGGGCCGCCTCTCACCGCGCCCGAATGTCGCTGCAAACATTCCAGTGGTCATGCAGAGGAGCGGGTATGCCGTCGAACGACCTGACCATCACAGACAATCGCACCGGCAAGCAGTACACCGTTCCCATCGAAAACGGCACAGTACGCTCGCTCGACCTTAGACAAATCAAGACCAGCGCCGACGACTTCGGCCTCCTCGGCTACGACCCATCGTTCGACAACACCGCGTCCTGCAAAAGCGCCATCACTTTCATTGACGGGGACAAGGGCATTCTGCGGCATCGCGGCTACCCCATCGACGAGCTTGCGGCGAAGAGCACATTCCTTGAGGTAGCCTACCTCGTCCTCTACGGAGAGCTCCCCACCAAAGCCGAGCTGGCGCAATGGGAAGCCAATATCAAGGATCACACCTTTGTTCATGAGAACATTCGCAAGCTGATTGACGCATTCCAGTATGACGCCCACCCCATGGGCATCCTCGTCTCCGCCGCGGGCGCGCTCTCCACCTTCTATCCTGACGCCAAGAACGTGGGCAATGCCGAATCCCGCGAACTTCAGATCGCCCGCGCCATCGCCAAGATGCCCACGCTTGCCGCCTACGCCTACCGCCACCGCCAGGGCCAGCCCTACGTCTACCCCGACAATGACCTGTCCTACGCCGGCAACCTCCTCAATATGCTATGGAAGAAGGGGGAGCTCAAGTACAAGCCCAACCCTGTGCTGGAGCGCGCCCTCGACCTCCTCTTCATCCTCCACGCCGACCACGAGCAGAACTGCTCCACCAACGCCATGCGCTCCATCGGCTCGTCCCAAGCCGACCCCTATGTTTCCTTGGCTGGGGCCATCGGCGCGCTCTACGGCCCTCTGCACGGCGGCGCCAACGAGGCCGCCATCAACATGCTGCGGCGCATCGGCTCCAAGGACAAGGTCAACGATTTCATCAAGGGCGTCAAAGTGGGCAATGAACGCCTCATGGGCTTCGGCCACCGCGTGTACAAGAATTACGACCCCCGCGCCAAGATCATCCGCGCCACAGCGGAGCAAGTCTTCGAGACCACGGGGCGCAACCCCCTCATTGACATCGCCACCGAGCTTGAGCGCATCGCCCTCCAGGACGAGTACTTCATCAGCCGCCGCCTCTATCCCAACGTGGACTTCTACTCCGGCATCATCTACCAGGCGATGGGCTTCAGCATGGAGATGTATCCCGTGCTCTTCGCCATCGCCCGCACCAGCGGCTGGCTGGCGCAGTGGCGTGAGATGCAAATGGATCCGCAGACCCGCATCGCGCGCCCGCGCCAGGTGTACACCGGCCCCCCCGTCCGCGCCTACGTCCCCCTGGAGCATCGCAACAGCGCCAAACCCGCGCAGCCCGCATCCAAAAAATAGCAACCGTTGCAAAGCAAAAGGCCCCGCCGTACATGGCGGGGCCTTTCTATGTCTTGGAGATACGACCCTAGCTCCTCACACCGCTGTCAGGCCATCCCTACGACTGCACCAGCACCTGCCCCGTCATTCCCTCCGGCACGTGCGCCGAGCAGTGGTACGGAAAGATGCCCGGCGAGCTGAACGTGAAGGCATACGATTCACCCTTTTTCAACGCGGTGGAGTTCAGCTGCGGCAGGCCGTTGTGGGTAGGGTGCGGGTCCGTGTTGACGAAGTGCACGGGGGCTGCGGACTGCCAGGGAGTAAAGAGGGGGCGCCCCTATGGTGCCGCCTTCTCTCCAAAGGCCAGGTCGCGCGGCAACCCCGCGCCAGCCAGCGCCGTCGCCAGCCGGTCAACTGTAGCCTGCACAAAATGGTTCGCCTCCGCCAGCGCCCCGTTACCTGCATCCAGGTCAATTCGGATGCGCGTCCGCTCATAGCGCTGGAACGCATCAATTGCGCGGGCAAATGCCGCCACCCCATCCAAGTACACCGTGCGGGAATCCTCGCCCAGCCTCGTCGCTAGGAGCGCGCGTGCCCGCACGCCCAGTCTCTCATTCTCCCCTGCCAGCGCCTGGAGTCGCACCGTGCGTTGCGGCGCGCTCAGATTCGCCCGCGCCGCCACATAGCTGTTCCACTCCTGGCTCACCGCCTCCGCGGCGCTCACAAGCCGCACCATCTCGGCGGCAAACGTCCTGAGCCCCTGCGCTTCCACCTCGTCCGCTTCCAACTGCATCACCCACGCCCGCACCTGCTCCTGGAACCTGTCGAACGTCACGCTGAACAGCTCGCCGAACACCGCGTCCTGCTCCGCCGGACGCCGCGATAGCTGTTCCAGCAGCGGCCGCAGCGCCTGCTCCCCGTAAACCTGCGCCACGTAGTCCGCCACGACAAACGACTGCGCATATCCCTGGTCCAGCCAGGCCTTCGTCTGCTCCGCCTTCAACTGGCCCAACTCGCCGAAGTCGCGCAAGTCTATCCACCGCTGCTGCGCAATTGCCTCCCGCACCAACACGCGGCGCTCTCGCCGCAGCCGGCGCTCCGCATCCCCCGCCAGCGGCGTCGCCTGTTTCACGGCCTCATACTCCGAGAGGCCTTCCAGCAGCCACACCGGCGCCTGCCGCCGTTCGTCTATGCGCGACGTCACCTGGTGCGTCGCCTCGTGAATCACCAGATGCGGCAGCGCGTTGAACTGCGCATTCATATCCAGGTACACCCCCGACCGGGAAAAGCCCACGAGGGAAACGCCCTGCTCCAACCCTGTAATCTGGTCCGCTCCGCCCGCTTGTATCTCCCGCAGCAGCGCCTCACTCCCTTTAACCAGGTAGAAATCCACCGGCTCGTCGAATGTAAACGAGAAGTCCTTCAGCACTTGGGGCATCGCTTGGCGGTAGTACTGCAACGCCAGCACCACCGCTGCCGCATCCACGTCGTCGGTGAAAAAGAACGCCGCATCCGGCGTGCGGTACACCGTGAATATCCCCTCGCGCGCGCCGTTTCCTACAGGCAGCGGGAGGTTCGCCAGGACATAGGAAAGCGTGCGGTTCGACCCCCCATCGCCGGCAGCCTGCACCCGCCACGCGCCCTTGGCCATGCCCAACGTGTCCTTGCGCCACAGCGCCGCGCCCTGCCGGTCGGCGCGCACGAAGCCCGCCTCTTGCGGCGTGCCCTGCGGCGGCAACTCGGTTATGCGCAGGCGCTCCAGCGGCTCAAGGCCGGTGAGGCGAAACTCCAGCAGCGTGCCGGCGTACACAGTCTGTGCCGTCCCCAGCGGCGCATCCCGCACCACCGTGGTTCCCGCGAGGGGGCCGGCGGCAGGCCCAGGCGTCGGGCGCGGCGTAGCCGTCGCAGTAGGCGTTGCCGACGGCGCCGCCGTTGCGCTTGGTTCGACCAGCGTAGGGACGGGCGGTGCAACCCCGCCGGAGCAGCCCGTCGCCGCCAGGACGAAAAGGCAAGCGCCTCCAGCAACTATCGCGAACCGCAGGCGCATGCCCCGCATAATCATCGCCTTCTCTGAGAGCGATGACTCGTGGATACGGTTGCCCTCGTCACCACGTCGCTTGACAAATCAGCCGCCGCGCTAGCGCCCCAAGAAGCCGGGGATCGCAACTCCCGCCGAAGGTTGGAGCAGTTCCCCTCGTCACCAAGTCGCAGGACACCGCAGCCGCCGCGCTAGCGCCCGCGCCGGCGCTGGTGTGATCGCAACTCCCGCGGCAGCGAGAACGTGACGTTCTCTTCGATCACCGTTACTTCCTTGGCGTGCACCGGGCCGCGCGCCTGAAGGTAGTCCAACACCTCGGACACCTTGATCTCCGGCGTAGACGCGCCTGATGTGACGCCGATCGATCCCACGCCCACCAGCCACGCCGCGTCAATCTCCTTCACGTCGGCGATGCGGTGCGAGGCCACGCCCTGCGCGCGCGCCACCTCCATCAAACGAATCGAGTTAGAGCTGTTCGCCGCGCCCACGACCAGGATCAGCTCCACGTCCTTAGCGAGACCCTTCACCGCCGTCTGGCGATTTTGCGTCGCATAGCAAATATCGTTCCGTACAAGCATCTGGGGGAAGCGATGTTGCAGCGCCGCCACAATGTCCCGCGTATCGTCCAGTGACAGCGTCGTCTGCGTCAGGCACACCACCTTGTCCGGGTTCGGCACCTCCACTCGCTCCGCATCCTCTACGTTTTGGACCAGTTGGATTTCCTCCGGGGCCTCGCCCATGGTGCCGATAATCTCGTCATGCCCAGCGTGGCCGATGAGCAGAATATGACAGCCGTCCTTCACATACTTCTTGGCTTCCAGATGCACCTTCGTCACCAGGGGGCACGTCGCGTCAATGGCCGTGAGGCCCTGCGCCTGCGCCCGCGACCGCACCAACGGCGCGACCCCGTGGGCGCTGAAGATGACCACCTGCCCCGACGGCACCTCCGCCTCACTCTCGACGAACACCGCGCCCTTCTTGCGAAGGTCCTCCACCACGTGCGGGTTGTGCACGATCTCCTTGCGCACGTACACCGGCGGCCCGTACATCTCCAGGGCAATTTCCACAATATCTATGGCCCGCTCCACGCCCGCGCAGAACCCGCGTGGATTGGCGAGCAGGACGGTCTTGGCCTGGGTCTGGGCACGCGCCATGAAGGATTCCCCTTCTAGTAAGGCACCAGCAACGCTACCGGACAGTGTAGCACCAGCAAAAGCGCCGCCGCAACCGGAGCGGCGCTCAAGTGGTGTATCAGTTCGCTAGCAGAATCCCGGCAGCGGGGAGAGGCCAGAGAGGGGCGACGCCCCTCTCTGGCAGAGGGTACGGGGGATGTGCCCCCGTTTTCTCTTATAACGTCAGGGGTGGGCGGGTGGGAGCAACGAGGTTAGCCAGTGCTGCGCGGCAGCATCCTAGGCCCGGGACAATGGAGCAAACGTCAAGTTGACACACTACGGGCGCTCAAAACACGGCGATGGGGTTCACCGGCGATCCCGTGCCGTACACCACCCGCAGCGGAGCGATGGTGAGAGAGAACGCCCAGCGCTTATGCTTCTCACACGCCGCCGCCACGTCCTCCAGGTTGGCGTTATCCAGCAGCCACAGCCCCATGAACGGTATGCCGATCTGATGTATGGGGATGGCAAGCTGCTTGTACGCCGTAGGCATCGGGTCCTGGATCACGTCCGACCCTACCATCGCCACCTGTCGTTCATGGAACCAGGGCAAGCAGTCGGCGCGATAGCCGGGGAACCGCAGCCCCCACGGCCCCAGCTCCGTGCGCTTGCGCACATGTCCCGTGCGCATCAGAAGAACATCGCCCGGCTCCACCCGCACGCCGCACTCCCGCTCGATCGCCTCCAACTCCTGCGGCGCCACCTCTTCCCCCGGCTCCAGCCACTTCACCTTGCGATGCCGCGGCACATCCAGCAGCACCCCTCGCGTCACGATGCCGTTCTTCAGCAGGTCCACGGACTCCACCGTGGCCCCTTCGTCCGTCGTCACCTTGTCCGAGGAGAACCCGTTGTACATCTTCCCGTCCCAGAAGATGTGGGACAGGCTGTCCACATGCGTCACGTGCATGCCGTGGAACACCATGCCGATGAAATCGGACGCGCCCTGATTGCCCCCAGGCGGCGTCTTTTTCCCTGCCCATTTCTCGCCGCTCCGCACCATGTAATGCAATGCCGCATGCATCACATCCGGCCCCTTCTCCGTGGTAATGGGCCGGGCGCATGTGACGCTCACCCCCGTTTTCACCAGCGATGCCGCCTGCCGCCGCTTGGCATCCGTGATGTAGTTCATCGTGCCTAGCTGATCGTCCTTGCCCCAGCGTCCCCAATTACTGCAAGAACGCATGTAGCCCAGCACCGTTCGCTCCGCGGGACGCCTGTCGCCCATGAAATCACCTCAGATGCGCCGGAGCAGCCCCGGCGGAATGCGGCAAACAATACACGCCGCCGCCCAGCCTGTCCATGTCGGGGGACACTACAAGGCTGTGCGCCAAAACCGCTCACGGGAAAAGGTGAGGCTCTCCGCAAGGAGTGCAGAGGGGCGCAGCCCCGTTGATCGGGGGTTACAGGGGGTGTCCCCCTGTAACCCCCTCTTCACCCCCTTCCTTTCCTGGAAGGGGGCAGGGGGATGGCTCAGTGGCATATCTCCAAGAACAACTGGGGCGGCGCAACAGATGTCTACGACTTTTGGAACAAGGCCAAGGAAGGGGGACAGGGAGGATCGTCCGCACCCCAAACCCCGTCGCGCCACCATAAGGAAAGTGAAGCCTTTCCTATCGTGACGCACGCCGCGCCCCGCCGCTAGACCTTGCGGAGCCCCACTTCGGCGCGGTCATCGAACACCGTCACCCGCTCCATCATATCCTCCAGCACCGCACGCTTTTCCCCCAGCGCCATCGTCTCCCACCCTTGCGAAAGGCGATCAATAGCCTGGCCCGCTTCATCTCCCCCAGCGTGGTTGGGATCACCCGAGCCGCCGTTGCGCATCCCCGCCAAGCGCTCCTCCATCTCACGCCGCGTACGAAGCAAGGGGGCTGCGCCGGAACGCAACTGCTCGCCGGTGAGCTTGCCGGAGGCCGCCTGGCGCAGCCGCTGCCGCAGCTTGCGCTCCAGGGCCTGCAAATCCACCTCCGCCTTCTGCATATCCCGCTTCACCGTCTGCGGCGAAACCGTGGCGCGCTTGCTCCTCGTCGCCACGATCTTGGCGCGCTGCGCCTGCAAGAACTCCACCATAGACAGCTCAAGTTCGGCGGCGCGCCGCGTGTGATAGCTGCACACGCTCTGGTTGGTGCGCGACTGGCACTGGTAGTACCGGTACTGCTTCTGCGCCTTTGTGCCGTCCTTCCGCCGCGTCCATGACTGCTTACGCGTCACCCCAACCATGCGGTTGCCGCACGCGCCGCAGAACACCAGCCCGGAGAGCAAAAACGGCTCAGCTTTCGAAGCCGACCGCTTTGGCTTCCGCTGATCCATCTTCTGCTGCGCCCAGCGGAACTGCTCCGGCGTCATGATCGCCGGGTGGCTTCCCGGCACCCGCATGCCGAAGCGAGTGTACGTTCCCAAGTATGCGCGATTCCGCAGAATATCGCGGATCGTCACCATGCTCCAGTTCCGGCCTTTGCGCGTGGGAATCTTCTGCTCGTTCAGATGCCGCACAATGAGGCGGATGCCCAGATTTTTCTGCGTGTACAGCGTATAGATCAGACGCACCGTCTCCGCTTCGTCCTTGTGCATCTCCAGCCGCCGTGACGCGCCGATGCGGTACCCATACGGCGGTTTCCCCAAGCCCTCTCCGCGAATGGCCCGCGAACGCATGCCCGCCTTGATCCGGTCGCCCAAGTCCTGGCCCTGGCGCGCGCCGCGCATCCCCGCCGCCACCAGCAGGCCCATCAGGTCAATCATGCTACCATCAATCACCTGCACCCGCGCCCCCATCGACTCCACCTCCAGCACGGCCAGCGCGGCGTCTTCCTTGCCCGTGCCGAACACATCTGGGTCGGCGATAAGCACAAGGTTGCCTTCTCCCCGCCCCAGCATCCGCAGCAGCACCCCAAATTGCGCCTGCGAGTCGCCCGTCTCCGTCACAAACCCGCGTGAGGCATACCCCATGCGCAGGCAATGCGCGCTAAAGCCTTTTTCCTGCTCTTGCGCCGACCGCAGCTTGCCGCGTGAGGCCTCACCCAGGTCGCGGAAATAACCCAGCGCCTGCACCGCCGCGCCCACGGCGCGCGATCCGCTCGCACGTTCCTGCATGACTCCGCTTGCTTCTGGCGCTTATCCCCGCCAGATGGGGTGTTTCGCTTATTCGGCAAACATGATGCGACCGCAGGTGGGGCATGTCGCCAGCGCCTTCCCGGCGCGCGCTTGCTGGATCAACATTGTGGGCAGGCTGATGCGGCATCCAGTGCAGATGCCCTTCTCCACGCGGGCCACGGCCACGCCTGCCTTCTTGATCCGCAGCCGCTCGTACGCCTGCATCGTCACAGCCTGCACCCCGGCAGCTTGCCCCTCCCGCTCGGCCCGCGACGGCGTCAGCTCTGCTTGCAGCGCCGCTTGCTCCGCCAGCAAGTCCCTCTGCGATTCCCGCCACGCCTGCTCCAACTCTTGCACCTTGGCGGCGTGCGCTTGCGCCTGAGCGTGGGTCTTCTGCAGCGTCTCCAACAACACCACGCCCTGCTCTTCCAACGACTTTTGCTGCTGCTTCACATGCGCCAGCTCCCGCTCCATCGCGGGCAACTCGCGCGCCGTCACGCCCTCGTTGCTCATCATCCGCATTTCCACGGTGGCGTACCGTGACTTCGCCGTGGCAAGGTCCAGCTCCAAGGTCTTTTGCTTGCTCTGGAGGTCCTTGGACGCCGCCTGCGACGCCGCCTGGTCTTTCCGTGCGCCGGCGAGTACCGCGTCCTCTTTGAGCGCCGCCTTGATCTGCGCCAACCGCTTCATCCGCCGGTCGATCGCCAGGTCCAATTGTTGCAGCGAAAACAAGTCTTTGACTACGGTCACGGGCACATCCTTGCCGGGCGTCCCTGAGTATGGAAAATAGGAGCAGAGGCCAGCCTTGCGCGCCATCGCACATGGCCCCGATATGCGAAGCCTGCCCATTGTATGGACGCCTCGATGGGCTGTCAACGCCGCCTGCGGTAGCGCACCAATATCTGCGCGACCGCCCCACCCCGTGCGATACAATGACGACTGCGCTCAGCGCCGCATGCCCGCATGAACAACACCAGTACAGACGTATCAGGTCAGGTTGCCATTGTCACCGGCGC
>SHYB01000036.1 GCA_009693015.1 Dehalococcoidia bacterium
CGTCTTGACCTCAGCTACAGCGTTCGTAACCAAAGCCTTGAGGTCATTCTCGTCAATGTTTTCCAAGCGCTTATCACTAAACGCCATGAGTCGCCACCTTCCTCACTGCTCTGTGGTGCGTGCCAGAACAAGCGTACCCCAGCCGTCCCCCAAAACAACAAGGGCCGCCCCGGTCTCCCAGAGCGGCCCTGCACCAAATGTGCGCAACTTATGCCGGTAAGCTGCTAGCGTTTCTTCGCCGTGGGCTTCTTGCCCGCCGCTGCCTGCGGCGCTTTCGTCGTCGCCTTCACCGCTGGCCCCGTTTTCCCCGGCCTGCCCTTCACCGACGCCTTCGCTGCCGCTGGTCTCGCCGCCTTCTTCCCCGGCACCTCCAGCTTCAGCGCCAGCTGCTTCGCCACCGTGCCCGCCGTAGCCTTCTTCGGCGGTGCTTGCTTCGCCGCCACGCCCGCCTTGGCCGTCACCGGCGGCTTCGCCGTCGCGCCTGCCTTGGCCGTCACCGGCGGCTTCGCCGTCGCGCCTGCCTTGACCGTCACCGGCGGCTTCGCCGTCGCGCCTGCCTTGCTAGCCCCCGTAGCCTTCTTCGGCGGCGACGCCTTCACTGCCGCCTTCGATATCGCCCGCCCTGTCGTCGCCGCCTTCGCCCCCGGACGTTTCGGCGCAGGCTTCTTCCCTGGCTTAGCCACCGTGGGCTTCTTACCCTTCGTCTCGGGCTTGCCCTTCGCAGGCTTGGCCTTCGCTGCCTTCCCCTTGCCTGCCTGCGCCGCGCCCTTCTTCGCCTTCTTAGGCGCCTCCTGCTCCGGCTTCTCCTCCTCCGCCATCTCCTCCGCGACCGCCTCTGCGGCCGGTGCCATTTCGGCCACCGCCGCTGCCGCAGCAGCGGACGCTATCGCCTCCGGCTTCGCTGGCTCCGCAGATGGCGGCGTCACCGGCGGCTCATCCGCGTTGAACGATGCAATCGACGACACCTTGTCGCCCTGCTCCACCTCCATGATCCGCACTCCCTGCGCCGCCCGCCCGGTGATCCGCACCTGCTCCAGCGTCGTCCGCAGCATGATGCCGTTCTTGGAGATAATCATCAGCTCTTCTTCCGGGTCCACCACCCGCGACGCCGCCACCTTCCCTGTCCGTCCCGTGATCGTCAGCGTCGTCACCCCGCTCGTGCCGCGATGGTGCGGCATGTAATGCTCCAGCTTCGTCAGCTTGCCCACCCCCTGCTCGCCGATCGCCAGCAAGTACGCCCCCTCCCGCACCCGCGACATATCCAGTAGCTGATCGCCCTTCTGGATGCGCATCCCCCGCACCCCACCCGCGTTCCGCAGCTGCGGCCGCACCTCGGCCACCGCAAACTTTAGCGCCTGACCCCGCTCCGTCACTCCGATCACATGATCGTCCTTCCCCACGAACGATACCGACACCAGCTCGTCACCGCCTTGCAGCCGCAGCGCGATGATCCCCTTCGTGCGAGTGATTGCGTACGCAAACTCACTGATCGCCGTCCGCTTCACCCGCCCGTTCTTCGTCGCCATGAACAAGAACCCGTCAGCGTGGAAGTCCCGCGTCGCCACCACCGCCGTCACCTTCTCCTCCGCTTCCACGGGGATCAGGTTTACCAGCGGCGTTCCCTTCGCCTGCCGCGTGATCTCCTGCGGGATGCGGTACGCCTTCGCGTGCAGCACCCGTCCTCTGTTCGTGAAGAACAGCAAGTGGTCGTGCGTATCCACGATCAGCAAGTGCTCCACCACGTCCTGCTCCCGCGTGATCATCCCCAGCTTCCCCTGCCCGCCGCGACGCTGAATGCGGTACGTCTCGATCGGCAGCCGCTTCGCATATCCACGGTTGCTGATCGTCACCACCACGTTCAAGTGCGGGATCAAGTCCTCCGCATCGAACGTCTTCGCCTCCTGGTCCGAGATCACTGAAGCACGCTCGTCGCCGAACTCTTTCTTCAGCGCCGCCGTCTCGCTCCGCACCACGCCCAGGATCTTCTTCGCGCTGCCCAGCAGGTCCGTCAGATACGCGATCCTCTTCACCAGCTCGTCGTGCTCATCGGTAATCTTCTTCCGCTCCAGCGCCGCCAGCCGCCGCAGCTGCATGTCCAGGATCGCCTGCGCCTGCGGCTGCGTCAGCTTGAATCGCGTCATCAAATTGCCCCGCGCCGTCTCCGCGTCGTCCGACTCGCGTATCGTCTTGATCACCGCATCTAGGTGGTCCAGCGCCGTGATCAACCCCTGCAGAATGTGGTCCCGCTCCTGCGCCTTCTGCAGCTGAAACCGCGACCGCCTCGTCACCACCTCTTGCCGGAACTTGACGTACTCCTGCAGCACATGCCGGATATCCAGCACCCGCGGCTGCCCGTCCACCAGCGCCAGCATGTTCACGTGAAACGCCGACCGCAGCGGCGTCAGGTTATACAAGTTGTTCAGCACCTGCTCGCCCGTCGTGTCCCGCTTCAGCTCGATCACCACCCGCAGCCCCTGCCGGTCGCTCTCGTCCCGCAGCTCCGCGATCCCGTCGATGCGCTTGTCCTTGATCAAATCGGCGATCTTCTCGATCAGCCCCGCCTTGTTCACCTGGTATGGCAGCTCGGTAATAAGAATGTACGCCCGCCCGCTCTTCGACGCCTCCACGATCTCCGCCCGCGCCTGCACCACCACCTTGCCGCGACCCGTGTGGTACGCCTCGCGTATCCCCGCGCGCCCCATGATGATCGCCCCCGTGGGAAAGTCCGGGCCCTTGATGATCGCCATCAAGTCGTCAATCTCCGCGTCCGGGTGATCGATGAGATGCGTGATGCCGTCGCACACTTCCGATAAATTATGCGGCGGGATGTTCGTCGCCATCCCCACCGCAATGCCCGACGTGCCGTTCACCAGCAAGTTCGGCAGCCGCGCCGGCAGCACCAGCGGCTCCCGCAGCGAGTTGTCGAAGTTCGCCGTGAAGTCCACCGTGTCCTGGTCAATGTCCACCAGCATCTCGGTGGCGAACCGCGAAAGCCGCGCCTCCGTATACCGCATCGCCGCCGGCGGATCGTTGTCCACGCTGCCGAAGTTCCCCTGCCCGTCCACCAGCGGGTAGCGCATCGAAAAGTCCTGCGCCATCCGCACCAGCGCGTCGTACACCGAGCTGTCCCCGTGCGGGTGATACTTCCCCAGCACCTCGCCCACAATGCGCGCGCACTTCTTGTACGCGCTTGTCGGCGAGAGGTTCAGGTCCTCCATCGCGTACAGGATGCGGCGGTGCACCGGCTTCAGCCCGTCACGCACATCCGGCAGCGCCCGCGACACGATCACGCTCATCGCGTAATCGAGATACGAGCTCCGCATCTCGTCTTCCAGCTTTATCGGCCGTATATTCCCGATGTTATCCGTTACCACCGTCTGCCCTCCCGCTGTGCGTTTGCCCTTCGCTCACTCTGAGCTTGTCGAAGGGTCGCCCATCTATCCTACCGTCCCGCGATCCTATCGTGACATCTATTGTCCCTCATCGCCCCTGCCCTGTCACGCGGAGGCCCGTCCTGTCATTACGAACGGAGCGAAGAACCTCTCGCCCCGCAATGCTATGGCTTGTGCCCGCAATCATCCTGCGCGCGCCCTCTCTGTCCTTGCGGGCGAATGCGTGATGGAACCGGACTCTCCGGTGTGACCGGAGTGCGTATCCTCGGAGAGGGCGAATCCGCCGTAGACGGGCGTGGCAACCGGGGTGAAGCCTTCCTCCGCCTGCGGTGTTTCCAAAGAGGGGCCTCGCCCCTCTTTGGCAGAGGTACAGGGGATGTGCCCCTGTCTTCTCTTACAACATATGCGGGAGGGCGGGTGGGAACAACGAGGTATGTCGCCGAGCGAGACGTGCCCTTCTCCTGCTCTCTTCCCTAGACAGGGGACCGATGGAGAGGGTAACGACCCCCTCACGCCTCCACCCCCGCGCCCCGCGCCTCCGCCACCAGCGCCTCGAACAGCTTCTGCTGCAACGTAGACGCCGACCCCTCCGCCCGCAGCTCCGGGTGCCACTGCACCCCCACCACCCATCCCCGCTCATACCCCGGCCGCTCGATCGCCTCCACAAACCCGTCCCCGACCAGCGAATACGCCCCCACCAGCATCCCCGGCGCCTTCTGCGCCAGCGTCACCCCCTGGTGATGCATGCTGTTCACCGTCAAAATCCCACCCAGGTTATAAATATTCGTCAGCTTTGCCCCCGGCGGCACGAACACCTTGTGCGTCAGCATCTTCTCGCCCTTCGCCGCACGGTGCCCCGGCACATCCTGCACCAGCGACCCCCCCAGCGCCACGTTCAGCAGTTGCATCCCGCGACAGATCCCCAGCACCGGCAACTCCCGTGCCAGCGCCGCCCGCAGCAGCGGCAACTCCCGCCTATCCCGCTCCGGCCGCGACCGCACCCCCGCCCCCGCTTGCGCCGACTGACCATACAGCGCCGGGTCCACATCCGCCCCCCCCGTAAACACCATCCCCGCCACCCGCGACAGCACCCCCTCCACATCCACCTCCCGTGACAAATCCACCACCAGCGCCGTCCCCCCCGCCGCCTCCACACACCCCATATACGGCCCCGCCCCCTCCTCCACCGACTCCATCACCCCAATCACCGGCCCCTGCATAGCGCCCTCTACTTCTGTTGCCTTTGAACCAATTCCTAAACCTCATTATCCCAATTATCCCAAAAACGCTCCTCTGAAGTCAACAGGAGGGAGCGGAATGACGTCAGTGTCGCCACCCCGTAAATATATCCAGGTTTTCTTGTAACAGGCTCGCCGCTCGGATCCGCACGAAAGAAGCAGTTCACCGACTTCTTTCATGAACCCGGGCGGAAATTTTCGTGCACGATAGCCGTATGAATCGTTCCAGCGTACTCTTCACGGAATTTTCGGTAGGCCAACTCCAGGGAGTCAACCTCTGTACCTGAGACTAGAGCGATTTTGCCCGTTCCAGTATTGCGTCTCACTATTTCATGGCTGACGGCCTCTAGCACCAATTCTGCAAGTAGCACCTGTCCTGGCCATCTGCGCGCCCTCGCTTGAAACACGCACTCCCATACCCTTGCCGCGAGCCTTAGCTCTGGGTTCTGATGGCGGGCCTGATCCTCGCCCGCCCGCGGAACCCAGCGTTGAAGTTCTTTGAGAGGGCCTGGGAACCCTTGCTTCCAAGAAAGTCTATGCCCTGATGACTCCGATCATATCGGAGGGTTCTCAGATCGCACGGAGCTAGCGCGGCGTCCCCCGCAAGAACGTACTCCGCCACCGCTCCCCCAGCGGCAACCGACGCCGAGCCGCCAGCGCATACACCCCCACCGCCGCCGGCAACGCCAGCGCAAACAGCACCAGCGCATCCGGGTACCCCATCGCCCACGCCAGCGCCGCCCCGCTCCAGAACAGACCCGCGCTCGCCATCAAAATATTCCGCGTCACCACAAACACCGCCAACGCCGGCGCCACACTCCACCCCAGCGCCACCGGCGCCAGCGCCACCAGCACCCCCGCCGCCGGCGCCACCCCGCGACCACCCTTAAAACTGTGGAACGCTGGCCAGTTATGCCCTGCCACCGCCGCCGCCCCCGCCACCATCGCCGCCTGCTCCGACATCAGCCACCTAGCCACCAGCACCGCCGCCACGCCCTTCCCCACATCCCCCAGCAACACCGCCGCCGCCGCCTGCCTGCCCCGCAGCCGGTACACCGTGGAAGCCCCCGCGGACTGCTCCCGCAACCGCCGCACATCGAGCGCAGGCCAGCCTCTCGCCACCACCTGGGCGAACGACACCGACCCCGTCACATACCCTATCGCCGCTGCTGCGGCCAGCGTCAGAATATCCACACACACTCATGCCGGCAACAACACACCGGCCGCCTCGATACACGATCCTACAGATGCGGCAGCCGCTGCTGCCCGCCCTCCAGCATACCACGCCCGCCCCCGGCAGTTGCGAGCCTGGCTCCGGGCCTGGGGCAAGTCCAGAAAGGGGCGAAACCCCTTTCTGGCAGAGGTACAGGGGATGTGCCGCTGTCTTCTCTTACAACGTATGCGGGTGGGCGGGTGAGAGCAACGAGGTTAGCCAACGCTGAGCGGCAGCAACCCGCCTACCCCAGACCCCGCACCGCCTCCGCCACCGACGTCCCCTCGAAAAACGCTGGGTTCACCGACGCATATGCCCGCGCCGCATTGCCAAACGTAAACTGCCGGAAATCCTCCGGCGAAAGCAACCCATGCTCCACCAACTCATACGACTCCGCCAGCACCTCCCGCATCTCCTGCACATCCCAATGCCCGATGTCGCTCCCCAGCATCGCCTGCAACTGCTGCCCAAACGGGTTCACCCGCCGGTCAAACGCCCACGCCGTCATCGGGTCATCCGCCTCGCACCCAAAGAAAAACGGCCGCGCATACCTCTCCACGAAATCCTCCGCCCGCGACACCCCGCACCGCGCGAAGTCATCCCGCTCCGCCGGCCTCGGCTGCTCTTCACGTAGTTGCGTGGACAACTTGCCCAGCGACGCCTGCACCCGCGCATCCCCATACTCCCGCGCCAGCCCCTCGATCAGCCCCGCATCCAGATTCTCCGGGTCCACCCACGAAAGTGCTGCCACGTTCCGCTTCTCCCAATGCCCAATCAGGTCGGCATACGTCGAGCACCCCCACGCCACGCCCCCCTCCAGGAACGAAAACGTCAGGTCGGGGAAGCGGTACGTCACCCCTCCCAGCACCAGCGACTTCGCGATCGCCTCCAGCGCCTGCGCCGCCCCGCCAATGTGATTGAACACGAAGTTCGCCGGCGACCGCCGCGTCCCAAATCCCATGCTCGTATTGTGGAACGCCGGCGCGATCTTCAGCCTGCGGCACGCCTCCCACACCGGGTCGTAATCCTGCTCGCTGTCCAGCGCCAGCAAGTCCAGTCGCGACGCATAGCTCGAAGCCTTCGGCATCTCCCGCGCCACCCTCGGCACAGGGCGGATCACATACCCCGAAAGCACCGCCGCCTTGAACCCCAGCGCCGCCGCATGCTCCAGGCCCGCCACCGCTTCTTCCGGCGCATGCGTCTGGATCAGCGCCACCGGCGTCATCCGCCGCGCATACGACCGCAGCAAGTCCATCAGATACGTGTTCAGCGCCCGCGTCGCCACCCCCCGCAGCTCCGGGTCGGCGATGGTCGTCAGCGTCACCCCCTCCGTGGGGTACAGGATCGCGTAATCGAACCCGAGCTCATCCATCCGCTCGTTCAACAAGCGAGGGAACATCGCCGTGGCGCGGTCCAGCCCGTTTTTCGTGGGAAACATCCACCACGTAGACAGCCCCGACCAGTGGTCGCGACGCTCCGCCAGCGGCGTCCGCAGCGCCATCTGCCGCGCAAACCTCCGCATCGGCGGCGACTCCATGTACCGCTGCACCATCCCGCTCCCGCCGATCTGCGCGATGTACTCCAGCAGCACCGGCGACACTTCCAGGACGTGCCCGTCCGCATCAATCACCGGGTGCCCGATCTTCCCCCGCACCTTCGCCGACCCCGACTCCCTTGACTTTGCCATCTGCCTCTCCTTCAACGCCGCCCCCACACGCCGCACGCGCTCTTTTCTTGTTGACTGGGGTGCCCCAATACGTCGGGGCCGGGGTTTGGGGTGTCCCCAATCTTACCCCGTTTCAGCAAAGGAGGGCTTCGCCCCAACATCTGGCAGCATCCCATCCTCGGGAATGTCCAGAGAGGGGCGAAGCCCATCTTTGGCAAGGGTTACAGGGGATGTGCCCCTGCGCCTCCTGTCTTCACCCCCTTCCAGAAAAGGAAGGTGGCAGGGGGATGGTTCGTCACATTCCGCGGCAGCACCCGCCGCCACGATCATCTAAGGATAGCGCGGAACCGTCGCCCTGCGCAGCCCGCGCCCCTGCCTAGCTCGGAGGCGCCCACCGCGGCGACCGCTTCTCCCGGAACGCCCGCACCCCCTCCTGCCAGTCCGGGTGCTCCATCGCCGCGCGCAGCGCCTCCCGCCCATGCGCCAAAGCTCCCGCCAGCCCAAAGTCCCGCGCCTCCCACAGCGCACGCTTCGTCGCCATCATCGTCGCCGGCGAGTTCTGCTGCAGTAGCCCTGCAATCTCCCGCGCCCGCGACTGCAACCGCTCCTGCGCCACCACCTCGCTCACCAGCCCAATCTCATACGCCCGCCGCGCCGTCATCCGTTCGCGACCCCCCATCAGCGACATGCGCAGCACCGCCTCGAACGGGATGCGCCGCGCCAGCACGATCATCGCATACGTGGAGATCAGCCCCACCGCGGTATGCGTATCGAAGAACGTCGCCCCTTCCGAGGCAATCACAATATCGCTGTCGGCGATGAACTCCAGTCCGCCGCCGTTCGCCAGGCCGTTCACCGCGGTGATCACCGGCTTCCAGCACTGGTTCTGGATCGCCGTGAAGTGCAGCGCGCGCGCCACGCCGCCGGACTGTCGCAGTTCATCGGCGCGTGTCCCCTCCGGCATCACCTGAACGTCCAGCCCTGAGCAGAACGCCCTCTCCCCCGCCCCCGTCACAATGCACACAATCACCTTGGGGTCACGCTGCGCCTCCGCCCACACCCGCGCCAGATCCTGCTCCATCGCCAGCGTCAGCGCGTTCAGCTTTTCCGGGCGATGCAGCGTGATAGTGGCGATCCCCTCGCGCACCTCATACAAGACGTGTTGCGGCTCCATCGGCGCTCCTTGGATGGCAGCATTCTTCACCCTCGCCGCCACCGTGTCAACGCGCCTGCCTGTCTCGCCGCCTGCAATCCACGCGCGCCCTCGCTTGACGTAAGCACTCCCCTATCTGGAGGAGTGCAGAGGAGGCAGAGCCTCCTCTGCACGGGAATTACAAGTCCCGACGGGCCGTTCGCCCGGCGCGACTCGCGATTCCATCGGAGGGGTTTCCCCTTGTCTCCCTCTTTCAACGCACGTGGGTGGGCGGGTGGGGGCAACGAGGTCTGTCCACGGCTAGGGCAAATAACAGATTTGCCAGCCCGGTGAAACGCGGCCTATACTGGCTCAGGCCTCCCATGCGCATTAGCGAGATCTTCTACTCTATCCAGGGCGAAGGCGTCTATACTGGCGTCCCCATGGTCTTTGTGCGCCTCCAGGGCTGCCCTTACCGCTGCGCTTGGTGCGATTCCGCCTACACCTGGGACACCGCCGGTGGCGAAAATCACACGCTGGAGCAGGTGCTGAACACCGTGGCCCAATGGCCCGCCACCCACGTCTGCATCACCGGCGGCGAGCCGCTCGCCCAGCCTAAAGACTTCCTCGCCCTCGCGCGCGCGCTCAAGCAGCGCCGCTACTGGATAGAGGTGGAGACCGCAGGCGGCTTCGCCATCCCGCCTGACGCCCCCATAGATAGCTGGGTTGTAGACGTCAAATGCCCCGGCTCTTCCATGGAGCGCATCAACAAGCTCGACACGCTGCCCCGCTTGCGTCCCGCCGACCAGGTGAAGTTCGTCGTCGCCTCACGCGCCGATTTTGACTTCGCCCTCGCCGTCCTGCGCCAGCATCACACAAGCGCCCAGACGCTGTTCACTCCGGCGTGGGACCAACTTGAGCCCGGTGCCTTGGTGGAGTGGGTCAAGGCAGAAGCGCCACAGGCCAGGGTGTCGTTGCAGGCCCACAAATATATCTGGGGGCCCACCCGTCGCGGCGTCTAGCGCCGCCCGGCTGCTACCATCGCACGCGGCGATCATACGACGACCCGTACGATCCGCCCGTCGGCCGTTCGTCGCGGGGCTTCTTCGGCGCAGCTCGCCACCCGCAGTTCACGCAATGCGTGTTGTCCGCGTCCCGCTCGTCCTTCGCCTTCACCACCAGCCCAGAACATTTGGGGCACTTCATATCCAGCCTCCTGCAAAGGACAGAAGGCCCGGGACAACGCCCGGGCCTTCTTCATCGCCTGCTTATTACAAGCCAGCCCGGACTACCAGCGCGACCCTGCGCCCTTGCGGCCACCGTCGCCCATCCCGCCACCCATGCCGCCGCCAGTACGCTCTTCGCGCGGCCGCGCCTCGTTCACTGTCAGCGGACGGCCCTTCATGTCCTTGCCGTTCAGCCCCTTGATTGCGGCCTCTCCCTCAGGATTGTTCGCCATCTCCACGAACCCAAAGCCACGGGACCGGCCCGTGAACTTATCAGAGATGACGCGAGCGGACACTATCTGCCCGTAGGGCGCAAACGCAGCCTCCAACTCCCCGTCCGTGACCTCGTACACCAAATTCCCAACGTAGATGTTCATGCGACGCTCCTTTTGGCGTTGTCCGGCTTCCAGCAAGCGTCGCGTCGTCTTCAGCATCAACAGGGACACGGAAATCGGGGCGCTCTTGCAAGTTGCTCTCGGAACCCTTCTAGTATAGCACAGCACCTGCTTGCGCCCGCTGGGGGCAAGCACTCCGTACAGAAGTGGGGTGCCCCTGCGGGTTTTCCTGATAGGCTCGCCGCCGCCTACCGCCCCGACCCTCCCACCCCGCGCGATGTTGACGGTGCCCGCCTCTTCCTGCGCCAACCTGCCCGCTCCCTGCGCTAGCTGTTCCCCGTGTGCTTCCTTTGACGCCCGCCCTTCCTTCCTGGGGTGTGTCCAAAGAGGGGCGAAGCCCATCTTTGGCAAGGGTACGGGGGATGTGCCCCTGTACCTCCGTCTTATCCCCACCCCCTTCCAGGATAAGGAAGGGGGTGGGGGGATGGCTCGCTGCTCCTCTGCCCACGGTGGGCGAAACAGCAAGCATGGGCGTACCTCAGGGCTCCTGATTCTGCGGGTCGGCGCGTGGGGACAACGACCTTTGTCCTAGCTGTGCGGCAGCACGAATCCCCTCTCCATTTCGGATGGAGAGGGCTAGGGTGAGGCACGCTTGCTTTGACGCATCCCCTTGTCCCCGCCTAGAATTGCCTCACACTGTCGCAGGGACACCACATGCAGTTCCACACCTTCCACCTCTTCCACTGGCCCCGCGCCTGGAGCCACCAGCAAGTCTACGCCTACGAAATGGAGCTCATCCAGTACGCCGAAGACCTCGGCTTCGACGGCGCCTGGATCGCCGAGCACCACTTCCGCGATTACGGCATCGTCCCTTCCATCATGCCCTTCGCCTCCTTCGCCGCCGCCCGCACCCGCCGCATCAAGATCGGCGCCGCCGTCGTCGTCCTCCCCTTCCAGCACCCCCTCCGCATCGCCGAAGAGGCCGCCCTCGTGGACGTCCTCTCCAACGGGCGTCTCATGTTCGGCTTCGGCCGCGGCTACCAGTCCATCGAGTTCGCCGGTCTCGGCGTCCCCATGGCGGAAGCCCGCGCCCGCGCCGATGAATCCCTCGACATCATCACCCGCGCCTGGACCGAGGAGCGCGTCGGCGCCAGCGGCACGCACTACCATTTCGACCCCGTCGAGGTGCTCCCCAAGCCCTTGCAGAAGCCGCACCCGCCCGTGTGGACCGCCGCCGTCAGTCCAGAGACCATCGCCCACTACGCCGCCAAGGGCATCCCCTTCATCGCCGACCCTCTTGCCACCTTCAGCCGCCTCCGCCGCGCCGCCGAAGAGTGGCGCGAACAAGCCGCCAAGCACGGCCACACCGGCGAACCCCAGCTCGGCGCCCTCCGCGGCCTCATCATCGCCGAAACAGAAGCCGAAGCCCGTCGCATGGCCGATGAAGCCCAGGCCTACGCCCAGGACCCCACTGTCGCCGCGGGCAGCAAGGAAGGCATCCCCGTGGAAAAAACCGGCGAGTTCGCCGCGGGCTACTACTACTGGCGCGACCGCTACGCCTCACGCAACCTTGACCTGGACGCCGATTTCTTCTGGCAGCGCACCCTCATCGCCGGCGACCCTGCCCGCGTCCGCGCCCAAGTGGAGCTGATGGAGCAGATGGGCTACCGCCACATCCTCTTCTCCCTCGGCCGCGCCCCGGACGTCTCCCTCGCCGCCAACAAACGCCGCCTCAAACTCTTCGCCGAAGCTGTCATGCCCCACTTCAAGACGGGGCGCGCCTAACGGCCTATCTCGTCCCCAGCGCCATATTCGGCGTCACGTCCAAATCCATCCCGCTGCGCACCCCGCGCTGTAGCGAAAAATAGCCGCACGCCGCGATCATCGCCGCGTTGTCCGTGCACAGCACATGCGGCGGGATACGCACCGGCACGCTGGAGCGTTCCGTAACGCGCTTCCGCAGCGGCCCGTTCGCCGCCACCCCGCCCGCGATCATCACCGTCCGCGCCGCGTGCTCTTGCGCCGCCGCCAGCGTCTTCTCCACCAGCACGTCCACCACCGCCTCCTGAAACCCCGCGGCGATGTTCGCAATCGTCGGCCGCATCGCCTGCCGTGCCGCTGCGTCCTCCGGCAGCGGGTACACCCCCTGCGCCTGCGCCAGGTGCAACACTGCCGTCTTCAGCCCGCTGAAGCTGAAATCGTGCGTCCCCTTCATCCACGCCCGTGGCAGCGCGAACGGCGCCGTCGCCTCCTCCGCGATGCGCTGCAGCGGCGGCCCCCCCGGATAGCCCAGCCCCAAAATCCGCGCTACCTTATCGAACGCCTCCCCCGCCGCATCGTCCCGCGTCCTGCCCAGCACGGCGTAGTCGCCATGCCCCCGCATCAGCACGATGTCCGTATGCCCCCCCGCCGCGATCAGGCACACCAGCGGCAGCGGCGGAGGCTCTCCCAGCGCGCCATCGCGGCCTAACCAGTTCGCGTAGATATGCGCCTCCAGGTGGTTCACCCCCACCAGCGGCACGCCGCGACCCAGCGCCATCGCCTTCGCCGCGTTCACCCCCACCAGCAGCGCCCCCGCTAGCCCTGGCCCGCACGTCACCGCGATCGCCCCGATCTCCGGCCACGCAACCCGCGCATCCGCCATCGCCCGCTGCGCCATCGGCACAATCGCCAGCACATGCTGGCGCGACGCCACCTCCGGCACGATCCCCCCGTACCGCGCGTGCGCCTCCACCTGCGACGCAATCACATTCGACAGCACCCGCGATCCGTCCTCCACAATCGCCGCCGACGTCTCGTCGCACGATGTCTCTATGCCGAGGATTTTCATACGCCTTTCCTCACGCCTGCACCCGCTCCAGCGGCGCGAACGACAGGAGCAGCTTCTTCACTCCCGCTGTCCCGCGAAAGGCCACCGTCACCTCCTGGTCGCTCCCGCTGGGGTGGCAGGTGATCACCACCCCTTCCCCGAAAGTCCCGTGCTTCACGCGCTCTCCTGCCTTATACGCCGGGGGCCCCGCAGGCGCCACAGACGCTGCCTCGCGGTCCCGCGCCGCCGCCCCCGACATCGCCGCCATGCGCATCTCCGGTTGAAAACCCGCCGCCTGCACCCGCTTCCGCTGCGGCAGCGCCGTCAGCTCCGGCGGCACGTCGCGCAAGAACCGCGAAGGCTCGTTCGCGCTGCGCATCCCCATTGCCGCGCGACGGTACGCCCGCACCAGGTACAGCCGCTGCTGCGCCCGCGTCATCCCCACGTAGCACAGCCGCCGCTCCTCCTCCATCTGCGCGGCGTCCTCCATGGACCGCGCGTGCGGCAGCAGTCCCTCCTCCATCCCGGCGATGAATACGACGGGGTACTCCAGGCCCTTCGCCTGATGCAGCGTGATCAGCGTGGTGGAGTTCGGTTTCTCTCCCACGTTGTCCGAATCCGCCACCAGCGCCACCTGCTCCAGCAGCGCCGCCAGGCTGTCCATTCCTCGCAAGTGCGAGAACTCTTCCGCCACCGTCCGCAGCTCCATGACGTTCTCCAGCCGGTCCTCCCCGTCATCGTCGCTCGCCAGCAAATAATCGCGATAGCCCGTTTCTGCCAGGACGCGCTTGATCAAGTCTGCCGCATTCGATCCCTTTGCCTCTGCCTCCAGCCCCCGAATGAGTTCGAGGAATCCCGCCAGCGCCTTCTCCGCCCGCTGTCCCAGGTCCGGCCCCTCGCCGCGCTGCTCCGGCGGTTCGCCCAGCAGTTGGATCGCCGCATACAGCGGCAGGGAGCGACGGTTCGCCCAGCGCGCCAGCTCGTCCAGGCTCTTCTGCCCGATCCCCCGCGACGGCACGTTCACGATCCGCAGCAGGTTCACGTCGTCGTACGGGTTATACGTCACCCGCAGGTAGGCCAGCACATCCTTCACCTCGCGCCGCTCGTAAAAGCGCGTGGCCCCCACCAGGTGATACGGCAGCCCGTACCGCACGAACGCCTCCTCCACCGCCCGCGATTGGGCGTTGGTGCGGTACAGCACGGCGCAGTCGCCGTGCTTGAACCCCTCCCGTTTCACCAGCCGGTCCACTTCGTTGACGATAAACAGGGCCTCGTCCTGCTCGTTCAGCGCGTCATGGACGATGATCGGCAGCCCGTCGCTATTCTCCGTCCATAGCTTGCGCTGCGGGCGATTGCGGTTCACGGCGATCACCTTGTCCGCCGCCTTGATGATCGTGCCCGTGGAGCGGTAGTTCTGCTCGAGATGGATCACGCGGGCCCCGGGAAAATCCTTCTCGAAGTTCAGGATATTGGCCACATCCGCCTGCCGCCACGAATAGATGGCCTGGTCGGGGTCGCCCACCACGCACAGGTTGCGGTGCTTCTCCGCGATCAGCCGCGCCATGCGGTACTGCGCCGCATTGGTGTCCTGGAACTCGTCCACCAGCACATGCACGTAGCGGTCCTGCACGCGCTCCCGCACCTCGGCGTTCCCCTCCAGCAGCCGCACCACCCGCACGATCAGGTCGTCGAAGTCGAGGGCGTGGCTCTGCTCCAGCACCGCTTCGTACCGATCGTACACCCGGTGCACGATCTCATCGAAGTAATTGCTTTTTCTCCCCGCGAACTCCGCGGGTGTCACCATCTGCGACTTCGCCGCGGAGATGGCATGCTTCACGGCATTCGGGCTGAACTTCTTGTGGTCAACCCCTGCGTCCTCCAGCGACCGCTTTACCACCTGCGTCTGGTCGTCCGCGTCGTAGATCACGAAGTTGGGGTCCAAGCCCGCGCTATCCGCATACGTCCGCAAGAGGCGCGCGCCGATGGCGTGGAACGTCCCCATGGTCAGGTTCTGCTGCGCACCGCCAAGCACCTGGTCAATGCGGTCCCGCATCTCCCGTGCCGCCTTGTTGGTGAACGTCACCGCCATGATCCGCGACGGCCGGACGCCGCACGTCCGCACCAGATACGCGATGCGGTACACGATCACCCGCGTCTTCCCGCTTCCCGGCCCCGCCACAACTAACACCGGCCCGTCCACTGCCTGGACGGCTTCGATCTGCGATGGGTTCAGGAGCGTGCTCAGTTCCATGGGGCACTGGGATTATAGCCCTTCACCACTGAGCTAATCTCTGGGCCTGCCGGTTGTTCGCCTGCCACCATTTTCCATCGCGCCGCTTGCGAGCCAGTCCCCCAGCGCGGCAAACCGGCGGGGCGGCGTGGCAGCATGCTGCCGCTCAGCTTTGGCAAGTCTGGTTGCTCCCACCCGCCCACCCGCAAAGGTTGTAAGAGGAAACAGGGGCACATCCCCTGTACCTTTGCCCCTTCGAGGGCCTCAGGGTAAACTGCGATGGGCTCCGATGGAATCGCGAGTCGTGCGGACGGGACTTCGCCCCTCTCTGGACTCACCTTAGGAGGGGTTGCTGCCGCGCGTGCGCAGGGCAGAGGACAGTAATGCAACGGCCGCTATGCGCGAGATCGCCGCACGGTTGGTATGCGATTGTTAAGGTACGCCTGGCTGATCGCGCCAGTGGTCCCGCGTGGCCCGGCCCAGGTCTGCGCTCGCCTGGGAGTGGACGGCTGGAGGTCGCCGGGGTCAGGGTGTGGAGGGAAGATCGCCTACCGAAGCGGGCCGGGATGCCTGGGGGGCGTTGCGTCACGCACCGACAGGTGAAGGGGTGGCCCTCCCGGCGCTGCAAGGGAGTGTGGGATTGCGGGGATGACGCCCGCAGGGGCTAGCCCCTGATGAGGAGCGCTGAGGGCCGCTCTCTTCATAAGCCTGCGCAGGGGAATGCCGTCCCTGGCGGGCCTCCTCGATACGACGGTCTTGCGTGGTGGCGGCGGCGATCTCTGGGGCAGCGCACGCCATCGCGGGGTAGAACAGATGTGCATATGCATAGTGTATGCGATGGGAGGGGGCCATGGGGAGAGGGGCGCACGGAACGGGCGCCCCTACGGGGGACATGCGGGATGGCGAACGACCGGGAGGGCCACGAATCAGCGCCGGACGGCGGGGGCGCGGGAAGGGGAGGGCGGTTCGCCAACCGCCCCTACGGGAGGATGCCAGCACCCCGCGCGGGATTGCCAGGCGATGAAGGGCCGCGGGCAATGACGATAGGGCCAGGGTGGTTATGCCTGCTCGGGTAGACACGGGGATGCAGGTCAGGAATACAATAGGGTGCGCGTGAAGTGGACATCAGGAGGATTGCATGCCGATTATTCGCGTGGAGATGTGGCCGGGCCGGACGCAGCAGCAGAAGGCGGATCTGGCGCGGGCGATTACGGACGATGTGGTGCGGATCGCGAAGACGTCGCCGGAGGCGACGATCGTGATTTTCAGCGAGACCTCGAAGGAGGACTGGGCGGAGGGCGGCGTGCTGGCGTCTGATGCGGGGTAGCGGCACGGGTGAGAGGCCCCCTGGGGAAACCTCCCCCGATGGAACCGGGGTTGCGAATTCGGAAAGGGGCTTTCTCCAGGCCCCTTCCAGAAACTCTTCCACATGAAACGGACGGCAGGGGCACAGGGGCCCTGCCGTCCGTTTCATCAAGCAGAGCCTTGGCAGGCATGGGAATGCCTATCTCCAGAAAAGGTTCCCAGGCAGTTTTTCCGGCGCATCATGCGACCGTGTGAGGATGAGAGGAGGGATGCATGCAGACGCGAGATACGATCGCGGAGGCGACGGGGCATGGGGGATTGGCGGTGGGACAGAGGTGAGGCGGCCACGCGCGCCACGCGCGCAAGGGGAGAAGCGGGCGGGCGGGTTGCAGTGGAACCCGCCGTTCTTTTATGGCTGGGTGGTGCTGGGGGTTGTGTTCATCACGGAGTTTGCGGGGGCGGGACTGGGGGGCATCACGATCCCGCTGTTTTTCGGGCCGATGTCGGAGGACACGGGATGGTCGCTGACGCAGCTGACGGGCGCCGTGACGGCGCAGGCGATCGCGGGGCTGGTGGTGTCGCCGTTTCTGGGGCCGATGATCGATAGGGTGGGGGCGCGGAAGGTGATGCTGTTTGGGGCGGTGGTGGCGGGGGTGGGGATGCTGGCGCTGATGTGGGCGCAGGCGATATGGCAGTTTTGGGTGTTGTACGCGATCACAGGGGCGCTGGGGATGGGGGAACTGGGGCGGCTGACGGGGACGGTGTCCGTGGCGAAGTGGTTTGTGCGGCAGCGGGGGCGGGCGATGGCGATCGCCACGGGCGGGCTGACGATGGGCGGGGCGGTGATGGCGCCGGTGATCGCGTGGATGGTTGGGGGAATTGGGTGGCGGGAGACGTGGGGGATCATGGGGGCGGTGATGCTGGCGCTAGTGCTGCCGGTGGTGTGGCTGTTCATGCGGAGCACGCCGGCGGAGATGGGGCAGGCGCCGGACGGGGATGCAATGGCGGGGGGCGGCGGGGGTAGGCGGGCGGCGCGGGAGGAGGCGGAGTGGACGTTGCGGGCGGCGCTGCAAACGCGGACGCTGTGGATCCTGGTGCTGGGGATGAATCTCATGGGGCTGCTGGCGGGGGCGATGCTGTATCACCAGGTGCAGTTTTTCACGACGAAGGGGCTTTCGCATCAGGCGGCGGCGTGGGTGTTCACGGCGAGCCTGTGGGGGGCGACGTTCTCCCGCATCCCGTGGGGGTTTCTGGTGGAGCGGGTGTCCGTGCGGTGGTGCCTTTCGGCGATCATTTTGCTACGGAGCCTGGGGGCGCTGTCGCTGGTGGTGGTGCCGTTTCCTTACTGCATCGGGACGTTTTTGGCGTTCTGGAGCTTCATCGGCGGGTCGTTTGGGTTGCTACAGCCGATGGTGTTCGCCGATTATTACGGCAGCAGGTTTCTGGGGAGCATTCAAGGGTCGCTGCGGGTGCTGATGAGCCTGCCGCAGCTGGTGGGGCCGCTGTTCGTGGCGTGGGTGTTCGATGCGACGGGGACGTATTCGAAGGTGTTCGCGGTGATCGCGGGGCTGGGGATCTTCGCGGGGTTGCTGGTGTTGCTGGCAAAGCCGCCGGTGCAGCGGGAGAAGCCCGCTGGGGGAACCTCCCCCGATGTGATCGGGGTCAGGATTTGATTTGGGAAGAGGCTTTCCCTAGGCCCCTTCCAGAAACTCTTCAGCATGAACAGCTCGGTGGGGGCAAGGAGCCCCCACCGAGCTGTTCATAGGAAAAGTGTCTAGCAGGACGCGGGGGAAGGCATAGCTCCAGGGAGGACTCGCAGAGGCCGTTCCGGTGCAGCGGTGGGCAGGCAGAGACGAGAGGAGGGATGTATGCGGTTGAAGAATAAGATCGCGGTGGTGACGGGCGCGGCGGATGGAATCGGCAGGGCGACGGCGGTGCTGCTGGCGCGGGAGGGGGCGGATGTGGTGGTGGGGGATATCCAGGCGGCAGCGGCGGAGGAGACGGCACGCCTGGTGGGGGCGGAGGGGAGGCGGGGGATGGCGGTGGCGGGAGATGTGCGGGATCGGGCGGTGCTGGAGCGCCTGGTGGATGCGGCGACGAGAGAGATGGGCGGGCTGGATATCCTGGTGAACAACGCGGGCACGCTGGGCGCGGGGCATTTCTTGCAGTATGAGATGGAGACGTTCGACCGGGTGATGGCGGTGAATGCGCGGGCGCAGTTCGAGCTTTCGCAGATGGCGGCGCGCTGGTGGGTGGCGCAGAAGCGGCCGGGGAGGATCGTCAACGTGGCGTCAGTGAACGCGGAGTTCGCGATGAAGGATGTGGCGGCGTATGCGATGTCGAAAGCGGCGGTGCGGATGATGACGAAGGCGCTGGCGCTGGAGCTGGCGCCGTTTGGGATTATCGTGAACGCGGTGGCGCCGGGGACGGTGCGTACGGGGATGAATCGCGAGATGCTGGGGGGGACGCGGCTGGAGCAGCGCTGGGTGGAGCGGACGCCGCTGGGACGGGTTGGGGAGCCGGAGGATATCGCCAAGGCGATTGTGTTTTTGGCGTCAGAGGATGCGTCGTACATCACGGGGCAGACGTTGTTTATCGAGGGCGGGCGGACGCTGTATATGCATTAGGGCGAGCCGTGCAAGACGCATCTTGCACGACTCGCGCTGGGGAAGCGCTGCCGCGTCTAGATGGCAAACGTCGTTCATCCCACCCGCCCACCCGCAAAGGTTGTAAGAAAGAACGGGGGCGCATCCCCCGTACCCTCTGCCAGAGAGGGGTTCCGCCCCTCTCTGGACACACCCAGGGATGCTGCCGCGCAAGAGCCGTAGGGGAGGCGAGGCTGGGGTACATGACCGGCAGGCGCGTGAATCAGAGGCGGGCGTGGGGCGGGGGCGGTTCTTAGAACCACCCCTACGGGGATGATGACAATCTCCCGCGCGGGATTGCCAAGCGATGAAGCGCCGCTGGCGATGACAAGGGCAGGCGCGGGTGGGGGAGACCCCCATCTCAATCTTCCCCCGAGGACGGGGGAAGGGGCAGGAGGCCAGCACCCCGCCCCAGATGCTTCGTTGGGCTCAGCATGACATGAGCGGGCGCGGCGGCGCAGACACATGCCAGTGCATGTCCAGTGACGCGCGCTACCCCGCCAGGTTGCCACGCCCCGATGGAATCGGGGCTCGCTAATGATGGGGCTGGGGGCGGCGGCGCGAAGAACCGGTAGGCCCACGAATCAGCGCCGAGGGCGGCGCGGGGCTGGGCGGGGGAGGCGGGCGGCGGAACGGGGAGGCGGGTCGCCGGCCAGCCGGAGGCCGAAGATGACGAGGTCGCGCTCGCGCTTGCCTATTTCTGCGACGCGGGGGAAGTAGCCCATCTGCTGGAAGCCGAGGCTGGTGAAGAGGGCGATGCTGGGGGCGTTATGCTTGAAGACGAGGGCGAGCAGGTTGCGGAGGCCGAGGGCTGGACATGCGGCGATGGCGTGCCGGAGGAGGAGGGTGGCGACGCCGTGGCGGCGGTGGCCGCGGGCGATGTAGGCGCTGACTTCGGCGGTGATGTTGTAGCCGGGGCGGCCCTGGAAGGACTGGAGGCTGAGCCAGCCGATGACGGCACCGCCAGCTTGAGCGACCCAGATGGGACGGCTCTGGCGGCTGTGGTCGCGGAACCAGGGGAGGCGGCTGTCTACGGTCTGGGGCTCTGTGTCAGCGGTGGATTGGCCGGTGGCGATGGCGGCGTTGTAGATGGTGACGATGGCGGGGAGGTCGGCCTCTGTGGCGTGGCGCAGGAGAACCGGCGGCGCGCCGTGGGGGTCCGCGGGGGAGGGTTGGGGTGTCTTTGATGGGCCAGGCATAGGATGATGCCCCGCGTGGGAGCATCGTTTTCCATTGTACCGCGAGTGCGCAGAGAGGGGAACGGGCGCCGAGCCGTCTAGCGGTAGAGGGAGAGGTTTATGTGCTCGAGAGCGGCTTCTCCGACGTGGGCCTTGATGGCGTCCCAGGCTTCCGTGTCCCATTCAGCAACGAAGGTGATGGCGGTGCCGGGTCGCCCCATGCGCGCGGTGCGGCCGATGCGGTGGACGTATTCTTCGACGTTCTCGGGGATATCGTAGTTGATGACGTTGGAGATGGCGGAGACGTCTATGCCGCGTGCGGCGAGGTTGGTGGCGACGAGGAGTTTTAGCTTGCCGTCGCGGAAGTCCTGCATGACCTGGTTGCGCTGGCTCTGGGGGAGGGCGCCGTGGATGCCGTCAACGGCGTGGCCGGCGCGGGCGACCTGGCGGACGAGCCACTCCACGCCTTCCTGGGTGCGGCGGAAGATGAGGGCCTGGTCGTACTCATGGGTGTGGAGGATTTCCAGGAGGCCGTGGAGCTTATCGCGTTCGGCCACTTCGCAGTACATCTGGCGGACTTCGGCGACGGGGGCGGACTCTGCGCCGGCGCGGACGGTCTGGGGATCGCGGAGGAAGGCGTAGATGAGGCGTTTGATGGGTGTGGGGATGGTGGCGGAGAGGAGGATGGTCTGGCGGCTCCTGGGGGTGGCGCGCAGGATGTGGCGCATGGCGGGGAAGAAGCCGATGTCCAGCATCTGATCGGCTTCATCGAGCACGGCGATGCGGACGCGATCGAGGCGCAGGGTGCCGCGCTCCATGTGGTCCATGATGCGCCCGGGGGTGCCGACGATGATGTGGACGCCGCGTTCGAGAGCGTCGATCTGGCCCTTGATGGGCTGGCCGCCGTAGACGCAGGCGAGGCGCAGTCCGCGGTAGCGGGCGATAAGGGAGATTTCGGCGAAAACCTGCTGGGCAAGCTCGCGGGTGGGGACGAGGACGATGGCCTGCACGAAGCGGTCGCGGCTATCGAGCAGCTCAGCGAGGGGGATGCCGAAGGCGGAGGTCTTGCCGGTGCCGGTCTGGGCCTGGGCGACGACGTCGCTTTTGTTGAGGATGTGGGGGACGGCTTCCGTCTGGATGGGGGTGGGGGTGGTGTAGCCCATGTCGGCGAGGGCGCGGGCGACGGGCGCGGAGACGAGGAGTGCGCCGAAGGGTACGGTGCGCGGCGCGGGGCCGGCGACGATGGTATCCGGGGAGGGCTCTGGGTGTGGCGCAGGTTCGGCTGCGGGCACAGGCACGGAGGGGCTATGACTAGAGCGGCCGGGGGGACGGCGCCGGTGTGAAGCGGCGTTATGCGGGGACTCTGAGATGACGGGGTCCTTCCTCTGACCGCGTTGCGAGAAAAAAGGGCTACACCGGACGGCTGCAGCCATCAAGACGCTTGATACGGGCAGGTGTGATCATAGACCAAGAGCTTACCATAATGCGCCCAGCGGGGTCAAAGGGGATGGAGGGCAGACTGGGGGATGGGGATGAGGCTGGCCAAGATCGCGGGTGCGATGGCATGGGCGGCGCGCACGCACTAAGGAGGCGCGTGGCGATGGCGGAAAAGACAGCGCCAGGGCGGGGACAGTCCCACCCTGGCGCTTCCCCTGAGGGGAGGAAAGGACCGCGGAGGATGGCTCCGGCTAATAGGAATCGCGGTCCGTGAAGCTCCAGACTTCGCCGTTGGCGGTGGTGTTGCGGAGGCTCAGGGCGGCCATAGTGCTGGTAATCCTCCTCACGGTGCGCCCGTGTGGCGCCGTCTGACGTGCTGGATTCACGATAGCGCCGAGGGTGTTGCGGCAGACACTGGATGCGCATGTAAGGTTGGGGGGATGCGCTTGTACCACGCACGCGGGTGTGCAAAGGAACCCTGAGTGCGATGTGGGTGGTGGCGTGGCGGGCGAATCAGGGACGGCGGGGGGAAGCGGGTGGGATGCGCAGGGTGCTGATGGAGGAAGGGGAGGGGCTATGCTAGGATGCACGTTCCTCTGTGAATCTTTCATGGACGCGCCGCGAGGAGTGTTATTGGCATGGAGTCTTGCGCAGTGAAAGGCCAGGGAGTGTTGCTGGTGGACGATCAGCCGGAGTGCCTGGACTTGTGGGAGTCGCTGCTGGAGGGGTCATCTGCGTTCCGCGTCATGGGGCGGGCGGGGAATTGGGCGGAGGCTATGGATCTATTGCAGCGATCAGCTGTGCAGGTGGTAGTGCTGGATGTGAACATGCCGGGAGTGACGGGGTTTGAAGTGGCGCAGCGGATGCTGGCGCTGCAACCGGGCCTGCGCGTGGTGCTGGTGAGCGCAGCGGCTGAGCCGGAGTACGCCACGATCGCCAAGGAGATTGGCGCAGTGGGGTTCCTGGCGAAGCGGGAGTTCAGCGTTGCGGCGTTGCGGCGCCTGGCGCCGGGGTAAAGACCCCTTCCGCGTGCTGGGAAACGGGCGCGGCGGCCAGCGGAGGCAGGTCTGTCTCCCAGTCCTCCGGGGTGTCATAGGCGGCGGTGGATAAGGGCAGGGTGACGGTGAGGGTGGCTCCCAGACCTGGGGCGCTGACAATGTTCCAGGCGCCGCCGCACTGGCCGACGCGCGAGGCGATGCTGTGCAGGCCCAAGCCAGGGGTCATCTGCGTGATATCAAAGCCGCTTCCGTTGTCGCTCACGGTAACCTCAAGGTGCGTGCCGTTGCGCACGGCCATGGAAATGGTGACGCGGTGCGCGTCGCTATGCCGGTAGGCGTTGCTGAGGGCTTCCTCCACTGCGCGGTAGGCGATGAGGCGCATGGGCACAGGGAGCTTGTTAGCCAGCGCCTTGTCCATATCTTCCACGGACGGGTCAACATGTATATCTACGGTGAACCATTCGTGGAAGCGTTTGGCGAGCATTTGGATGGCGGTGGTGAGGCGGACGCTGACGGCGTAGGGGTGGAGCAGGTGGCTGGCCTGTCTGACTTCATGCTCGCGGGCGCGGCGGACGAG
>SHYB01000037.1 GCA_009693015.1 Dehalococcoidia bacterium
TACGTCTCCTGCGACCCCGCAACCCTCGCCCGCGACCTGCGCATCCTCTGCGAATCCGCCTTTGACCTCGTCGAAGTCCAGCCCATAGACCTCTTCCCCCACACCCACCACATCGAAGCCGTCGCCACCCTCCGCGCCCGCCCCGCCGCCTAGCCACAGCCCTCTCCGAGGAGGCATAGTGCCACTAGCTGGTCCACGCTCCGCCTGAGTTCCTTCCTGGGGTAAGTCCAGAAAGGGGCTGAGCCCCTTTCTGGCAAGGGTACAGGGGCACATCCCCTGTACCCTCTTTTCTCACCCCCTTCTAGGAAAGGAAGGGGGGTAGGGGGATGGCTCGCTGCTCCTATGCCCACGGTGTTCAATATAGCAAGGATCAGTTCAAGTCAGGGCTCCTGATTCTGCGGGCGGGTGGGAACAACGGCATCTGTCACTGTTGCGCGGAAGCACGCCCCCGTTCCTTGACCTGCCTCACCCCTCGGCGTATTCTCTGCGCCGTACCACCCGCCGTATCGTAAAAGGCCGTTCCCCCAAGGAGCCACATGAGCACACCCGCACGCGCCAAAAGCAAACAGCACCCCAATCCCGCGCGCCCCATCCGCTCCCTCGCCTCCGCGCCCGGCACAGACGAACGCCTCATGCGTGATGCCATCGCCTGGGGCGCCGATGCCCTCCTCGTGGACATCTGCGACGCCGTCGCCCCGTCGCGCCGCCTGGAAGCTCGCGCCACCGCCATCGCCGCGTTCAAGAAACTGGGCAAACGCATTCCCATCTTCGTCAAGCTGAACCATATGGACGAGCCCTCGTTTGAAGAGGAAATCCACGCCCTCGCCTGTCCGGAGCTGCACTGCATGATGCTCCCCCACATCACCGGGCCGGAAGAGGTTCGGCAGTTCGCCTCCCTCCTTGACCAGGTTGAGCGCAAGAAGGGCATGCCCCTGGGCTACACGCGAATCTACCCCATCGTGGAGTTGGCGCAAGCGGCGCGCAACGCCTATGAGATGGCTACCGCCACACCCCGTGTCGCCTACATGGGTGGCGGCACCTCCCGCGGCGGAGACATCACCATGTCCCTCGGCTTCTCCTGGACCGCCGACGGCCTGGAGACCCTCTACCTGCGCTCCAAGGTCCTCCTCGATGTCCGCGCCGCCGGTGTGGAATACCCCATCACCGGCTTCACTCCCATTGAAGTGACCGCCCTCACCCGCTTCTGCGAGCAAAGCAAGCAGCTCGGCTACGCCGGCACCATGGTGCACGCCCGCCCCGAGGCCATCAAGATCGTCAATGAAATCTTCTCCCCCACGCTCGATGAAATCTCCCGCTTCACCCGCATCCTCGCCGAACACGACCGCCTGGGCAAGGCTGCCCCCGAGCTCGTGGACGATGGCCAGGGTCACCGCATCCTCGCCGCCTACGCCCGCAAGCGCCTCAGCCTGGCCCGTCGCCTGGGCCTTACCCCCTAGTCCCCTTCCTTGCCCCTACGCGCTACAATGTCCCACCGTAGGGGCGATGCATCTCCCAAGCATGCGTCGCCCCCAGCCCTGTGTAGCAAGCCCTGAACGGAGGCCCCCATGCAGAAAGAACGCATCATCTCCGCCGACGGCCACATTGACCTCAACTGGCTGCCCGTGGACATCTTCGAGAAGTACAGTGACCGCGCCATGCGCGACCGCATGCCCAAGGTCGTGGAGACCAAGCAAGGCAAGCGCTGGACGGTGGGCACAACCGTCCTCTCCGCCGTCGGCGGCCTAGGCACCGGCGACGCCCGCACCATCGAGTACACCGAGCGCGAGAAGAAGATGCGCGCCATGGGCCTCTACGACGACGCCGAGCGCGGCGTCTTCCGTCCCACCCAGGCCGCGGGGCGGCTCAAGGACCTGGAGCACGACGGCATTGACGCCGAGGTCATCTACGGCATCCTCGGCGCCGGCGAGCGCATCGTGGATGTGGAAGTGCGCACCGCCGTCTTCCAGGCCTACAACCGCTGGCTCGCCGATTGGTGCGAGCAAGCGCCTGACCGCTTTATCGGCCTCGCCGAAATTCCCAACCACGATCCTGAAATCGCCGCCGCCACCCTCAAAGAGGCGGCGAAGATGGGTCTGCGCGGCGCCGACTTTCCCGCCGACCGCCTGGACATTCCCCTGTGGCATCCCTCCTGGGACCCCGTCTGGGCCACGGCGCAGGACTGCGGCATTCCTATCTCCTTCCACACCACGGGAAGCAAACCCCCGGAGGTCAAGCCGGAGTACGTCAAAGCCTACCCCCTGCTGGCCCACACCACCCGCTCCGTCTCCTTCCAGCTCGTCGCCGCGGAAGTCCTCTCCAACGCCCTCTACTCCGGCATGTTCCACCGCTTCCCCAAGCTCACCTTCGTCATGGGCGAGTCCGGCGTCGGCTGGATGCCCTACGTCCTCGAACGCCTCGATGAATCCTGGGAGGACCGCTACGCCGCCCTGATTCCCAAGCTGCCCAGCTTCTACTGGCGCCGCCAGGGCCACACCACCTTCCAGCATGAAGGCGTCGCCTTCCGCCTCATCGACTACATCGGCGAAGACAACGTCATGTGGGGCGCCGACTACCCCCACATGGACGGCGCCTGGCCCGAATCCCAGGCCACCATCCAGCGCTACCTCGGCAACCTGGAGCCGCGAATCCGCCGCAAGCTCATCCACGATACCGCCGCGCGCCTCTACAACGTCAAAAACTAGAGGCGTTCTGTCATTGCGAGGGCGTCTTCGCCCGCGGCAACCTGGTGGGGCGGCGTAGTCTTGCCTCCTACCCTCTCCCCTTTGAAGGGGGAGAGTTGGAGAGAGGGTGACTGGTACAACCCTCCCTGCCCTCGTACAACCTATGCGGCTGGCCCTCCGGATCGCTCCGTCACCGGGGCAATCCGGGCCAGCCGATCATGTGGGAGCAAGCTGCTCTAGGCGTGGTGCCCCTCGCCCCCTACGCCATCCCCACCCGCTTCGCCAGCGCCACCCCTTCCTTCATCCACACCAGGCTCGCCGTATCCTCCATCTGCCCATCCACCTCCAGCATCACCACCCCCGCGCGCTTCGCCAGTTCCATCGCCGGTATCGCCTGCACCCAGCGCTTCACCTCGTCCGCCGCCGGCGTAAACACCTCGTGCACAATGCCTAGCGCCTCTGCGCCGCCCCACACATGCGACCCCTGATACCCCATCGCCCGCGTCTCGATCGCCCCCGCGCGAATCCCCGCCGCGCTCCGGTCCGTGGTATAGCCCCCGCTGATGGGGTATGGCACGCCCGCCGCGCGCACATCCACCAGCACCCGCGCCCGAATGTGGAAATGCTCCACCCCCGTCGCCGTGGGAATGAACCGGAAGCTCGACCCCAGGTCGCCGTTGCGCGGCCCCGCCACCCCGCCCATATACGCGATGCGCGGCGACGCCTTCGCGATCTCATAGGCGAACTTCACCCCCTGCGCCGTCTCCACAATCGGTCGCACCAGCGTGTAGCCGTCCGGCAAGCCCTTGCGCTTCTCCGCCTTGGACAGCGCCGCCGAAAGCTGATAGATATCCTGCGGCCCCTGGCTCTTGGGGAAGAACAGGCAATGCAACTCCGGGCATACCGCCGCGTCCAGGTCCTCCTCCAACGTCGCCGGTGCGGGGTTCACCCGCACGAACACCTTGATCCCGCGACCGTGCAACTCCTTTGCCAGCGCGGGAAACCCCTTCCGTGCCTTATCCTTGTCCTTCGGCGCCACCGTATCCTCGAAGTCCAGGCAGATCGAGTCCGGCTTATGCTTCGCCGCATCCATCGCTCGCTTCCCCTGCTCCACCGTTCCCACCTGCCAGAACGACCGCAGCCAAATCGCCTCGTTCGCCAGCGCCTTTGCCGTCGTGCCCTTCGCCATGTCCATTCCTCCGTTCACTACGTGCGACTTGTCGCGGCTTGCCCCGCTCCCTTTTGGAGCGGGTTGGGGTGAGGGCAAAATACCACAACGCCTGACCTTGCCGCCGCACCGCCCTATCGCTTCTTCGCCAGCAGGCGCTTCGCCTCCGCCTCCACCCGCGTCCCCTTGAAGAAATCGCGGTTCAGACGCCCATGCAGCCTCACCGGGTTCTCAAACACAAACTCCTTGAACTGCCCCTCGGTGATGCTCTCACGCTCCACCATCTCCCACGCCTCCTCCAGCACCTCGTTCATCTCCTTCACGTCCCAGTGCGCGATGTCCGACCCCAGCACCGTCTTCAGCGTCGCCCCCATGGGGTTCACATCGCTGCGGAACGCCGCCGCCGTCACCGGATCGTCCGCCTCGCACCCAAAGTAGAAGTTGTCCGCGAACCTCGCCCGGAAGTCTTCGGGTGTCTTGACGCCGCACGCGTGAAAATCGTCCAAGTTGCGCGGGCGCGGCGGCTTCCGCTCGAACGTCTCGCGGATCTCCGGCATCTTCGCCTTCGTCTTCGGGTCGGCGTACTGCGCCACCAGCCCCATCAGCCGCTCCACGTCCAGCCGCGCCGGGTTGAGCGAGCGGATCGCCTCTCCGTTGCGCTTCTCCCAGTGCCCGTGCAGGTCGGCGTACAGCGATACCGCCCAGCCCACGCCCGCCTCCAGGAAAGCGAAGTTCAGTTCAGGGAAACGATGCGTCGCCCCGCCCAAAAATAGCGCCTTTGCCAGCGCGTGATGCGTGCGCGAGAGCATCCCCACATGATTGAATACGTAGTTGGAGGGTGATGGGCTGCTCGAAGGGGTGATACCCAGACCCTCGTGGAACGTCACCGCCACCTTCAGGTCCATGCACGCCTGCCACAGCGTGTCGTAGTTATACTCCGTATCCATGCCGAACAGCTCGGCCCGCTGCGCATACCGCGCCGCCTCGGGGTTCTCCCGCGCCGTCTTGGCGATGGGCCGGGTGATGTTCACCGTATACATCGCCGCCGCCTTCAAGCCCAGCTCCTGCACCGCGTGCGTCAGGTCGGCCGCGGCGTCCTGCGGCGTCCCCATGCGGACCTTCGCCACCGGCGTCATGCGGTCGCTGTACTCCCGCGTGATATCCGCCACGTAGCGGTTGTAGCCGCGATACACTGCCCGCGCGATGTCCTTATCAATCGCGCCCATGCCGCCTACCGTCGCCGAAAGCCCCGGCACCACGTGCTGGTGGCTGGGGTACAGCACGGTGAAGTCCACCCCTAAATCGTCCAGGCGCTGCGCCAGCAGCTTGGGCAGCGACACCGCGGCGCGATCGTCGGCGTTCACCGGCTGGCTCCACCAGTGCGCCATCGCCCGCCACGATTGCCGGTTCGCCTCCACGGACACCGCGTGGCCCTGGTACCCCTGGTGCGTGTGGCCGTTCCGCGCCGCCTGCATCTTCCCCTCGATCGCCTGCGCCGTCTTCGCCCCCGCCTCCTGCTTGATGTAGTCCAGGATCACCGGCGTGATCTCGATCAGGTGGCCGTCGGCATCCACCACCGGGTGCTTCAGCTTTGCCCTGATCTTCGCCGATTCCGTTTTCTTGCGTGTTGCTGTCGTCACGTCTTACTCCTGGGGCGGCCCCTGCCGGCTATGTGCCCGCCTTCAGCGTCTTCGCAACCTCTCGCTCCACCCGCGTGCCCTTGAAAAAGTCTGGGTTGGTGTGGGCGTGCAACTGCACCGCGTTGCTGTACACAAACTGCTTGAACTGCGCCTCGGTCAGCAGGCCGTGGTCCACCAGTTCCCACGCCTCATGCAGCACGTCGTTGCACACCGGCACGTCCCAGTGGCCGATGTCCGTGCCGTAGCAGATGTGCAGCGCCTCTCCCACCGGGCTCAGCTTCCGATCGAACGCCAGCGCGTTGACCGGGTCGTCCGCCTCGCACCCAAAGAAAAAGCTCTGTACAAACAGGTCGTGAAAATCTTCGCGGCGCTTCACCCCTGCCTGCGCAAAATCATCGAGCTGCTCCGGGTGCGGCAGCGGCCGCGCGAACAGCTCGGCGATCTCCCCCAGCTTCGCCTTGGCCTTCGCGTCCCCGTACTCCTCCACCAGCCCCAGGAAATGCTCCGTGTCCAGCCTGGCCGGGTCCAGGCTTTCGATATGCTTCCACCCGCGCTTCTCCCAGTGCCCATGCAGGTCGGCGAGGAGCGATATGCCCCAGCCCACGCCGCCTTCCAGGAACCCGAAGCGCAGCTCGGGAAAGCGCCGCGTCACCCCGCCCATGAACAGCGACTTCGCCAGGTGCGCGTGCCCCAGCGACAGCGTCCCCACGTGGTTGTACACATAGCTGGATATGGACGACCCCGCCTGCCCGCCGATGCCGCTGTGGAACGTCGCCGCGACCTTCAAGTCAAGGCACGCCTGCCACACCTTGTCGTAATCGTAATCGCTGTCCATGCCGAAGAGCTCGGTGCGCGCCGCCGCCGCCTTGGGGTGCTCCTTCACGATCTTTGGCACGGCACGGCGCGCCCGCGTGTGAAACACCACCGCCTTGAAGCCCAGATCCCGCACCGCGTAGCGCAGGTCGGCCACCACGTCTGCGGGGTTGTCCAGGTAGATCATCGCCACCGGCGTCATGCGGTCGGCGAACTCCCGCGTCATGTCCATGGCATAGCGGTTGTACGCCCTGTCCAGCACCCGGTGCAGCGCCGCGTCGCCGGAGTTCCCGCCCATCGTCAGGCGGCTGGGGTACAGGATGCAGAAGTCCACGCCAAAGTCGTCCAGCCGCTCCGCCAGCAGCTTCGGCAGTCCCACCGTGGCCCGCTCCAGCGTGTCCACCGGCTGCGCCCACCAGTTGCGCATCTGCACCCAGCCGTCCTTGCGCTCCTTCGCCGTCAGCCAGGCATACTCCTGGTACTGCTGATGCGTCACCTGCGGGTTCGTCGCTGGGTCCAGCTCCTTGATGTAGCGCTTCACCGCGCTCGTCCCCGCCTCTTCCTTCACATAGTCCATCAGCACCGGCAGCATCTCCACCCAGTGCCCATCCGCATCCACCACCGGGTGCTTCAGCCTCGCCCGCACCTCCGACGACCTCGTCGCCTCTCGCAGCGTCATCGGCCTGCTCCTTCCAATCGTGCCAGTCGTGCCGCGGCTGTCCCGCCTGACCGCGCGCGCAGCGTACACACGCCGGAGTTGCCGGTCAAGCGCCCGCGTTGCCGGTGAAACAACAGAATGGGAACCTACCTGATGCCGTACCCCGTACCGCGCAGCACCCGTCCCACCTGTGTGCCGGTGTAGCGCCCGTGCTCCAGCACCACCGCGCCGTTCACCACCACAAACGCGATTCCCTCCGACCGCTGTACCAGCCGCGCTGCGCCCCTCGGCAGGTCATGCGTCAGCACCGGGTCATGCGCCCTCACCGTCTCCGGATCGAAGATCGTGATGTCCGCGCCTTGCCCTGCTTTGACATACCCTCGGTCGGTCACACGCACCTCGTCGGCCACTGCACCGGTCATCTTGCGCACCGCCGTCTCCACCGTCATCAGCCCCTGCTCCCGCACATACCGGCCCAGAATTTTCGTGGGAAACCCCGTCATCGCCAGCACGTCCGCATGAGCGCCGCCGTCGGTGAACCCCGCCAGCACATGGTCGCTGGCGATGCACTCCATCATCACCGCGGCGTCTACCGCCAGCGAGTCTTGCTGCCGCCATCGCGTCTCCAGTTCTTCCTCCAGCGAAATATCCAGGCAAGCGTCCAGCGGCTCCTTGCCCAGCATCTCTGAAATGCTCGCCACGTCCCGTCCCTCCAGCGCCCGGTGCTTCCCGGTGGCCGACTCTACGAGCAGCACGCGGTCCCACCGCAGCTCCGGCGTGGCTATCCCCCGGGCAATGTACGGGTTGATCTTCATCTCCTCGCGGATGCGCGCTCGGAACGCTGTATCCCGCAGCAGGGCCAGACGCTCCGGCATCGGCGCCGCGAGGACTTGCCGCCACGTTTCCCAGCCGCTCAAGCCGTTGAACTCCTGCCGCAGCGTAAAATCCAGGTCAGGGTAGTGCGGGTTCACTAACGCAAACACGGGCACGCCGTCGCCGCGTAGCTCCAGCATGCGCTGGTGCTGCTCCCTCCAGCCGTGCAGGTTGCCCGGCACGGGGCCGAACACAAACGTCTCGATGCTCAACCCTGTCGCCTCCGCCAGTTCGCGGAGTTCCCGCACCGCCGCTTCGTCATGAAAGCCTTTCTGATCCAGCGGCGCGTACTCCGCGAACCCTGCCCGCAGCGCCGACATCTCTTTCGCCAGCGTGAGATACTCCTCTCGCGTCGCCAGGCGGCTCGGCACAGGGCGTCCGTCCGGCCCGAAATGCCCATGCGACCGCGACGTGGAAAATCCCATCGCCCCCGCCCTGATGGCCTCGGCCACCAGCAGCCGCATCTGTTCGATCTCTTGCGGCGTCGCCGTGCGTTGGGAGGCGTCCTCTCCCATGACGTAGCGCCGCACCGCGGAGTGCCCCACCTGCGCGATCACGTTGATCGCCACCACGCGGTCCAGCGCGTCGAGGTACGATGCGAAGCTGCCCCATGACCACGGCAGCGTGGTGCGTATGGCCTCCGCGGGGATGTCCTCCACGCGAGACATCAGCCGGATCAGCCAGTCCTCGTCGCCTGGGCGGCACGGCGCCAGCGTGAAGCCGCAATTCCCGATCACCGCCGTGGTCACGCCGTGCCACGCCGATGAGGTCGCCAGCGGATCCCACAGCAGTTGTGCGTCGTAGTGGGTGTGCATGTCCCAGAACCCCGGCGCCACGATCATGCCGCCGGCATCAATCACCCGCGTGGCCGTGCCCCCGGGCCTGCCCACCTCCACGATTATCCCCCGCTCAACCGCCACGTCGGCGTGACGGCGTGGGTCGCCTGAGCCGTCCACCACCATCCCGTTTTTGATCAGCAGATCGTATGCCACTGCGCCCTCCGGACGCCGGAGTATAGCATCAGGAGCGACCACCGGATGCAACCGCCGCCTACGCCAGCCCCTCCGTCTCCTGAATCCCCAGCTCCTTGAGCGCCGCCGCGATCCGTTGCATCGCCGCATCGTCCACTCGCTGGAACGGCTTGCGAAACTCCCCCGCCGGCTGCCCCAGCAGCCGCATCGCCGCCTTCGCCCCCCGTGGCGTCTCCATCGAAGGGTTGCCGTTGCTGTCGGTGTTCAGCGCCGTATTCAGCCGCATCGCCTTGGCCCACGCTGCCGCCGCTGCCCTCGTATCGCCGCTGCGCCAGTGCCGCACGATGGATGCGCACAGCTTCGGCGCCACGTTCGGCACCCAGTCCACGCAGCCGTAGCCCCCCAGCGCCAGGTTATCCAGCATATGCACGCTGCTCCCCACAAAGATCTTCACCTTGCCCGCCAGCGCATCGTTGGCCCGCACCACATACTCAATGCGCGGGTTGGTGAGGTTCACCCCAATAAGCTGCTGATGCCGCCGGCACAGCCGCACCAGCAGCGCCACGGGGATGCCGTACCCCACGCCGTGATGCGTGGACAGCAGCACCGGCAGATGCACTGCAGACAGCACCTCATCGTAGTACGCCTCCAGTTCGCCGCCCGCCCCCGCGCCGATCCCTCCCGTCGGCTTATGCCCGTGGCCCATGTCCGGCGGGTACAGTTGCCACGCCCCCACCCCTGCCGCCTCCGCCTCCCGCGCCAGCGCGATCGCCTGCTTCGCCGCGCGTGGCTGCCGTCCGCTGGCGAACACCGGCGCCTTCCCCCGCAACTCCTCCACCCCGATCTCATACATGCGCCGCAGTTCCGGCAACTCCAGCGCGTGCCCCTCCCCCGTGCCGGGGCTGCCCAGGTACACCCCGATCCCCTCTGCGGCGAAGCGACGAAGCTGCATGCGCAGCAGGCGCTCGTCCACCCTGTCCTGCGCGTCGAACGGCGTGATGCTCATCACGAACAGGCCTGGAAGCTCCATGCGCACGCTCCTCCGCTCCGCCTAATACCCCGCCGTGCGGTCCACCGCGTTCTTCAGCGGCGCGCCGTCCAAGTACCGCCGCAAGTTTTCCACAAAGAGGTCAGCCAGCCGGTCGTCATATTCCTCGAACAGCCCAGCGATATGGCTGGACATGAACACGTTAGGCATCTCCCACAGCGGGCTGTCCTTGGGCAACGGCTCTTCTCGGAACACGTCCAGCCCTGCGCCCGCCAGCCGTCCCTCCCGCAGCGCCGCGATCAGCGCCGCCTCGTCCACCACGTCGCCCCGCGCTATGTTGATCAAGCGCGCCGAAGGCGGCAGCAGCCCCAGTTCGCCCGCGCCGATGAGACCCTTCGTCCCATCCGTCGCCGGCACCGTCAGCACCACGTAATCGCACCGCGACAGCACCTCGTGCAAGCGCTCCAGCGGCAGAACCCACGCCGGCAGTTGCTCATCCGCCCGCACGCGCCGCTTCACCGCGATCACCTCCATGCCGAACGCCGTGCCCAGCCGCGCCACCTCCTGCCCGATCGCCCCGTACCCGATCACCCCCACCGTCTTCCCCCGCAGCTGGCCCAGGTTGAACCGCGACCACTCGTGCCGCTCCTTCGCCTCCCACAGCCGCGGCGCATCTTTTGCCAGCCAGAGCATCGCCATCAGCACCCACTCCGCCACCGGCGGCGAGCTGACCCCCGCCGCCGTGGTGATCGCGATGCTCTCGTCCTTCCACAAATCCGTCGTGCGGAACCATTCGATCCCCGCCAGCGGCAGTTGCACCCATCGCAGCATGGGTGCCCGAGACGCCATGTTCACCGGCACACGCCGCGTTCCCAGCACCACTTCCGCATCCCGCAGCAGATCGTCCAGACTTGCGCCTCCCGCCTGGTCCGGCGCCGCCTTCTGCCCGGGACGCAGCGCCCCCGGCTCCTCCTGCACCATCTGCGCCGCGCCGTCAACCACCCGCACCCGCCGGTCGCAGGCGCGTATACGCTCTACTTGCGCCTCGGAAAGGCTCTGCGCGATCAGCACCCGCACTAGTTTGCTTGTCACTGCAATGATCTTCGCGGACTACTGCCGCCGCCGCGCCATGGCGATCAGCATGTCCAGTTGGTGCGCGTCGAACCCCAGCTGCTTCGCCATGGCGATGTCCCCCGCCGCCTCCGCGCCGCGACCCATCTGCGTCAGCGCCAGCGCCCGCACCGCCAGCGCCGATGCCTTCCCCGCGTCCAGCGCCAGCGTCGCCTCCGCGTCCGCCAGCGCCTTCTGCGCCTCCCCCGCCTCGAAGTACGCCCCCGCGCGATTGTTCAGCGCATCCACGTGCTTCGGATCGATACGCAACGCCTCGGTGAAATCAATGATCGCGCTGCGATGGTCCCGCACGTGCAGGTACGCGATCGCCCTGTTGTAATACGCCGCCGCGCTCTTCGGCGCCAGGCGTATCGCTGTATCGAAGTCCGCGATCGCCGCCTCCGGCCGCACCAGTTGCCCGTAGAGCACCCCGCGGCGATTGTACGCCGCCGCATCGCCGGGGTTCGCCTCGATCGTCCGCGTCAGCGCCGCCACCTGCGCCTCCAGCCCCGCGATCGCCTCCGCGAGTGCCGGCGGCGGCGCGCTCTCGTGGTCGTGCCCGTGGTGCGCATGCCCCGCGTGGTCGTGCTGTTGATCGTGCTGCTGTGTCATGGCGTACCCTGAAGGAAACCTTGGAGATTATAGGGCATTGGTCTGGTGGCGGGGACTATAGTCACGGGTTTCTACCAGGCGTCCCGCTAGCCTTTTGCCGGCAGGCGTTCAGAATGCAAGTGAGGTTCAGAGAAGTCGAACGCCTCTATCGGCGACCCTGCCCGCTACATCTTCGAGGTCTAGCCCTACCGCTCCTGTACCACCTGGCCCGCCAGGTTCATGATCTTCTCCACCCGCACCAGCACGCCGTAGCCCAGGCGTTCCGGGTCGCGGTCCATCTCCGCCGTCACCGTCCGCGCCATAATCGCTTCGCGGACCTCACCTGTCTTATGTACCGTCGCCACCCCGTAAAAGCGCCAGAACACGCGCGCGGCCCGGTCGCCGTAATAGATGCACACCTGCGGGTTTTGCGTCACGTCCGCCAGCAGTCCCCGCCGCGCCCGCTCCCAATACGCCAGGTGGTCGCGGTCGAACGCCATCACGCTGCCCTTGGGGCCGATGCTCGGCTGCCCTGCCCGCGACGCCGTCGCCACTAGGCACGGCGTATTGTTCGCCAGCGCGCTATCGATGAGGTGCCGCATTTCCTCGGTGAACGCGATCACGGGCCTACGCCTTCCCCGCCAGCCACTTCGCCACGCCCGCGCGGTTCTTCTTCAGCCACGCCGCATTCAGCCGTATCCGCTCCAGCGATTGCTGGATCGTCCGCGCCGCGGATGGCGTGGGGTTGTCCTTGAAGAATCGCTCCACATCCTCGTGTCGCTCCATGCTGGTGAACGCCCCCGTCACCGCCACCAGCCGCGTGATGGCGAACCCCCCCGATCCGTAGCGACGGTCAATCTCCTTCCAGTTCTCCTTCATGAAGCTCCACGCCAGGTCCCGCCCATGCTGATTCCCCCCAACGCCGGTGATCACCAACACCCCGTCCTGCACCCGCACATCCGGCCCTATTGCCTGCTTCAGCGTCCTTCCCAGCAATCGTTTGTCCTGGAAGCGCGTCAGCCCACCTAGGAAGCGGTTCTTTTCCTCTTGTAAATCCGCCTTCTTGTACTGCTCCCACAGCGTCTCGTACATCCCCTTGTCCCCCGCCTGCGCCACCAGCCCCACCACCACCCCGCGCACGTCTGGCCGCAACGACTCCGGCTTCTGGAGATACGCCGCGAACCGCCGTTGCGCCTCCTCCGTCAGCGACGCATCCCCAAACGACCCCTTCGCCCCCAGCACCGTGCTTCGCAGCAGCGCGTCCAGGTGTCCCTCGCCCTTCCGCGCCTCCCATCCCACCGTCTTCGCCGCCTTGGCGAACAGCGACCCCGCGAACTTCTGGTACTGCCCCAGACACGGCTCATCCAGGAGCAAGTTCTCCATCCCACGCAGGTTCGTGGAAAAGTCGCTCCACACTGATGCGTCCGTTTCGTTCACATATGCCCGCGCCAGCGAAAGGAACTGCGTCGCCGGGATGTACCCTGCCCGCATCAGCGCATACGCATCGTCCTGCAGCCCCAGCCGGTCGCCTGGTGGCAGCGCCTGCTGCTCCACCGCGTCCCGCAGCCGCTCCCAGTCCCTCGTTGCATAGCTCGCCCGGAAAAACCCCGTCTGCCCCGCGTTCACCTTGATCCAATCGTCCGTCCCCCGTCCCGCGGGCGCCTCCGCCGTCGCCGACCGCGTCTCCAGCAGCAGCGCCGCCGTCTTCTTCGACCCTCCCCGCGCTATCGTCACCGGCGCCTTCCACAGCGTCGTGTCGGGGCGCTTCGCCTCGCCCAAAATGTTGTCGTAGAGGAATCGGCGCTGTCCCAGGCGCACCGTCGTCTTCCCCTTCCCCCGCTGCGTCCGGACCTCCAGCACGGGGAACCCCGTCTGCTTCACCCACGAGTTCATGATCGCCGTCACTGGCTTCCCCGACGCCTCCTGCAGCGCGCTCCATAAATCGCGCCCCCGCGCGTTGCCGTACTGGTGCTTCGCCATGTACCGCCGCAGCCCGTCGCGGAACGCCTCCTCCCCCACATGCTCCTCGATCATCCGCAGCGTCGCCCCGCCCTTGCTGTAGCTGATCGCATCGAACAGCTCGCGGATCTCTGACGGGTCGTTGACCTTCTGCTCGATGGGGTGCGAGTTCTTCAGCCCGTCCAGCGCCAGCCCCGCGTTCGTGTCCTGGCAGATGAACTGCGTCCACATGTTCCATTCGGGGTACAGGTGGTCCACCGCCTTATCGCCCATCCAGGAGGCAAAACTTTCGTTGAGCCACAGGTCGTCCCACCACGCCATCGTCACCAGGTCGCCGAACCACATGTGCGCCATCTCGTGCGACACCACCTCCAGGATTCGCTGCCGCGCCTGCGCCGCCGAGTTCTTCGGGTCGAACAGCAGCGCCGTTTCCCGGTAGGTGATCGCACCCCAGTTCTCCATCGCCCCCGCCGCGAAGTCCGGTATGGCGATGTGGTCCATCTTCGGCAGCGCGTACTTGATCCCGAAATACTCGTTGAAATACGCCAGCAGCTTGATCGAGTTCTCCAGCGCGAACTGCCCCTGCCACTCCTTCCCGCGCGTCGTCCACACCCGCACCTGCGTCCCGTCCTTCGCCTTCCCCTCCACGCACGCCATGTCCCCCACGATCAGCGCCAGCAGGTAGGTGGACATCGGCGGCGTCTCCGCGAACCGCACCGCTTTCTTCCCCCCCGCAGCGGCGCGCTCGCTGACGATGGGCATGTTGGAGATTGCTGCCATCTCCTTCGGCGTCACCAGCGTCACCTCGAACGCCGCCTTTACCGCCGGCTCGTCCCAGCAGGGGAACGCCCGCCGCGCATCCGTCGCCTCCAGTTGCGTCGTCGCCAGATACCGCGGCTTGCCGTCCGGCCCGCTGTACTGGCTGCGATAGAATCCGCGCAACTGATCGTTCAGCGTGCCGGTGAACGCCAGCTCCAGCACCGCCTTCCCCTTCGGCGCGGGCCGCTCCAGCGTCACCGTCGCCCGCTCCGACTTCCCGTCCAACGCGATGCGTTTCGCCTTGATCGCCTCCCCCCCCGCCGGCGTCAGCGACGCCGCGCCGATCGCCAGCTCCGCAGCATTGAGCGTGATCGTGCTGGTTGCGATTGCAACCTCCACGTCGATCGCCACGCTCCCCGCGAAGGTAAACTTCTCCAGGTCAGGCGTCAGCGTCAGGCGGTAGCGCTTGGGACGCACCCCCGCGGGAAGCCGGTGAGATGTTGCCGTAGCCAATATCTGCTCCTTGAGTGAATGAGCTGTGCCGCCGCATATGATAGCGCACCCTGGCGATGCAGCGCCGTGCGCTGCATCAACGTGGAGAAGCATGTGCCGGCCGCGGCTGGTCCCTACTTGTCCAGCGAAGTTGCCGTCCGCCAGATCACTTCCAGGCGTATCCCATCCGGGTCATGCACGAACGCGTTGCGCAGCCCCGTGGCAAACATCACCGGCGGGCACGTCAGCGGCGCGCCGATCCGCTTGGCGTGCCGCCAGGAACGCATCCATATCGTCCACGTCAAACGCGATCGTTTTCGGCCCCTGCCGCCACGGTAGCGGCTCCCCGTGCAGCTTGTGCAACTCGGGATACGGCGGGTAGATCATCTGCTCGAACTCCAGTCCCACCCCGCCGATGGTCCCGTACGCCGTGATGAGCCTGGCGTTCTTCACCCCAAAAATCGTATCGATCGCTTCGCCCTTCGGCTCATGTTTCCGGTCCGGCACAAAGCCCAGAAGATCGCGGTAAAACTTCAGTGATCGCTCCATGTCTGCTACCCACAGCACCACATGATGGAACTTGAACGTCACTGGTTTTGCCATCTCGCCTCCGCGTATGTTCCTACGCCGCGCTATCCGGCTCGTTCGGCGTCAGAATCGCCAGCGCAATGTACGCCACGATGGATGACCCACCGGCGAATACCAGGGCGATGAACGCCACGCGCACCAGCACCGGGTCAATCCCAAAATGCTTCCCCAGGCCGCCGCACACCCCGAACAGCACCCGCTCGTTTTTCGACTTATACAGACGCTTCTTTGCCATCATGCACCTCCGTTGCGGAACTGTTTCCCCACCAGCGCCGTCTATCCCCTGAGACGAATCGTGGAGCATCATATGACAAAACCCGGTGTTGTGCTCCTCCTAGTCATAGCCCTCACCGTCGTCGCCATAACGTATGTAGGGGGCACGCCGGCCGGAGCTCCCGGATCGGCGGATTACCGAGAATGTGCCCCTCTTGTCAATCGAGCGCCGTGTACAGCCGGAGCGGAAGTGGGAAAGCGGTATCGCTATCAGCTCTACACGCACTGTGGCATTGCGTGGGTATATTTCGACGGTCGTTGGTGGAGCGCCAGCCCCCTGCTCAGTGACGGAGGGGGAAATCCGCCCAGGGGATGGGGAGACCCCTCTCAGATCGGGACCATGCGGCTGCTGAGTAAGACGCACCTCCAGTTCCAGGCGGGTGACCTCATAGCGAACTTTCAGCCAGGTCCTGAAGGACAACAACGTCCTGGCCTACCCTGCGCCTAGCTGCACAAGGAGATGACTAATGATGCGGGCTACGCCGGCGCGTCTAACCTTCCTGGGCCTCGCCATGTTGCTTGTGCTGACTGCCTGCAACGGCGCCCCCCCTCCCCGCCGGCGCCACTCCTCCGCCCACGCCGCACAGCGTTTTCTACACCGTTGACTTGAACAGGCCCTTTCCACTAGGCATGGGCCAGCGCGCCGAACTGCGCAACGCCGTCTTCCTCGTGGACTTCCTTGGCGTGACCAACGATTCTCGCTGCCCCATTGACGTCGTCTGCATCCGCGCCAACGCCGTGGAATCGCAGGACATGGCCCTCGTCTTCCCCACGCCGGATAAAGCCACGGCGCACATTGGGGCATATTGTCTTGCCGTCACCGGCCTCGCACCCGCCCCCCGCGCCGGCCAGCCCATCCCCCAGAGCGCCTACGTCGTCACCCTGCTGATAACGCCGGCCTAGCTAGCGAGAAGAGCGCTCTGCCCGCTCCCTTCGCCCCTGTCGTTGTGGGCAAGACCCGAGCGAAGCAATCTGGTGGGGTCGCCGCGCTCTTCTCGGCCATCATTCCGGCGGACGCCGGAATGATGGCCGTGCCGCTGCTCACCCTGCGCCACCTTCAGGCGGCGCAGGGTGAGCAGCGGCACGCTAGGCCGTCGTGCCGGTCTTGCGACCCTGCCGCAGCGGCGCACTCGTCCGATGCAGGTGCGTCACCAGCTCGCGGTACGAGCCTGCTACCGAGGTCTCGTGGTAAAGTATGTCGTGCCTGCGGCACAGCGCCTGCACCATGGGCCGCACCTGTATGATTTTGTTGCGCGGCATCGTGGGGAATAGGTGGTGCTCCACCTGGTAGTTGAGCGCGCCGAAGGCGTAGTCCACCGCCCAGTTGCCGCGTATGTTCCGCGCTGTCGTTACTTGCTCATGCAAGAACCCCGTGCGTGACTCATCGTCAACCAGCGCCATGCCCTTGTGGTTCGGGGCGAACACCAGCCCGTTGTACACCCCCATCGCCGCGTGGTGCACCGCCGCGAACGATAGCGCCAGCGGCCAGCTATGCAGCTGCCACAGCAGCAACGAGTACAGCGCCAGGTGCGCCGCCAGCGCCGCCGTCTCCAGCAAGCGATGGCGCACATGCCCCCGCCGCAGGGACAGCGCCCCGCGCACCTTCATGAAGACCGGCTGCATCGGCAGCCAGAACAAAAAGAGAAACGCCTGGTATTTCACCAGCGGACGCAGCAGCTTCGGGCGGTTGAACACCTGCTGCGGCGTCAACGCCAGTACCGGGTAATCGCCATCCGGGTCCTTGGTGGCATGGTTCGGAAAGGCGTGGTGCTTGTTGTGCTTGGTGATCCAATAGCTGTAGCTGATCCCCAGCAGCAGATTGCCCAGCAGCATGCCCGCGAAATCGGCGCGGCGCGCGCTGCGGATCGTCTGCCGGTGGCCCACGTCGTGGCCCAGCATCTCGGCCTGCACGCTGGCGAATCCCGCCAGCACCGCCACGCCAAGAATCAGCAGCGGATTCGAGAATATGATGGCCATCGCGATCGTCGGCACGACAACCGCCGCTACCAGCACCGCCTGCAGCAGATAGTACCGTGGCTGCGCCGCCAGCAGTCCTTGCGCCCCAACAGTTTCTCGCAGCTTCCCATAGTCCGCGGCGATCGCGCTTATTTGAGACGGAGACGGGTGTGGGAGAGCGCCGGAAAGAGTCGTGCTTGTCCGATACTGTGTGGTGGAAATGGACGCCTGCTTGTGTAAGTGCGCACTGGCGACGCTCGCTCCCACCCATCAGCACAAGAGCCGACGGGAGAAGAAGGAACGGCGGCTGCGCGAACCGCTAATAAACGTGACATAAGCATTATACCACGCCGCCGCGACTCCTGCCTGACCGCGACAGGGTAAAATACCTGTTCAACCCATGAACCTCCAATCTTTGCTCGACGACCTCTCTATCCGCCGCACCGCCGTCTTCCTGGGCGCGGACAAATACTTCGCCCGCAGCCTGGACACACCCTCCATCGCCGCCATGGCCCACGCCCTCGATCTGCGACTGACCCCCTGGCGCGGCGAAGGCCGTTATGACGTCCCCCTCCTCACCCTCGCCGGTCCCACTGCCCCCGCCTTCCTCGTCGCCCGCTGGCCTCGCTGGTCTTGATCCCGGGCGCGATCATCGTCGCCGGTCTCGCCGCCTTCCTCTCGCTGAACGCCCGTCTCTAATTTCTTCTAATCGCCGGCGCCCTTTACGCTGCATATCGCGCTCCCAGCCTGCAGTCGTAGCTACAAGGGAGGCCCATCGCCCCTTGACTCGAACAGACGTTCTGTATTATGATCATGGTGAGTCACCTACACCATGCAAACAGCAAAGCCACGCTATGAAGAGATCGCCTGCAAGTCCGTGCTCAACCGCGTCCGCGGCATGGACTTCGGCTGGTCCATCAACCCCTACAAAGGCTGCGTCCACGGCTGCCACTACTGCTTCGCCCGCCGCTACCACGCCTTCACCGATCTCGATGCCGGCGCTGACTTCTCCGGCCTGATCTTCGTCAAGACCAACGCCCCCCAGGTGCTGCGCCAGGAGCTCTCCCGTCCCTCCTGGCGGCGCGACCCTGTCACCCTCGGCACCGCCACCGACCCCTATCAGCCCATCGAAGGCAAATACCGCCTCACGCGGCGCATCCTCGAAGCACTCGCCGACTACCGCACCCCCGTCACCATCATCACCAAAGGCACCATGATGGTGCGCGATATCGACGTGCTCTCCCGCCTCGCCCGCCGCGCCGGCGTCACCGTGTGCCACAGCGTCACCACCCTCGATCCTGACGCCTGGCGCCGCCTCGAACCCGGCACTCCGCCCCCCTGGCAGCGCCTCCGCGCCATGCGCGCCCTCTCCGACGCCGGCATCAACGCGGGCATCATGCTCGCCCCCATCATCCCCGGCGTCACCGATACTATCGAGAACCTGGAAACAGTCGTCCGCGCCGCCGCCGAGAATCGCGCCCGCTTCCTGCACAACGCCGTGCTGCGCCTCCAGCCGGGCGTCAAGGAGCACTTCCTGCACTTTCTTCAGGAAAGCTACCCCGGTTTGCTTCCCCAATACGGTCGTATGTACCCCGGCATCAACAGCTCCCCCGCCTACTCCAACCGCATCGCCGCCGCCGTCCGCGGCCTCAAAGAGCGCCACGCCCTCCTCGCCCCGCAGCCCATCGCCCTCCTCGCCCCAGGGCCCCAGCCCGCTCAGTTGCCGCTCGCCGTCTGACCCTCCGATTGCCATCCCTCCACGTTTCCCCTACGCTGCTTCCATGCCCTCCGCCCGCATCGCCCTCGCCCCCGGCGACTTCGTCGTGGAAGAGGCGCTGCGGTTTCCTCCTGGGCGCACCGGCTCGTTTTCCCTCTACCGCGTCACCAAGCGACTGCTCACCACCCCAGAGGTCCAGGAACGCCTCGCCGCGCGCCTCAACCTGGGCCCCAGCGACATCGCCTTTCCTGCGCTCAAGGATAAGAACGCCGTCGCCACCCAGCACTGCACCCTGCGCCTCGCCGCCGCGCCCGAGCGCATCGAAGGCCCCGGCTACGCCGCCCAGCGCATCGGCCGCATGCTCCGCCCGCTCACCCCCGGCGATCTCACCGGCAATCGCTTCACCATCACCCTTCGCGCCTTGGACCCCCCCCGCGCCACCGCCATGGCCGCGCGCCTGGAGACCCTCGCCCGCACCGGCCTGCCCAATTATTTCGACAGCCAGCGCTTCGGCTCGCATATAGAGGGCGGCATCTGGTTCGGCAAGGCCGTGCTTCAAGGAGATGCCGAAGCCGCCCTCAAGGCCTACCTCGCCCAGGATGCCCCCGCTGATGCTGACGATCTCCGCGCTATGAAGCGTTTCGCCCGCGACCACTGGCGCGACTGGCCCGCAATCGCCGCCGCCGCCCCGCGATCCAACCATCGCAGCCTCCTCACCTTCCTTGCCGATCATCCCCAGGACTTCCGCCGCGCCCTCAACCTCATCACCCCGCGCCTCTTGCCGCTGCTCCTCGCCCAGTACCAGAGCCTGCTGTGGAACCGCATCGCCGGCCGCGTCCTGGAGCAGGCGCTTGCAGATGCAGGCGCAAAGATTGTGCAAGCAAATATGGACCGCATAACCATCGCCGGCGACTCCCTCGTCCTTGCCGGCGCTCTCCCCCCTGCCGCCACCCAGGCGCTGCGCGCCGCCGCCATCCCCCTGCCCAACCAGCGCATGGACCTCTCCGGTGCCGCTGTCGCCCAGGCAATCGAGCGCGTCCTCGCTGATGAGGGCCTCGCCCCCCGTGACCTCAAGGCGCGCCTCTTGCAGCGGGCCTATCTCCCCCGGGGCCACCGCCCTCTGCTCGTCTTCCCTTCGGACACCGCCTCCCGCGTCCTCCCCGCAGGCCCCCTCCGTGATCTCCAGGTCCGCTTCTTCCTCCCGCCCGGCTCCTACGCCACCCTGGTGCTCAAAGCGCTCGCCTTGTCGCAAGCCGCTTGATGCGCAGCGCTGGGGAAACCTCCTTGGAAAGAGGCTTTCCCCCAGAAAGGGTTCCCAGGGCTTCCCACCGGGCGTCTCGCGGCAAAGCCTAGGCCGTGAACGTCAGGACGGGCATCGCCGCGCCCTGCTGGTCGCCGGGCCCCTTCGGATCGCCAGGAAAAACAATGCGCACCGCTGTACCGATGGCGATCCGCTCCGGCTGTGCCGCGTCCACCCCCGCGATGCGTGCGCTGATGCGCGGCCCCTCCTCCAGCTCCACGATTCCTGTGCAGTACGGCTTGTCCCTCCCGTACCCTTGCGCCGCCATGAAACCTGGCGCCACCGCAATCGCCGTATACGCCGCCAGCTTACCTTTGCCCTGTAGCTGCACCCAGGAAAGTTCCAGTGACTGGCAGCGATTGCACAGCGGCCGCGGCGGGAGATGCAACGCCCCACACTGGGCGCAGCGCGCCGCCATCAGCTTTCCCTCGCGCAGGTAGGTGTAGAACGAATCGGCGGTAAAAGCGCGTTCCGCCACAGGCTACCTCCGCTCGTAGATATGCACCACGCACGTGCCGCCCGTCCCGCCCACGTTATGCGTCAGCGCCACGTCCACCTTCCCCTTCCGCGCCTGCCGCGCCCCCGCCTCCCCGCGCATCTGCTTCCATACCTCGATCGCCTGCGCCACGCCCGATGCCCCCACCGGATGCCCCTTCGACTTCAGCCCGCCGCTCGTATTGATCGGACGCTCGCCGTGCAGCGCCGTCGCCCCCTCCGCCGCGGCGAACCCCCCCTGCCCCGGCGCGAAAAATCCCAGGTCCTCGCTTGCCACCACCTCGGCGATGGTGAAGCAATCGTGCACCTCCGCGATCTTGATATCCTTCGGCGTCACCCCCGCCATCTCATACGCCTGCCGCGCCGCCACCTTCGCCGCCGAAAGGCTCGTCAGCTCGTCGCTCGTATGCAGCGCCGGGCCGCTCCCCTGCCCCGACCCAATGATGTGCACCGGCTTGTCGGTGAACCGCGACGCCACATCCGCCGCCGCCAGCAGCACGCACGCCGCGCCATCGCTGATCGGCGAGCAATCGAACAGTCGCATCGGCCAGGCCACCACCGGGTTCGCCTGCGCATCATGGAGAAAATCCATCTCGTCGCGCCACGGCGGCGCAGGCTGGCCCCGCTCCTTCGCCCGCGCCACCCGCGACTGCATCACCTGCTGAATGGTGCTCCCCAACTGCGCCTTGGGGTTCAGCGCCCCGTTCTGGTGGTTCTTGACGGCGATGCGCATAAAATGCTCCGGCTGCGTCCCGTACCGCTGCATGTGCGCCGTCGCCATGATCGCGAAGATCCCGGGGAATGTCAGCCCCGCCGGTATTTCATAGAGCGCATCGCTCGCCATCGCCAGCGTGTCCGTCACCCGCTCCGTGGGCAGGTTGCTCATCTTCTCCACGCCGCCCGCCAGCACCACGTCGTACAGCCCCGAGGCGATCGCCAGTATGCCCATGCGCAGCGCCACCCCGCTCGATGCGCAGGCGTCCTCCACCCGCGTCGCCGGGCGCGGCAGCAGCCCCAACCAGTCGGCGATAATCGGCGCGAGGTGCCCCTGCCCTTCGAACAGATCGCTGGAAAAATTGCCGATGTATAGCGACTCGATCTCCGCGGCGTCCAGTCCCTTGTCCACCGACCCCTTCATCTCCGCGAACGCCTCCACGAAAAGGTCGCGGCTGCTCTTCTCCTTGAACGCCCCGAACTTCGACATCCCCGCCCCCACGATCGCCACGCCCCGGCTCAGCCTCCTCGCCCGTTTCAGGGTCATGCTAGCCCTTTCCCCTCGCCGGCTTCCGCGCCCCGCCGAACGCCAGATGCTCCCCCCATGCCGCGCGTAGCGCGTCGGTGATCTCCCCCAGCGTGGCGTTCGCCTTCACCGCGTCCACCATCAGCGGCATCAGGTTCGCCGATGTGTCTGCCGCCGTGCCCAGAGCCGCCAGCGCCGCCCGCACGCCGCCCTCGTTTCGCTCGCGGCGCACGCGCTTGAGCCGCTCCACCTGCCGCCGCTGCCCCACAGGGTCCATCGCCAGTATGGGGATTGCCTGCTTCGGCCCGCTCTGG
>SHYB01000038.1 GCA_009693015.1 Dehalococcoidia bacterium
GGGACGGCTGGGGTACGCTTGTTCTGGCACGCACCACAGAGCAGTGAGGAAGGTGGCGACTCATGGCGTTTAGTGATAAGCGCTTGGAAAACATTGACGAGAATGACCTCAAGGCTTTGGTTACGAACGCTGTAGCTGAGGTCAAGACGGCGGTTCCCTGGGACCCTCTCTGCCCCATGGAGTGCTCGCTGGGCCGGCACGCTGGGCGAACGGGCAGCAATACTGGGGGGGGGCCGCCCGTGACAGCGGACTCGCAATGACGGGAGGCGCGAGAGGCTAGTTGCGAACGCAAGCAACAGTCACGCGGGCGCAGAGGGGGTGGGCTGGGAGAGGGGAGAGGCGCGGAGGCGCGGGCGGCCGGCGCTGTCGAGGAGGATGGTGACGGGGCCGTCGTTGTGGATTTCGACGAGCATGTGTTCCTGGAAGCGGCCGGTTTCTACGCGGAGGCCGGTGGCGCGCATGAGGGTGACGAAATGGTCGAAGAGGGGCTGGGCGAGTTCAGGCGGGGCAGCGTCAGTGAATGATGGGCGGCGGCCTTTGCGCGTATCGGCGAGGAGGGTGAACTGGCTGACGATGAGGAGATGGGCGCCGGTGTCGAGGGCGGAACGGTCGAAGCGGCCGGCGGAGTCGGGGAAGATGCGAAGGCCGGCGATCTTTTCGGCGAGGAAGGCAGCGTCAGCCTGGGTGTCGGTGGCGGCGACGGCGATGAGAAGGACGAGGCCGGCGTCAATGGCGGCGACAGGCTGGCCGGCGATGGCGACGGATGCGCGGGTGACTCGCTGGAGGAGGGCGCGCACGGGTGCTGCCCGCGAAGGCTAGTCGCCCTTGGAAGCAGCGGGTGTTGCCGACTTGCCAGGCTTGGCGGCGGCGGGGGCAGGGGCGGCGGGGGCCTTGGCCTTGGTCGCTACGGGCGCGGTATCTTTTGCCGCGCTTTCTTTGACTGCGGCGCCCTTGGCAGGGCCTTCTTTGGCGGGTGCTGCGGCAGTGGTATCGCCGCTGTCTCTCTTGGCGTCGGCCTGGTAGCCGGAGGAGCGGCCGTAGTCGGTGGTGTAGAAGCCGCTGCCTTTGTAGTGGACTGCGGGGGGACGAATGACACGCCGGGCGTCAGTGTTGCAGGTGGGGCAGGGGGAGACAGTGGCAGCGTCAAAGCCCTGGCGGATCTCGAAACGGTGCTTGTTGACGCAGAGGTATTCGTAGATAGGCAACAGTGCTCACCCGTATGCAAGCGCCAGCGTGGCGCGGAAATACTACCTTTCAGTCTAGCAACAGAGTCGGGTGCTTGTCAACGTGGCGAATTGCGGAGGGGGCCATGGGGAGATGGGCGCACGGAACCGGCGCCCCTACGGGGGACATGCATACATGGGGACAGGGCGAGGCAGCACGCTGGAGGGGGCAGGAGGAGGAGGAGGAGGTGTCTAGCGCGCGGCGCCGGGGGGGACGATGAGGCCGCTGGAACGGACGCTTGCGCCGCGGCCGCCGGCGCGTTCCAGGCGCTGGAGGTAGTCGCTGAACCAGATAAAGAAGTCGGCCATTTCGATATGGACGTGGCAGAGGCCGTATTTGTTGGGTTCGCGGACGAGGCGTTCGCACTTGGGGAACTGGCAACGGGGCATGGCGGAGGCTCCTTGGATGAAGGTTAGATGACGGGCCAGGGATAGGGACGGCGAAGGTCGGCGAGGAGACGGAAGGGAAGGGTGGAGGAGGCCAGCACGAGGGCGACACGGCGATCGAAGGCGGCGACTTCTTCGGGGGAGAGGTGCGCGGCAAGCTCGTCGCGGAGGGAGGAGTCGTCGCGGGCGGCGGCGATGTGCTGCTTGAGGTCGTCGGGGATGGGACGGTCTTCGATGTCCCACATGACGGTGCGGAGCTTCCTGCCTGGGGAGAAGCCGAGGCCGTGGTCTATGGCCCAGATGTGTTCCTGGGAGTCCAGGAGGATGTGGCCGCCTTTGCGGTCGGCGTTGTTGATGAGGCAATCGAGGAGGGCGATGCGCATGACGGGGTCAGGATGCTGCCCGGCGATGTTGAAGTAGTGGCGGTCGTCAAGAGCGTCCACGCAGAGTTGCATGGAGCCGACGCCGTAGGGGCCATCGCGGATGACGGTTGGGGGAACGATCTCCCAGGCGAGGGCTGCGGCAAGGCGATAGGCAAGGTACTCGCGTTTGTACAGTGTGGCGTCGGGGAAGTCCCAGAGGGGGGATTCGCCGCGGCAGGGTTTGTAGATGGCGCGGCAGGAGAGGCCGGCGGTATCAGTAAGCTCCACGACAAAGATTTGGTTGGAGCTGGCGAGGGCGCGCTGGTGGCGGGCGACGACGCCGTGTTGGAGCAGGGACTGCTGGTGGCGGCGTGAGGGCGCGGCCTGGGGCACAGCATGACTCCGGTGGGGTGGATGGGGCCATTCTATCATCAGGGGGCGATGGCCCCCATCTTGGCCTTCCCCCGTGGACGGGGGAAGGGGCAAGACGCCCCGCCCCGCCGGGTTGCCACGCCCCGATGGAATCGGGGCTCGCAATGACAGCGCGCGAATGACGCCGGCATGAGGCACGAGGAGGTGCGGGAGCGAATGACCGGCAGGCCCACAAATCAAGGGCGCGGAGGGGCGGAAGGGTTGGGAGAGGCCGCGCCGAGCTTGCCGGCGAGATCGAGGAATTGGCGGGCGGTCTTGATGTGGGCTTCATCGAGCAGTTCGCCACGGTAGCGGACGGCCCCGATGCCTTTAGCCTGGGCATCGAGCATGGTCTGGAGGATTTCCTGCCACATTTTGATTTCGTCGGCGGAGGGGGTGAAGATTTCGTTGATGACGGGGACATGTGAGGGATGGATGCATTGCATGCCGGTGTAGCCGAGGTCGCGGGTCTGGTTGGCGAAGGCGCGGAGGCCGTCATGGTTGGCCACTTCGCTCCACATGGCGCTGATGGGGTAGGGGACGCCGAGGGCGCGCATTTCGATGAGGATCTTGGAGCGGAGGAAGAGGGTTTCCATGCCGCCCATGGTCCAGCGGTAGCCGATGGAGCGGACGATGTCACCTTTGCGGGAGGTGCCGCCGCCCATGTGGGCGACGCGCTTGGATGCGGCGGCGATGTCGTAGGAGCGGACGACGGCCTGGGCCGATTCGATGACGGGCCAGATGATCGTGCGGCCCACGGGGAGCTTGGCGTCGCGCTCGGCGCGGGTGAGGATATCGTCGAGCTGGCGGACTTCGCCGGGGTCAACGATCTGGGGGAGGAGGACGCCGGCGAGGCCTTTGCAGAGGATGGCGCGGACGTCGTCCTCGACCTTGCCGGAGCCGATGTCATTGATGCGGACGAACATTTGGGTGCGGCCGGCGCCGAGGTCTTCGAGGACGGAGCGCACCATCTTGCGGGCGACAGGCAGCTCGCTCTGGGGGATGGCGCTTTCCATATCAAAGATGAGGGCGTCCGAGCCGTAGGTGTGGGCGTTGCGCATCCAGGACTCGCGGTTGGCGGGGACGAAGAGGGCGGTGCGGATGGGCTTGGCTTCAATAGGCATGGGTGGCCTCCTGCGATGGGCGCCGCAGATGGGGCGGGCGGGGGAAACGGCGCGGGTGCAATGCTAGTGGGGAGGGCAGCCCAGGTCAAGCAGGTGGAGAGATTGCACCCTGTGGTATAACATACGGGTCGCTGCGGGGAGGCCCGGGGCAAATTTTTGCGGGGTGAGGGCATATGGCAACTGCTTGCGAGGGGTTGAAGGTCATTGAGGTTTCTTGCGGCATGGCCGGCGCGGAGGCCGGGATGCAGTTTGCCGATAACGGCGCGGAGGTGCTGCTGATTGAGCCGCCTTCGGGCCACGCCATGCGGGGATCGCCGGGGTTCCTGGTGTGGGGTCGCGGCAAGAAGAGCGTGGTGCTGGACCTGAAAACAGCGGAGGGCGTGGCGAAGCTGAAGGAGTTGGCGCGTGACGCGGACTGTTTCATCAATGACTTTCAGCCGGGCCAGGCGGAGAAGATGGGCTTCGGCTACGAGGCGCTATCGAAGATAAACCCGCGGCTAGCGTATGCGGCGATCACGGGTTTCGGCGAGACGGGGCCGTTCCGCGACTTGCCGGGGTATGAGTATGTGGTGCAGGCGAAGACGGGGCGGATGAACAGCCAGGAGGGTTTCCGCAAGGGGCCGATCTTTACGCCGACGCCGATCGCGACGTACGGGGCGGCGATGCTGGCGGTGCAGGGCCTGCTGGCGGCGCTGCAGGCGCGGAAGCATACGGGGAAGGGGCAGCGGGTGCATACGAGCCTGCTGCACGCGCTGACGACGTTCGATATGGGCGGGTTCATGCACATGATGGTGAAGCAAGACCTGGCGGATTCCGGCGCGGTGCGCGGGGTGCTGGCGCTGGCGTTTATGACGCCGAAGTGCGCCGATGGGCGGTATCTGCAGATGTGCAGCCGTATGCCGCATCTGTTCCGCAATTGGATGCGGGCGCTGGACCTGGAGGCGCTGTATGAGGACCCGGCGTATCAGTACATGCCGGACGTGGTGGGATCAGCGGCGGAAATGGCGGGGCTGCTGGACATGATTGAAGTGAAGATGCTGGAGAAGACGTCGGAGCAGTGGCTGGAGATTTTCAGCAAGAACGACATTGGCGGCGATCCGTTTTTGCAGGCGAAGGAGTTTTTGCACCACCCGCAGCCGGTGGCCTGCGGTCGCGCGGTGGAGATCGTGGACCCCAAGGTGGGGAAGATGCGGCAGATTGGGCCGCTGGCGCAATTCTCCAAGACGCCTTCGGTGATCGTGCGGCCGGCGCCGGCGGCGGGGCAGCATACGAAGGAAGTGCTGGCGGCGATCAAGCCGGCGGCGCATGGCGCGGCGGTGAAGGCGCCGGCGAAGACGGGGCGCGCGCTGCGCTACCCGCTGGACGGGATCACGTGCCTGGAGGTGGCGTACTTCTACGCGGCGCCGTTCAGCATGACGCTGCTGGCGGAGATGGGGGCGCGGATCATCAAGATCGAGCCGCCGCAGGGCGACCCGATGCGCAGGAACTGGTCGTCGGTGTACTCCAAGAGCGCGCAGGGCAAGGAGAGCGTGATCCTTGACTTGAAGCACCCGGAATCGGTGGAGATTGTGCACCGGATCGCGGAGAAGGCGGATGTGTTCCTCACGAACTTCCGGCCCGGGGTGCCGGCGAAGCTGAAGATTGATTACGATACGCTGATCAAGATCAACCCCAAGCTGGTGTATCTGTACGGGGGGTGCTTCGGATCGAAGGGGCCGTGGAGCCACCGGCCGGGGTTCCATTCCACGCCGAATGCCATGGCGGGATCGGGGTTTGTGGAGTCCGGACGTGGCAACCCGCCGCGGGACCGGACGTTCCCCGACCCGGTGGGGGCGCTTTCCGCGGCGACGGCGGCGATGATGGGCTTGCAGGCGCGGGAACGCACGGGGCAGGGACAGTACATCGAGACGACGATGATTTCGTCGCTGGGGCACACGATGGCGCGGTGGAGCCTGGACTACGCGGGGAAGCCGGAAGACCCGATCAACGACCAGGGGCAGCACGGTCTGCATGCGCTCACGCGGCTGTACCCGGTGAAGGATGGGACGTGGCTGTTCCTGATGACGTGCCTCGAGAAGCAGTGGCAGGCGCTGGCGAAGGCCATTGAGGCGCCGGAGCTGCTGACGGACAAGCGCTTCGCCGATGCGGGGGCGCGGGCGAAGAACGACGCGGCGCTGATCGAACGGTTGCAGACGGCGCTGGCATCGCGGACGGCGGGGGAGTGGGAGCAGCGGCTGACGAAGGCGGGGGTGCCGGCGGTGCGCGCCGATGAGTACCAGCACCACGACTTCATGCTGAACCATCCGCAGATCCGGCTGAACGGCCTGGCGGTGGAGGATTCGCTGCCGGACAAGGGCAAGTTCTGGCGGTCGTCATCCTGCGTCCAGTTCTCGGACATGCCGACGCGGTATGCGCACCCGGAGGCGACGGGGTCGTACACGGAGCAGGTGCTGCGGGAGTTTGGGGTGAGCGAGCGGCAACTGGAGGAGCTGCATCGCAAGGGGACGACGGTGGCAGTGGGCCACGGCCTGCCGGTGTAGCCTGGCCTGGCGACGAACTGGCAATGAAGAGTAATCCGGCTCACAAGTAACGCGGCCCACAGAGCACGGGGCCTACAAGCAACACAGGCTCCGTGGGGGGCCAGGGGGAAGATAGATGGCTGCTGTGAAGAATGAACCGCGTCCGCTGCGTTCCCTGATGTTTGTGCCGGGGAACAAGGAAGACTGGATGATGAAGGCGCCGCGGTTCAAGGCGGACGCGCTGATCTTCGACCTGGAGGACGCCTGCCCGGCGGCGGAGCGGCCGCAGGCGCGGAAGAGCGTGCGCAAGGCGATCGAAACGCTGGGGGCGCAGGGCCAGACGATCTTTGTGCGCGTGCAAGGACTGGATACGCGGCAGACGGGGCGCGATCTGGAAGCTATCGTGTGCAAGCACCTGCACGGGATTTTCTTGCCGAAGGTGGCGGGGCCGGAGGATGTGACGGCGGTCTCGGCGCTGCTGGACGATTACGAGGACCGCGCGGGGCTGCCGCACGGGCACACGCTGGTGAACCCGCTGCTGGAGAGCGCGCGCGCCGTGATAGATGCGTACCAGGTGGCGAAGGCTTCGCCGCGGGTGACGTATATGGGGCACGGGACGGCGAACGGGGGCGACGGGGCGCGGACGCTGGGGTATGAGTGGACGCCGGAGGGGATGGAGACGTATGCGCTGCGGAGCATGGTGCTGGCGCAGGTGCGGGCGGCAGGCGTGCTTTACCCGATCAGCGGCCTGTGGCCGGTGATCAAGGACAATGTGGGGCTGGAGAAGTATGCGGTGCAGACGCGGCAGATGGGATACGAGGGCCTGATGGCGATCTACCCGGGGCACATCGAGACCATCAACAAGGTGTTCTCACCGACGCCGGAGCAGATCAAGTACTGGCAGCGGATTATCGCTTCGCTGGAGAAGGCGGAGAAGGCGGGAACGACGGCGATCCAGGAGGAGGGGGAGCTGCTGGATACGGCGCATGTGAAGACGGCGAAGGATAAGCTGGCGTACGCGAAGAAGCTGGGGTTGGTGAAGTAGTCTCCGGCGCGGCGAGCGAACATGCGGTCGTGTGAGCAGGAGAGGGGTAGGCAACCAATCGCGAGTTCGCTTAGCGCGGTCTGTCGAAAATCTGAGCCTTAGGCGGTGAAAGCAACCTCGTGGCCGAGCTTCAGAAGACTTCTGTCGCCATTGGTCTTCTAGCCCTGATGGGTTTGACTCTGGTCTTGTTGATGCTCCAGAGGTACATTTCCAAGAAGGGCATTGGGTATCGTTTTATCCAGCTTCTCACTGGTCTTGAAGTCATTCTGCTAGTCGGTTTACTCGCAGTTTTGGGTATGATTGAAGGTCAGACTGTTGGCGCTCTATTAGCCAGTGCCGTTGGGTAGCGCCTTTGGCCTGCGCGCCAAGGACAACGCCAAGGACGATTGCAAGGACGACTGACCGTTGGCCCTTGTCCTGACCATTGCCCATCTCGCTGTGCTGGTTCGCCAGAGCCAAAGCCGTAGTGCCAGGACTTCTGTAGGCAAGTGATCATGCATTCTATGAGCAGCGTACCATCCACGTTGCCTCCCGTGGTAGGCTAGGGGCCGTTGGCGTGTTCCCTTGAAAACCACTATCGCTGAGGAGGCAGGCATGACGAGCTATCTTTCGGCGTATGACGTGAAGGGGAAGACGGCGCTGATTACCGGCGCGGGACGGGGGATCGGCAAGGGGATCGCGTGGGTGCTGGCGGAGGCGGGGGTGCAGTGCGCGATCAATGCGCGGACGACGCGCTATGTGGAGCCGCTGGTGGCGGAGATGCGGAAGGCGGGGTACAAGGCGGTGAGCGTGATCGGGGACGGGACGACGCAGGAGGGGGCGGATGCGATGGGGAAGGAGGCGCTGAAGAAACTGGGGCATATCGACATTCTGGTGAATAACATCGGGGATGCGGTGCTGAAGCCGCTCGTGCCGCTGCCGGGCAAGGACCCGAAGAATGTGATGAGCGACGTGGATGTGAAGTACCAGATGGATATCAATTTCATGAACGCAGTGTACGTCTGCCGCGCGCTGGGGCCGCACCTGCTTGGGCAGGGTAAGGGGACGGTAATTAACATCGGCTCGATCCTGGCGGATATTGCGCGCAAGAACACCGCGGTGAACGCCGGGGCGAAGGCGGCGCTGCACCAGTTCACCAAGGCGCTGGCGGTGGAGTGGGCGCCGTACGGCATCAGGGTGAACTGCATCGCGCCGGGGTATTTTCCCGACGAGGTAACGGCAGGCAAGGAGGGGGTGCAGGAGTATGTGCGGCTATCGAAGAAGGAGGTGCCGCTGAAGCGCATCGGCGAGCTGCACGAGGTGGGTTTGCTGACGCTGTACCTGGCGTCGGACGCGGCGAGCTATATGACGGGGCAGACGATTTACCTGGACGGGGGAATGACGCTGTAGGAGGCGGGCCTCTGTCCGACGGTCCGGACTACATGGCGATGGGCAGCACCATTGAGCAAGGGCAGCTTATGACCTGGGAGCCATCCCCCTGCCCCCTTCCTTTCCTGGAAGGGGGTACAGAAAGAGGTACAGGGGCACATCCCCTGTACCTCTGCCAGAAAGGGGTGCTGCCCCTCTCTGGACACACCCCAGGAAGGAATGCTGCCGAGAATTCTTGGCATGCGTCGTTGCTCCCACCCACCCGCCCACAAATGTTGTAAGAGGGTACAGGGACACATTCCCTGTACTCTTGCCAAAGATGGGCTTCGCCCCTCTCTGGACATACCCGAGGAAGGATTGCTGCTCCGGGCGCGCGCTGCTAGCAATTAGGGAATTAGAGGAAGCATGGCGAATATGTTAGCGGGGAAGACGGCGATTGTGACGGGGTCGGGCCAGGGGATTGGCCGGGCAGTGGCGATGCTGCTCGCAAGCGAGGGTGCGCGGGTGGTGACGAACAGCCGCAGCCCGCAGAGCGACGGGGGCACGGCGGCGACGACGGCGCAGGAGATCGCGGCGGCGGGAGGCAAGGCGACGGCGGTGTTCGCCGATGCGTCCACGATGGCGGGGGCACGGGCGCTGGTGGATGGGTGCGTGGCGGCGTATGGGCGCGTGGATATTCTGGTGAATAACGCAGGACAGGGGTTGGAGGCGTCGCCGTTCATCGAGATGACGGAGGAGCAGTGGGACAGGGACGTGGCGATCAATTTGAAGTCGCACTTTTGCTGCAACCGGCTGGCGGGGCCGATGATGCGGGCGCAGGGCTGGGGACGGATAGTGAATACGTCGTCGATGGTGGCGGTGAACGGGACGCCGGGGCTTTCAGCGTACGGGGCGGCGAAGGCGGGGGTGATCGCGCTGACGGTGACGATGGGGCGGGAGCTGGCGGGCACGGGGGTGACGGTGAACTGCATCATGCCGACGGCGACGACGGCGCGGTCGGAGCGGACGCGGGCGCAGCGGTGGGCGGTGACGGGGGCGGCGTATGGGAACTCGCCGAACCGGACGCCGGAGCATATCGCGCCGCTGGCGGGGTTTCTGGCGTCGGACGCCGCGGCGGGGATCACGGGGCAGGTGTTTCGCGCGGTGGCAGGGCATGTGACGCTGTTCGGAGGGATGGCGCCGCAGCATTCGCTGACGAAGCAGGGGCGATGGACGGTGGAGGAGCTGGCGCGGGAGTTGCCCCAGACGTTCGGGGCGACGCTGGCGCCGTTGCCGCCGGGGCCTATTCCGAGCTGACGCCGCAGGAGCGCCGCCTCACCCTACCCTCTCCATCAGGGATGGAGAGGGTAGAGGAAAGACTACCCCTGGGCCCGGTCTGGAATGAAGAGGGCAGAGCAAGGCAGGAGCAGGATGATGGACAAGAATCTTTCGATGGCGGTGACGACGACGCCGACGTGGGACCTGGGGCAGTGCGTGGAGGGCTGGGCGCGCGCGGGGCTGACGCAGATTGGGGTGACGCGGGAGAAGCTGGAGGCATACGGGCCGGCGCGCGGGATTAAGAAGATCAAGGATGCGGGCCTGAAGGTAGCGTCGTTCCACGGCATCGGGGGGTTGTACACCAGGGAGCAGCCGCAGCGGTTTGAGCAGAACCTCGATATCGCCCTGCGCGGGCTGGAGTGGTGCGCGGAGATGGAGGCGGGGTGCGGGCTGATCGTGGGAGGGCCGCGGGAGGGGCGCACGTGGGAGGAGGCGGCGAAGGAGTATACGGATGGTGTGCGGCAGATTTTGCCGGCGGCGCGGGAGCGGGGGATTCCGCTGGCGATTGAGCCGCTGCACCCGATACGGCAGCAGTGGATGTGGCTGAATACGCTGAAGGATGCCTGCGATTTGGCGTCGGAGATGGACGACCCGATGGTGGGTGTGGTGTTCGATTTTTGGCAGCACTTTTGGGAGCGGGGGATCGAGGAGACGGTGCGGCGGCACGCGCAGCAGATTTTCCTGGTGCATGTGAGCGATTACAAGCTGGAGACGGTGAACCTGCCGGACCGGGCGATGCTGGGTGAGGGGATCGTGCCGGTGGCGCGGCTGCTACGGGCACTGCGGGATGCGGGCTACGGGCGCGTGTATGAGCTCGAGGTGATTTCCGGCGACCTGGAGAAGATTGGCTACAATGCGGCAATCGCGCGGCTGGTGGAGGCGTACGGCAGATTGAAGGGGTAGGGGGCGGGCGCCTCACCCCGGCCCTCTCCATCCGAGATGGAGAGGGGGATTTGTGCTGCCGCGCAGCAGTGGCGAGTAGGGTTCTTGTGCAAGGCTGGTGATACCCCTATCCCAACCTTCCCCCGCAGACGGGGGAAGGGGCACAACCATACGCCCCCGCCAGATTGCCACCCCTCTCGCAAAGCCTCAGGGCACCGGGGCGGCGGCTGAGGGGGATTCGCTCGGGCCGATGGAATCGGCCTCCCTGGGGCGGGACAATGACGGGCAAAGAGGCGACGGCGCATCCCCTGCCGCTACGACATGCCGTAGAGGCGCTTGGGGTTGATCTCCAGGATCTTGCGGACGGCGTGCTTGCCGAGGGTGCTTTCCAGGGCGATCATTTCGTTGGTGATGTCCGGGGAGTGGTCGCCGTGGGGGTAGTCGCTGGCGAAGAGGAGGCGGTCTTCGCCGATGTGCTTGGCGAGGGCGGCCAGGTATGGCTCGTCAGGCTCGCAGGAGATGTAGCACTGGCGGGCGAAGTATTCGGACGGCTTCATGGTGACGTTGCCTTCCAGTTCCATGTGATAGAAGGCGTATTCGGCGTCGAGGCGGTAGAGCCAGTAGGCCATCCAGCCGCAGCCGGACTCCAGGAAGGCAACTTGCAGTTTGGGGTGGCGCTGGAGGACGCCGCCTTCGAGGAGGCCGGTGAAGGCCATCATCTGCTCCATGGGATGGCAGGCGGCATGGAGGCCCCAGCGGGTGTGGAAGCGGTCGGCGCCGGCGGCGGGCAGGTTGGTGTAGGCGCCTTCGTGGACGCCGACGGCGATGCCGAGGCGTTCGCATTCGGCCCAGAGGGGTTCGTAGGCGGGGTCGCCGAGGGTGCGGCCGGCGACGGGGTTGGGTCGGATGAAGATGCCGCGTACTTTGTGCTGGCGGGCGCAGCGCTGCACCTCTGCGACGGCGAGGGCCGGGTCGAAGAGGGGGATGCCGGCGACGGGCTGGAGACGCGCGGGGGCATAGGAGCAGAAGTCGGCGAGCCAGTCGTTGTAGGCGGAGGCGAGGGCCATGGCGAAGACGGGGTCCATATCGCGGGCGGACCAGAACTGGAGGCCGCGCGTGGGGTAGAGGAAGGAGATGTCCACGCCCATGCGGTCCAGGCCTTTGATGTGGGACTCCGGCGTCCACTGGGCGGCGAGGGCTTCAGGGTAGCGTTTGCGCAAGTTCTCCGTCTGATAGGCGCGCACGCGCTCGTTGAGATGGGGGGAGTAGCCGGGAGGGAGCTTGGGGAAGCGCTGGCCGTCTTCGAAGAGGAAGGTGGTGATGGCCTTGGGATCAATGTGGGGGATGCGATGGTGCAATTCCGGCGGCAGGCGTTTCACCCAGAGGTCGGCGGGCTCGACGACGTGGCCATCGGCGTCAATGACGGTGTAACCGTTCAGCATACTAGCCTCCTGCGCGGGGACGTGGGAAGAATGGGGTACACGATAGCATGGGACGCAATCGTGCGTGGCCTCACCCCGGCCCTCTCCATCGCTGATGGAGAGGGGGTTGTTGTGCTGCCGCGAGTTGGCGGGGGCAGGGAGGGGAGATACCCCACTCCAGATTCTTCGCTACGCTCAGAATGACAGGGCAGGGATGGGCGCGGAGGGTCACCCGCGATCCGGTGGGGCGGCGGGCGCACGCTGGTCGAGCTGGACGGTGACGCCGTCAGGGTCCTGGAAGAATGCGTAGAGCACGTCGGGGCCGTGGAGGTCGCCGTAGCGATGCGCGGTGACGCGGCGCACGGGGCCGGCGGCGGGGAAGCCGGCGGCGGTGAGGCGGTCGTATATCGCCTGCACGTCATCCACCCAGAAGCCGATGTGATGGACGCCGACGCGGAAGAGGGCCAGCGGCTCGCCCTGGGCCTGGGGGAGCTGCTGATCGAGCACGAGGAAGGTAGAGCCTGGCACATCGGGGCCCCAGCGGAGGTAGGCGGCGCGACGGCGCGGGGGCGGCGCGCCGGGGACGTCCTGGGGCGGCTCGAGGCGGTCGAGGGAGACATTGAGGCCGAGGAGGTCGCGGTAGAAGTGGAGCGAGCGGTCCATGTCGCGGACGCCGATGGCGATGTGTGAAGCACCGTGGAGAATCATTTGGTGGGTCTCCTTAGCCGGTCCATGCAAGGGCCAGGCGATTGCAGGGCACACGATAGCACGGGACGCTAGCCGCCGGTGGGGACGCTGCCGCACGAGTGGCGGAGCGCGGGGGCGCTGCCGTTCAACAGGTACAGGCGTGGGTGCGAACCTGGAGTTGCTGGGAGGCTCCACACCCCAGGCAAAAGGTGCTAGAGTAGCGGCACTTACAGAGGGAGGCGTGCCATGGAGTTGCTTTCGCCTGTGGCGGAGCAGTCGCGGAGCGGGCTGACGCTGGCGCCGCGGATGCTGGACCTGCGTGGGAAGACTATTGGGTTTGTGGACAACGGCTGGTGGTGCCTGGATGTGCTGTATCGCGACTTCGATATGCAGCTGCGCGAGGTGTATGGGGTGACGAGGACGATACGGAAGCACAAGGCCACATCGCACGCGACGTCGCCGGCGAATTTCGAGGAGCTGGCGAAGGAGTGCCACGGGATCATCTGCGGCTTGGGCAACTGAGGGTCGTGCACCGCGTGGTGTATCCACGACAGCATCGAGTTTGAGAAGCGGGGCCTTCCCACGGTGACGCTGTCCACGAAGTTCTTCCAAGGACTGGCGGCGATGACGGCGAAGGGCCGGGGGGCGACGTTGCTGCAAAACGTGATTCTGCCGTTTCCCCTGGAAACGCAGCCAGAGGCGTATGTCATTGAGGTAGCGAGAAGATCGCTGCCGGAGGTGGTGCGGAGCCTGACGGCCACGGGACGGACGATGGTCGAGGTGCGCGGGTGAAGACGGCGCTGACATCAAGCCGGGTGACGGTGGCGACGGAGGACGAGGCGCAGGCGTATTTCTACGAGCACGGGTGGACGGACGGCTTGCCGGTGGTGGCGCCGACGGCGGAACGAGTGGAGGCGATGATCGCGGGGAGCGGGATGGCGGCGGGCGAATCGGCGGGGATGATTATGCCGGGGAATAATGTGGCGACAATCGAGAAGATCGCGGTGAACGCGGTGATGGCAGGGTGCGCGCCGTCATACATGCCGGTGGTGGTGGCGGCGGTGAAGGCGCTGGTGCAGCCGGCGTTCAATTTGCATGCGATCCAGGCGACGACGAACCCTGCGGGGCCGCAACTGGTGATCAACGGGCCGGTGCGGAAGGCGCTGGAGATCAATAGCGGCGCAGGGTGCTTTGGGCCGGGACGGCGCGCGAACGCGACGATCGGGCGGGCAATACGGCTGGTGCTGGTGAACATCGGGGGAGCGACGCCGGGGGAGATCGATAAGGCCACGCAGGGCTGGCCGGGGAAGTTCACGCTGTGCTTTGGGGAGAATGAGGAGGAGAGCCCGTGGGGGCCGCTGCACGTGGAGCGGGGGTTCCAGGCGGGCGACAGCGTGGTGACGGTGGCCGCGGCGCAGGGCTCAACGAATGTGACGTCGGGGAGCCGCGAAGCGGAGGATTTGATCGCCACGATAGCGCACAGCATGGTGCAGATTGGGTGCAATAATTTCAGGGGCGGCCGTGGCGAGCCGATGCTGGTGTTGTGTCCGCAGCATGCGAAGGCGATCGCGGATGCCGGGTATACGAAGGACACGCTGAAGCAGCGGCTGTTCGAGGTGGGGCGGTTCCCGCTGGCGTCGCTGCCGCCGAGCGTGCGCCAGCAGCGGTTCGGCCGGCATCCGGAGGTAGACCCGGTGCCGTTTGTGCGGGATTGGAAGCAGATTATCGTGGCGGTGGCGGGAGGGCCGGGCGGGCTGCACGACACGATCTTCCCGACGTTCGGCGATACGATAGCGACGTCGGAAAAGATCGCGGCGGGGTAGGGGCGCCGTGGAGCAACGGGTGACGCCGACGGAACGCCGCGAACGTCTGCGTAGCATTCTGCACGGGGATGCGTGCGTGCATCCGGCGACGGTGTTCGATCCGCTATCGGCGCATCTGGCGGACGAGGCGGGCTATGCGCTGGGGGTGATCCCCGGATCGGTGGCGGCGGCGGTGGTGCTGGGGGTGCCGGACCTGGTGCTGCTGACGCTGACGGAGTTCGCGGAGCAGGTGCGCCGCACGGCGCGGTACAGCAGGCTGAGCATCATCGCCGATGCGGACCACGGGTACGGGAATGCGCTGCACGCGATGCGGGCGGTGGAGGAGATGGAGGCAGCGGGGGCAGCGGCGCTGACGCTGGAGGATACGCTGCTGCCGGCGGCATACGGGACGGCGAAGGAGGAGATGGTGCCCGCAGCGGAGATGTCGGGGAAGCTGCGGGCAGCGGTGCGGGCGCGGAGCGACGCATCGCTGGTGATAGTTGCACGCACAAATGCACTGCGCTCGCCCAGCTTGGCGAACGCGGTGGAGCGGTTGAAGGCATATGAGCAGACGGGGGTGGATGCGGTGATGCTGGTGGGGGTGAAGGAGATGCGCGAGGTGGAGGCGGCGGCACGGGCGGTGCGGTTGCCGATGGTGCTGGGGGGAACGCCGTCCGGCGGGGCGCTGGAGGACAGGCAGGCGCTGGCGCAACACGGGGTGCGGATCGCGTTCCAGGGGCATCTGCCGTTCCTGGCGGCGCTGCGGGCGATGCAGGAGACGATGCAGCACCTGGCAGGCGGGGGGAGTCCGGCGGCGCTGAAGGAGAGGGTGGCGTCAGAGGAGTTGCTGGGGCAGACGGTGCGTCGCGCGGAGTACGCGCGGTTGCAGCAGGAGCATCTGGGGGCGGCGGCGGCGAAGCGGGCGTAGATGCGTACCGGGGGTCAGGCGATGCCGGAGATGTGCTCTTCGGCGTAGGCGCCGACGCGGATGTACTCCGGCTTGCCGCTATCGCCACGGCGGAGGATCATGATGAGAGGCTCGACCTCGTCATGCTGGGCGAGGTAGACGACGGCGCGGCCGATGTCTTCCGGGGCAAGGACGCCGCGCACGGCGCGGGCGGCAGTGGCGCGGGCGGTGGAGTGCTGGAGGATGGCGGTCTGGACGCCGGCGGGGCAGAGGGCGTGGACGCGGATGTTTTCGGGGGCGAGGAGGGGGGCCATAGAGCGGGAGAGGGCGAGGACGCCGCCCTTGGCCGCGGCGTAGGCCATGCTGTCTCCATAGGGGGTGAGGGCGGCCATGGAGGCGGTGTTGATGATGACGCCGCCGCCGCGCCGGCGCATGGCGGGGACGGCGGCGCGGCAGCCGCCGTAGACGGCATTGAGGTTGATTTCCAGCATGAGACGCCATTGCTCCTCCCCCTGAGGGTCGAAGGTGTCGTGGGTGCGGAGGATGGCGGCGTTGTTGTGGAGGAGGTCGAGGCCGCCGTAGCGCTGCACCGCGGCGTCAATCATGGCGTGGGGGCTGCCTGGCTCGGAGAGGTCGACGTGTACGAAGGAGGCTTCGCCGCCGGCGCGGGTGATGAGCGCGACGGTCTCCGCGCCGAGGGCGTCTTGCACATCGGCGACGACGACGCGCATGCCTTGGCGGGCGAGCATTTGGGCAGTGGCGCGGCCGATGCCGGATGCGGCGCCAGTGACGAGGGCGACTTTGCCGTGGAGGGAGTACATGCGCTTCTCCGTGGAGCGGGCTGGGAGCGTGGCGAGTTAGGAGGGCCGGGTGCGGCGCTCTTCTTCGCGTTTCTCCGCCTGGGCGCGGAGGGGACGGCCCTTGTCGGGCGTGGGGTCTTTGACGAGGCCGTACATGCGACGGCCTTCGTGCTCTTCGGGAAGGTACTCGGTGATGGGCAGGCCTTCCTTGTTTACGAAGAGCAGGCAGTGGCAGTATTTGTAGATCTGCATATCGTCGCAGGCGCAGATCCAAGTGCGGTGTTTGACCTCCGCGCCCTTATCGGGGTAGAAGCGGCAGGGGCAGAGGGGGCGGCCTATGGTGTCGGCGTTTTGGGCGAGGCCGAGAACGACGGCTTCAGTGACCTCGGGGTCGGGGTGGACGGTGGTGCCGGACTTGTCGCAGTATTTCTGGACGAAGTTGCGCAGTTTGGCGATGTTTTGCTCGCTGGGTCGGGGGCTGGGCATGGCGGCCTCTTTGCTAGGGTTGGCGGGTTGGTGTGGGTGGGTGGGCAGCGGGGTATTGTAGCACGGGGGTGGGAGGGAAGAGGATGGCGGGGATTCGCACCAGTGCTACAGCGTAGTGCGCATCTAGTGCTATACTAGTAAGCACTATAGTCATGACCATAGTCAGAATAGGGTAAGCGATGAAAACGATCAAGGCTTCTGAGTTCAAAGCGAAGTGCCTGCACATCATGGATGAGGTTGCTGCAACCGGCGAGCCGGTGGTGATCACAAAGAGGGGCGTGCCTATCACGGAGATGGTCCCGGCCAGACACAGGCCAAAGACGCTCTTCGGCGTCATGAAGGGCTCTGGCGTGATTACAGGCGACATCGTCTCGCCCTCAGACGAGGGATGGAACGCGGAGCGTGACTAGCGGGGTGCTGCTGGATACGCACGCGCTGGTGTGGCTGGCGCTGGGCGAGACGAGCCTGGGCCGCAGGGGCCGGGCGATGATCGACGATGCGCTCAAGGACGACGCTGTCTATGTTTCCGCGATCAGCTTTTTCGAGATCGCTACTCTGTGCAGACGCGGTCGCTTGCAGTTATACGCGGCCATCGAGGTGTGGAGGCAGCGGGTGCTGCAGCAAGGGATTATCGAGATACCCGTGCAAGGGGATGTGGCCATCGCTGCCGCAGACCTCGACGGTCTCCCGGGCGATCCGGCGGACCGGCTCATTACGGCTGCGGCGCTGTCGCGGGGGTACACGCTGGTGACCGCCGACGAGCGGATTTTGGGGTGGGCAGGGACGTTGCTGCGTCACGACGCGCGGCGGTAGAGATCAGCCGGCTGGCTGCCCCGCCAGGGTTCGAACCTGGGCTAAAGGATTCAAAGTCCTCTGTGCTACCGCTACACAACGGGGCAGTGGAGCGCGCGGGCGCTAGCGGCGGATGCCGATGCGTCGCAGGAGGCGGCGGAAGATGCTGCCGCGCTGCTGTCGCGCAAGACGGCGCTGGGTGCAGGCGACGCAGGTGCAGGCAGGGGGGTGCGGCCGGGATGATGCCTCGCGCTCGTTCACAAGGATAATTATAGCGTGCGCCGCAGGACAGGGAGCTTGCCGTGATGGAAAAACGCCCCCGCCTGGCAGGCGGGGGCATTTTTGCTGGAGGCGACATGGTTACATGACGGGCACGGGGCGCAACTGCTCCTTGGGGGTGGCGGCAAGGCTGACGGGGGTGTTGAGTTCAAAGGGGCTCTTGAGGCCAAGCTCGTCGCCGATTTGCTGGACGGCGGGGCAGACTTCCTGGGCAAGGAGTTTGATGCAGTTCATGGAGTCTTTGTGGTTGATCATGCCGTCATTGCCCCAGAGCGCGAGGATGGAGGCGCGGGTGCCCTCGAGGAGCTTGCGCAGCTTCTGGATGACAGTCTTGGGAGAGCCGGCGATGATGAGGAAGCCGGCGAGCTGCTCCTCATAGCCGGGGTAGGCGCGCTTGGGGCCGGCGAGGCGCTGGCGGCGGCCGCTGGGGGAGCTGTATCCGGAGGGGTTTTGCCATTCGAAGGCGCCGAGGCCGATGAATTCGCCCTGCATCCACATGAACTGGCGGGCGTTTTCGATGGCCTTTTCGTCGGTGTCCTGGACGTGGCAGCGGATGAGGTAGCCGCGCTGCTCAGGGCCGGACTTGTAGCCGACGCGCTCGGCGGCCTTATCGTAGATGCTCCAGATGCGATTGGCATCGTCCATGGTGGGATTGAGGGCGATGTAGGGGTAGCGGTGCTCGGCGGACCAGACGATGGTTTCGGTGCTGATGACGCCGGGGATCCAGATGCGGGGATGGGGCTGCTGGAGGGTGCGCACCCAAGGGTTGACGAGGCGGAGCTGGTAGTGATCGCCCTCCCAGCGGAAGGGACCGGGCTGGGTCCAGGTCTTGATGATGAGGTCGTGCGCTTCTTCGAAGCGCTCGCGGTTGAAGGCGGGATTGGTGTTGGTGGCGAGCTGCTCCTGCCCTGCGCCGCGGACGAAGCCGGAGACGAGGCGGCCCTGAGAGATGAGGTCTATCATGCCGATCTCTTCCGCGAGACGGACGGGGTTATCGGAGACGGGAAGGGGGTTGCCGAGGAGGACGAGCTTGGTCTTTTTGGTGGCGCCGGCGAGGACGGAGGCGAAGATGTTGATCTTGGCCTGCATGCAGAAGGGAGCGTTGTGGTGCTCATTCAACATGATGCCGTCGAAGCCGAGATCGTCTGCGTAGAGGTACTCCGTGAGACGCTCTTGGTAGAGGCGCGCGGCGGCCTGGGGATCGAAGTATTGGTTGGGGAAGATGGTGGAGGTATAGCCGAGGCGGTTGCCTTCTGCCACGGGGTAGGCGGACATGGGCTGCTCAGTGAAGTACATCTGGAACATGGGGGTTCCCTCCTCTTCTTGATGCGCGGGCTAGGGTTAGGCAGCCAAGAACTTGGTGATGAGTGCGGCGGTTTCCTTGGGCTTGTCCACCTCAGCGCAGTGGCCGCAGTGGTCGAGCGTCTCCAGGCGGGCGTTGGGGAGGGCCGCTTTGTACTGCTCGCCGCAGACGGGCGGGATGATCTTGTCCTGTTTGCCCCAGATGATCAGGGCGGGGTTTTTGAAGCCGCCGAGAAGCATGGGCAGGCGGCGGTTGAACATGTAGGGTTTCCAGGCGATACGGGTGGTCATTTCGCGGGCGATCTCCCATGCCTCCATCTGGTCAAGGCTGGGTTCGCTGCCGTAGAGCTGGTTGTAGGTCTTTTCATCGGCGAACATGGACTTGACGTAGTTGCGGCTGGACATGAGGAACTGGTCCACGATTTCGCCCTGCTTGGGCTGGATGCCCGCGGGAGAGACGAGGATGAGCTTGCGGATGCGGGCGTGGGCCATGGTGGCCATTTCCGCGGCGATCCATCCGCCGAAGCCGAGGCCGACGACATCAGCCTGCTGGGCACCGAGTTCTTGGAGAAGCCAGAGGTTGAGCGAGGCGAGGTCGCGGACGTCACGCGCCCAGTCAGGGCGATCGGACTTGCCGAAGCCGGGCTGGTCAGGGAGATAGACGGCGCCCGCAGCGGCGAGGGCGTCATGGAAGGGGAGCCAGCCAGGGTTGCCTATGTCTCTGTGGATCAGGAAGAGGGGTTTGCCCGAACCGCCGGTGAGAAGACGGACGCCGAGTGCGCCCAGCTTGATTGTCTGTTCTTTCGCCGTGTGGGTCGCGAGTGTCACGGTACGCAGACCTCCTGAAGCAAATATGTCTCGGCATATATCGTCTTGGCGGTTGACCTTACGAATCGAGGGCGCGGCCCGCCTGCGGCCTCTCCCTGGCTGGGTTGCCGGGGGGCAGTATATCACTAACCTTTGCCGTTTTTCCTGCGGGGCGCGGTGGTTGGCTGGGGGTGGATGGCGGTGGGCGGCAGGGTGCCCGCGAGGGAGTTGGCGACAAGCTGCTGATGGGCGTGCTTGGCGCCGCGGTTGGAGCGCTTGAACTCGGGGATGACGTAGCGGGCGAAGAGCTCCTGGGAGCGGCGCCATTGCTCTGTGGTGGACCACTGGGCGGCGGTGATGAGCATTGTGCCGAAGCCGCCGGTGACTTCATCCAGTTCCTTGATCCAGCGAATGACGTCGTCAGGATCGCCGACGACGATGCGGCCTTTGCGGACGACTTGCTCGATAGTCATTTCGCTGGTGGGCTGGCCGGGGTAGTCTTCGTAGGCGGAGCGCCAGCCGAGGTGGAAGAAGTACTGGTCGAGATCGCGGATGACGCCGTGCTCGATTTCCTGGAGGGCTTGCTTGCGGGTTTCCGCGACGTAGACGTAGCTGACGATGGAGAAGTCTGACCGTGGGGGAGTGTAGCCCTGGGCCTTGCCGGCGGCGTCCATCTTGGTCCAGATATCGCGCATCTGGACGGGGTCTATGCCGTTGCGGAAGTCAGTGACGAGGTAGGGGAGGCGATAGTGGGTGGCGAGGTGGATGCTGTGGTCGCTGCCGCCGACGGAGGTGATAGCGACGGGGACGTGCGGCTGCTGGTAGGACTTGACCTGGAGCTCGGCCTCGCGCAGGGTCCAGAACTGGCCTTCGTAGGTTATGGGGCCATCCGTGCGGAGGAGGCGCATGATGATTTCCAGGGATTCGTCATACATCTTGCGCATGGTGTCGCGGTCAATGCCCATGAGGCGGACGTCTGTGGGGAGGCCGCCGCCGCCGACGCCGAGGATGGCGCGACCGTGGGAGAGGTGATCGAGAAAGGCGATGCGCTCGGCGACTTGGAAGGGGTGGTGGTAGGGAAGGATGACGACGCCGGTGCCGAGGCGTATGCGGCTGGTGCGCTGGGCCGCGGCGGCGAGGAACATTTCCGGGGAGGGGATGTTTTCCCAGCCGCCGGAGTGGTGTTCGCCGACCCAGACTTCGTCGAAGCCCAGGCTGTCGAGGAATTGGATGTAGGAGAGGTCACGCTCAAAGCTGAGGGTGGAGTTCTCCCGGTGGTCGTGACAGGGCATGACGAACTGGCCGAAGTGCATTGGGTGGCTCCTGACCGCTGGGCGGCGGGCTGGCGCCCGCGACGGGCGGGTGTAGCATAGCGGCGGCGTTTGACCCTGTCAAACCTGGTGGGCGGGGCTAGCGTCCCTGGAAGCGAGGGGTGCGCTTTTCCAGAAAGGCGTTGACCCCTTCGAGGTAGTCCTGGCTCTGCCAACAGAGACGGTTGGTGAGGATCTCGCGGTGGGTGGCGGCGGGCATATCGCCGTCGAGGGAATCGTAGAGGTTGCGCTTGCACCACTGGGCGGCAAGGGGGGGCATGGCGGCGATGGCGCGGGCCATGGCGAGGGCGGCGGGCATGAGCTGGTCAGCAGCAACGACCTGGTTGACGAGGCCGATGGAGAGGGCTTCCTGGGCGCCGATGATGCGGGCGGTGAGGGCAAGCTCGAGCGCTTTGGCGATGCCGACGAGTCGCGGGAGGAGGTAGCTGGAGCCGAACTCCGGGTTGAGGCCGACGCGGAGGAAGACGGCGCCAAGCTGGGCTTTTTCCGAGGCGATGCGGATATCGCAGGCGAGGGGGACGCT
>SHYB01000039.1 GCA_009693015.1 Dehalococcoidia bacterium
CCCACCAGCCCGTCCTTGGTGGGGTACAGCTGCTTGGATGAGGCTTGTCCCCACACGCTGGCAGTGGGTCCGGCGTGCTTGTCTGACTTGAACGCGTCCACCGCGTTCTGGATGGTGGACGCGTCTGCCTTCAGCGCCTGCTCGCCGCCGCCTCGGGTTGCTCGCTTACGATTGAGTATCGGCTTTCCTCAGTCCTCTTCCATCACTCCGACGGGTGATATTGCGGGTGAAGCCTCTTCCTCACCCATACGCCTGTGTCCCGTTCCCTTTGCTACAATGCCCTGGTGCGTGCCGCCGCCTGCCCCCGGCCGTGTCCAAAGGGCCGTCTTGCTACAGCAACAGGAGGAACCTGCCTATGACCATCTCATCTCCGCGAACCTGGGCTTTGATCCTGGGTGTCTCCAGCGGCTTCGGCGGCGCCACCGCCGTGGAGCTGGCCCGCTCCGGCTTCGATATCTTCGGCGTCCATCTCGACCGGCGCGCCACCATACCGCTCGCCGAGCAGGTGATGGCTGACGTTCGCGCGCAAGGGCGCCAGGCGCACTTCTTCAATACCAACGCCGCCGATGCAGAAGACCGGGCCAAAGTCCTCGATAGCATGCAGCAGCATCTCGCGGGCGGCGGCACGGTGCGCGTGCTCATGCACTCCCTGGCCTTCGGCACCCTCAAACCGTACGTTGCCGCCACGCCGCAGGACGGGTTGAACCAGAAGCAGATGGAGATGACCCAGGACGTGATGGCCCACAGCCTGGTGTACTGGACCCAGGACCTCGTCGCCCGCGGCATGATGCAGCGCGGCGGGCGCATCTACGCCATGACCAGCGCCGGCGATCAGCGCGTCTGGGCCAGCTACGGCGCGGTATCCGCAGCCAAGGCGGCCCTGGAGTCCCACATCCGCCAGATCGCCTTCGAGCTTGCCCCCAAAGGCATCACCGCCAACGCCATCCGCGCCGGCGTGACCGATACGCCCGCGCTGCGCAAAATCCCCGGCAACGATCAGCTCATTGCCGGCGCCACAGCGCGCAACCCCAGCGGCAGGCTCACCACGCCCCAGGATGTCGCCCGCGCCATCGCCTGCCTCGCTGATGAGCGCACCGCCTGGATCACCGGCAACGTCATCGGCGTGGACGGCGGCGAAGATATCGTCGGCTAGCGGCAACGATGGCTCGCGGGGAGGTCCCACTGGTGCACACGCCCGCCGCGCAGGCCGTTGCAGGCAGCGTCATCGCAGATGCCGCCACTCCCGGAGCGCGCGCTGTTGCCGTCAAACGCCTCGCCCGCGACGCAGGCTTCGATCTTGCCGCCATCACCGGCGCCGGCGATCTCTCCGACGCCGAGTCGGTAATCGCCTCCCGCATCCGCGCCGGGCTGATGGACGGCCTGCCGTGGTACACGGAAGCGCGCGCCCGCCGCGGCTGCCGCCCCACCGAAATCCTCCCCGGCGCTCGCTCCATCATCGCGCTGGGCGTGAGCTACTACACGCCTGCGCCTGACGTGCCCGCCGATGGCGCACTGCGGGGCCGCGTCTCGCGTTACGCCTGGGGCCAGGACTACCATCGCGTCATAGAGCAGCGGCTGCGGCGTCTCATGCGCGGCATCCAGTCGCTGGGTGGCCGCGCCGCGAAAGCATATGTAGACTACGGCCCGCCGCCGGACCGCGCGGTGGCCCGCCGCGCCGGCCTGGGCTGGTACGGCAAGCACACTAACCTGTTGACGTCTTCCCACGGCTCCTGGGTCTTCCTTGCCGAGGTGCTCACCGATCTCGATCTCGCCCCCGACGCTCCTCTCAAGAAAAGTTGCGGGTCGTGCGCCGCCTGCATCCCTGCCTGTCCCACCGGGGCCATCGTCGCCCCCTACGTCCTGGACAACCGGCGCTGCATCTCCTACCACACCATTGAGAATCGCGGCGTCATTCCCCTGGAGTTCCGCGCCGGCATCGGCGACTGGGTCTTTGGCTGCGACCTGTGCCAGGACGCCTGCCCTGTCAATCATCGTAAGCAGGCGCCCGGCGACGCTGCCTTCGCCGCCGCCTCGCTGGAGCACGCCCGTCCTGATCTTGCCGCGCTGCTCGTCATGACGAACGACGAGTTCCGTGAGCGTTACAAGCACAGCGCCATCCGTCGCGCCACGCTTGCCGGATTGCAGCGCAACGCCTGCATCGCCCTGGGCAACCTGGGTGATCGCCGCGCCGTGCCCGATCTGGCCCGCGCCCTGCGCCACGCCGCGCCCCTGGTGCGGGGCCACGCCGCCTGGGCGCTGGGCCGTCTCGGCGGCGTGGCCGCCCGTGACGCGCTGGCGGCGGCGTCAGGCGATGCACACGAGACGGACGCCTGGGTGCGCCAAGAGATTTCCCTTGCGCTTGAGATGGCCGCCGGCGCCGCTTAGCGCGCTGTGGCCTTGACCTTGGCCTTCAGGCCATACAGCGCCACGCCGTTCCCGCCGATCATCATGTCCCGCTCCGCATTGGGCACGCTGCGGAACTGGTCGGCGATGTCCATGCGCGACGACGGCCACACCCGCGCCGCCGCCGCGCCGGGGTAGCCCGACGCCCACAGCAGGTGATCCACGCCCATATCGTGCCGCGCCCTCACCGCGAAGCGGTCGCCCTCGATGGTGAAATACACCTGGCGCTGGATGTACTCGCTGGGGGTGTATTTTAGGTTGGGGTGCGCCCAGAAGCGGGAGCGGCGGTAGATATCGTCCACCGTCTCCAAGTAGAAAGGCATCCAGCCCGCGCCCGTTTCCGTGAGCGCCAGCTTGAGATTGGGGAAGCGGTCCAGCACGGCGGTGTACACCATCCACGCCATGTTCGTGCCTTTGGCGCTGGCGCGGCCCGCCCAAAGCGCTTCCGGCGCGACCGCGCTTTTCCCCTGCTCAATATCCATCCCCGCGATACTCACCGAGATGTTGGGGCCGCCGCCCACCAGGTTCACCACCAGCCCGGCATCCTGGCACAGCGCCCAGAACGAGTCCTCCGATGGGTCAGGCTCCGCGCCTGCCGCGGGCCAGCCGTTGAACACCACGCCCCCAAAGCCCGTCTTCGCCGCGCGTTTCGCTTCCGCCATCGCCGCCTCCAGCGTGGTGTGGGGCATGAGGGCGTGCGGCACCAGCCGCGCCGCGTCCGTCTGGCAGAACTCCCACACCGCCTCGTTATACGCCCGCACGCAGGCTTGCTGCGCCGCGGCGTCCTTGAGCGTGCGCAGGGAAAGGGCGAACGTGGGGAAGATGTTCGCCGCGTCGATCCCGTCCTCGGTCATATCCTTCAAGCGCTCCTTGGGGTCGAAGCAGCCCTTGCGGATCTCTGCGTAGCTGTAGCCGGAAAGCTTCAGCTCGGCGGGGCTTTTTCCCGCGCACACCTCCAGCCCCAGCGGCCGCACGAACTTCCCTCCCTCAAAGAACCACGCCTCCCCGCCCTGGTGCGGCGCCACAGCGGGGGCCGCCGCCTTCAGCTTGGCGGGCAGCCGCTTCGACCACAGGTCGCGCGGCTCCACGTACCGCTGCGATGCGTCAAACACGAATGGGTAGTTTGCCAAGGTGTGTCCTCCGGTGCCGGCGGGCATGCCCATGCGCGGTCTCCTCAGCCAAGCCGCGCTTCGTGCTGCCCTGATTTAGTCCAGGTTGTACCACTCGCGGGCGTTGCCGCTCAGGATCATCTCCTGCTCTTTCTCCGGCACGCCCTTCAGGATGAAATGCGTCCATTGGCGGGAGTTCGGCCAATCGCAGGTGGCATGGGGGAAGTCGGTGGAGTACATGATCTTCTCCACGCCGATCTCATGCCGGTAGGTGACGGCGGCCCCATCAAGCTGGATGCCCGCCCGCATCTGCCGGTTCAAGTAATCGCTGGGCATCTTCTCCAGGTGGCGGCCCACCGCCCAGCGCTGGAAGCTATAGGTGCGGTCCAGTTGCTCCATATGGAACGGCAGCCAGCTCGCGCCCGTTTCCACCAGGCTCAGGCGCAGCTTGGGGAAGCGTTCCAGGATACCCGTCAGCGCGAACATTGCCAGGGGCTGGCCCACGTGCAGGCCGCTGGCCCGCGTATCGTTGACGTGCTCCTGGCCCATGCGCTTGATCGTCGTGCCCTTCGGCGTCTTCGCCCCGGCCATCGCTCCCGGCGCGATCTGCGCCCGTCCCGCGCCGCTCCCGTGCAGCGAGATTACCGTGCCCGTCTCTTCGCACAGCCGCCAGAACGGGTCGTCCGCCGCCGTGGGGTACTTGTTGCCGCTGGGCCAGGCGTTGAACATATACGTCTTGTAGCCTATCTTGGCCACGCGCTCCAGCTCCTGCATCGCCGATTCCACGCCGATGGCGGGCATGATCGCCGCGGGGATCAGGCGCTGGGGATCGCCTTCCTGGCACCACTCCCACAGCGCCGTGTTGTAAGTGCGGAAGCACTCCAGGTAGAGGTCGTCATCCTGGATGGACGACGCCGACATCGCCACGCTGGGGTAGAAGATCGCCACGTCAACGCCGTCAATATCCATTGCCTCCAGCCGCTTGTGCGGGTCGTAGCTGGACGGGTCCATGTTCTCGAACGTGTTGCCGTAGGTGTTCAGGCTTGCCGGGGCGCGTCCCGCCGCCGATTCCAGGCCGAAGGGGCGCAGCCATACGCCGCCCTCAAACGACCACGCCTGCCCTCCCCTGGGATAGTCCACCACACGGGGCGCCACCGCCTGCCACCGCTTGGACATGCGGCTCGTCCAGAAATCCGGCGGCTCGATCACATGCTGGTCGGTGTCCACGATGCGATGCATCAACATGGCGGGTTCTCCTGCGCTTTCTCTAACGATCCCCGGCTCGTTTGCCACCGCAAGCGACGGCTTTTTGCGCCCAATTACTTCTGTTGCCGTCCGCTCGCCGGAGCGTAGCACCTTGCAGCAAAGGCGTCAAGGTGAACACGCCGCGCTGCGTTGCCACGCCGCGAAGCATCGCGTACTATGCACGCCAGCGTGTGCATCCCGCTCCTATCGTCTCGCCGTATGGAGGTGCGCTGTGAAACTCGGATTCTTCACCATGCCCTTGCACCCGCCGGGTTCATCGCTGGCGGACTCGCTGCAGGCGGACCTGGAGCAGGTGGTCACCCTGGACAAGATGGGGTATGAAGAAGCCTGGTTCGGCGAGCATTTCACCAGCGAATGGGAAAGCCTCCCCTCGCCTGACCTGCTCATTGCCGCGGCCATTCCCCAGACCAAGCGCATCAAGCTGGGCACCGGCGTCATATGCATGCCGTCGCACAACCCCTTCCAGGTCGCCCACCGCATCGCCATCCTGGACAACCTCGCCCGCGGCCGCCTCTACTTCGGCGTCGGCTCCGGCGGCTACCCCGGCGACCTCGAAGCGTTCGAAGTTGACGGCGCCAGCGGCGAGCAGCGCGTCATCACCCGCGAAGCGATTGATGTCATTCTGGACCTGTGGAAAGACCCCAAGCCCGGCAAGTACCATCACAAGCACTGGAGCTTCACTGTACCGGAGGTCAAGCCGGGCATCGGCCAGAAGTTCCACATCAAGCCGTTCCAGAAGCCGCACCCGCCCATTGCCGTTGCCGGCGTCAACGCCAAGTCTGACACCCTCCTCCTCGCCGGCGAGCGCGGCTGGATCCCCATGAGCATCAACCTCGTGCCCCCCGCCACGCTCATCACCCACTGGTCATCTGTTATGGAAGGGGCGAAGAAAACCGGCCTCACGCCCGACCGCTCCCAGTGGCGCATCGCCCGCGAAGTCTACGTGGCCGATACCACCGAGAAGGCCCGCAAGGAAGCCTTGGCCGGCGTCATGGCGCGCGACTTCAACCAGTATCTCATCCCCATGCTCCAGGGCATGCAGTACATGAAGCTCATCAAGACCAACCCTGCCATGCCCGACTCCGCCGTCACCCCGCAGTACCTCCTGGACAACCTCTGGCTCGTCGGCAGCCCGGATGACGTCGCCCAGCAGATACGCAACCTGTACAAGACCGTCGGCGGCTTCGGCACCCTGCTCGTCATGGGCCACGAATGGCAACCCAAGGACAAGTGGGTGCATTCCATGGACCTGCTGATGAACAAGGTCATGCCCAAGGTGGCCGACCTCAAGTAGCGCCGGTTTCTGCTGCGCCAGCTTGTACTGTGATGGGAAGAGAGGCCCGCCACGCTGGGGGCCTTTCTTGCCTTTGCGAGCGCATCCTTCAATCCAGCGCACCTTCCAGCGCGTATCGTATGCTGACCCAAGCACATCTGCCGCACTGCGGCGCACCCGAGGTACACCGTGGGCTATCTTGAGCGCTACATCGCCGAAGAGAATGCGGGCGAATTCCAGGCCGGACATATCACCTACCAGGAGTTGCTGCGCCGCCTGACGCTGCTCACCGGCAGCGCCATCGCCGCCCTCGCCCTGGCCGTCACCCTCGGCTGCGCCTCTGACAGCGCCCCTGCCGGCGCACCGCCGGCAACCGTTGCCGCCGCGCCCGCCACGCTTGCGCCCACCGCTCTCCCACCCGCCGCCCCTCCTGCTTCCGCCGCTACGTTGGCGCCCTCAGCCACCAGCGCACCTGCCGCTACGCCCGCGGCGCAGGCGGCGGGCATGACCGTTTCGCCCAACGACCCCGCGATCATCGCCGGCGACGTGCGCTTCCAGAGCGGCAGCGTCACCCTCCTGGGCTACTAGGCGCGTCCCGCCGCCGCCGGGCCGCATCCCGCCGTCCTCGTCATCCATGAGAACCGCGGCCTCGTCGCCCCCCACTTCGCCGATGTCGCCCGCCGCCTGGTAAAGGAAGGCTATGTCGCCCTCGCGCTCGACCTAGTCTCCCGCGAAGGCGGCACCGCATCGTTCACTGATCCCGCCCAGGCGTCAGCGGCGCTGGGCCGCGCCACCGAGCAGCGATTAGTGGAAGACATGAACGGCGGCGTGCGTTACCTCCAGAGCCTGGGCTACGTCCGTGCCGACCGCATCGGGGCCATGGGCTTCTGCTTCGGCGGCGGCATGGTCTGGCTGCTCTGCGCGCGGAACCCTGATGTGCGTGCGGCGGCGCCGTTCTATGGGTCCGCCCCCGCGACGTCTGAGGTGGGCAATATCCGGGCGGCGATGCTGGGGGTCTACGGCGGCACGGACACCGGCATCAACGCCGGCATTCCTGCGTTAGAGGCCGCGCTCAAGCAGAACAACAAGACGCACAAGATGATGACCTACCCCGGCGCGGGCCACGCCTTCTTCAACGATACGGGTCGCGCCTACAACGCCGCCGCCGCAGACGCCGCCTGGCGCGATACGCTTTCGTGGTTCAGCCAGTATCTGAAATCGTAGACGGGGGAATGCTGCTCGGCAGGGAGTGCAGAGGGGCGCAGCCCCGTAGTTTACCCTGAGCGAGCCGAAGGGCTCAGGGGTTCAAGGGGGAGTCCCCCTTGAACCCCTTCTTCACCCCCTTCTAGGAAAGGAAGGGGGCAGGGGGATGGCTCGTCGGTAGTTGTTCACGACAGCGGCGCAGGATGGGTGACCGGCATCGCCCCCTACCCCTCGCGGCGCGACCCGCTGTACGCCAGCGCCCATGTCGCCACGATCGCCGCCCAGGTGAGCGAGGCCAGTCCCATGTGCAGAATGCGCAGCGGGTTGGGGAAGTCCGCCATCACGCCCGCCGCGCCCACGATGACCTGCCCGATCATCAGCGCCAGCACCGCCAGCATGATGGCGCGCGGCGCGCCCCGCATCCAGGAAACATATGCCGCCCAGATCGCGCCCGCGAACAGCAGCCCGGAGAACGTCCGATGCAGCGTGTGCAGCGTCTGCGCCATCGCCGGCGACTCCCCCGAGCACAGCGGCAGCGTATCGCACTGGAACGATGTCTGCGTCGCCACGATCGTCCCGCCGAACGCGATAGCGGCGATAGCCCCATACACCAGGTGCCGCGCCGCAAACGGCGATTGCCGCGGCGGCTGGCCCCGCGTGAGCAGCAGGATGCCGCCGGCGGTGGTGATGCCCAGCACAGCCATCGCCATCACCAGGTGGGCCAGGCGCGCATAGCCGTGCAGATCGGTGTACACCGTGATCGCCCCCAGCGCCGCTTGCCCCAGGATCATCGCCGCCGCCGCCACAAAGAGCGGCGTCAGTTTTCCCACCGCGCTCCGCTGCCACAGCGCCAGCCCCGCCAGCGCGAACACCAGGATCATGGAAACGCCCGCCAGCACGCGGTGCCCCGTCTCGATGGCCGCCGCCGTCCCTTCCGCGCCGCAGTCGGGCCAGTTGGGACAGGCCAGCCCTGAGCCGGAAACCCGCACCCAGGAACCCCACGTCATCAGCCCTGCCGTCACCAGCGCCGTCGCCAGCGCCAGCCAGCCCATGGCGCGCAGAAACGCCGGCATGGACAGCCGCAACCCGCCAAGGGATACCGTCTGTGTGGTGCCGTGCATCATGCCTCCGCCTGGGGCGCGCTTGCGGGAAAAACGGCGCTACAGCGATCCGTCTAGGGCGATCACCAGGAAGAGCAGCGCCAGGTACAGCAGCGAATAGAGATACAGCGCCCGCGCCGCCTTGCGCGATTGCTGCCGCAACAGGCGCACCGCCAGGGCCAGGAACGCCCCGCCCAGGCCCAGGGCGCTGCCGAGGTAGATCCAGCCCATGTCGTCCATGCTCACGAACAGCACGGTGATGGTGACCAGGATGACGCTGTGCAGCAGGATGCTCGTCACCGTCTCCCGCACGCCGCGCACCACGGGGAGCATCGGCACGCCCGCTTCCGCGTAGTCGTCCTTGAGCAGCAGCGCCAGCGCCCAGAAGTGCGGCGGCGTCCAGAAGAACACGATGGCGAAGAGATACAGCGCGGGCAGGCCGATCTCCCCGCGCACCGCGGCCCAGCCCACCATCGGCGGTATCGCCCCCGCCGCGCCGCCGATCACGATGTTCTGCGTGGTGGAGCGCTTGAGCCACTGCGTATAGATAAGGACGTAGAAGAGCGTGGCCCCCAGCGTCAGCACCGCGCTCAACAGGTTCACCCACGTCGCCAGCATGGCGAACGCCGCCACGTTGAGCAGCACGCCGAACGCCAGCGCCTGCGCCGGCTCCACGCGATTGCTCGGCAGCGGGCGGCGGCGCGTGCGCGTCATCAAAAGGTCAATATCGCGGTCGAGAAAATGGTTCAGCGCGTTGGCCCCGCCGGACGCCAGGCTTCCCCCCGCCAGCACCAGCAGCGCCGTGCCCAGCGGAGGCGCCCCGCGTGCTGCCAGGAACATCGCCCCCAACGCCGTCACCAACAGCAGCAGAATGATCCGCGGCTTCATCAGCGCAATGTAATCGCCCGCCCGCGTGCGCAGGACGTGAGGAGCGGGGATCGTCGGTGCGGACTGCAAGGAGAAACCTCGGCAACATCGGCAAGACCGGGGAGCCGGATCGGGGGGACTAATGATCGCGCGCTAGCACATGCGAAAGCCGCCGATAGTATAGCACAGGACACGTGCCAGACCGACGCATGCTGCTCGCGCCGCCGCCGCCATTTCCAGAAGGAACACGCCCGAAATTGCTTTTGTGATGGGCGGCACAAACTATTGACAGCACCTGGCGGCGATGGTAGCATTCCGTCCGGCATCGCCGAGACTGATGGCCCTTCTGGCGTCTCCCATCGGCAGGGTCGAACCAAACCAGGGCCTAACCAAACTTAGGGAATGTGGAGCCGAGAAACCCAATGGGCCTGCGATATGCCCCACTTCGCCCCTTGTTGTTCGTTCTCGCGGGCGCTCTCCTCATTCTCGTTATAGCAGGCTGTAGCTCCACCGATCCGCAGTCCACCTTCTACCCCAAAGGCCCTGCCGCCCGCGATCAGCTCAACCTCTTCCTCCTCATCTTCTGGCTTGCCGTCGCCGTCTTTGTGGTGGTGGAAGGGGCCCTTCTCTACGCCGTCATCCGCTTCCGCCGCCGTAAGGACCAGACGGAGCTGCCGAAACAGGTGCACGGCAACAACAAGCTGGAAATAGCCTGGACCATCCTCCCCGTGATCGTCCTCGCGGTCATCGCCATCCCTACCTACATAACGATCCACAAGCAGAAAGACCCCCCGCCGGACCCCACCGGCAAGCCGATCATGGTGGACGTCGTCGGCCATCAGTGGTGGTGGGAGTTCAAGTACCCCGAGCTGGGCATCGTCACCGCCACGGAAATGCACATCCCCGTCGGCCGCACCGTCACCTTCACCCTGTTCTCTGACGACGTGGTGCACAGCTTCTGGGTGCCCAAGCTCGCCGGCAAGACGGACGTCTTCCCGCTCCAGGTGAACGAAGGCTGGTTCGTCGCCGATGAGCCCGGCACCTACTTCGGCCTGTGCGCCGAGCTGTGCGGCCTGTCCCACGCCCAGATGCGTTTCAAGGTGGTGGCGCAGACCCAAGCCGATTTCGATGCGTGGATTGCGGCGCAGAAGGCCCCGCCCGCGCCCGCGCCCGCCGGCCTTGCCGCTCGCGGCGCCACGCTCTTCGCCACCAAGGAATGCGTCCTCTGCCATACCAACACCGGCCCTGACGGCGAAGGTGTGCAGGCATCCCGCGCCCGTGCCTTTGAAAACGGCGGCAAGGCGTTCGCCGCCCCCAATCTCACCCACTTCGCCACCCGTAAGACCTTCGCCGGCAGCATTGTAGACACCAATGGGGAAAGCCTTGCCAAGTGGCTGCTCAATCCTGACAACTACAAGCCCGGCAATCGCATGGCCCAGCTTGCATCCGTGTACACCGACCCCGCCAAGCAACTGACGCGCGACGAGATTGACGCCCTGGTAGCCTACCTCCTGAGCAGGAATTAGTATGAGCGGAACGATGCACCAGGGCACGGGAGAGACCGCATGGCGACGATAGCATACCCAATCCCAGGCATCCTGCGACGCCCCACCTCCACCGCGGGGGTCTGGGGATGGATCACCACCGTGGACGCCAAGCGCATCGGCGTGCTCTACGGCGTCACCGCCCTCATCTTCCTCATCAGCGGCGGCGCGGCGGCCCTGGTCATGCGTCTCCAGCTTGCCGCGCCGGACAATACCCTCGTCTCCGCGGGGACCTACAACGCCCTCTTCACCATGCACGGCACCGTCATGGTGTTCCTCTTCATCATGCCCATCAACGCCGCCTTCGCCAACTTCCTCTTGCCCCTGATGCTCGGCGCGCGCGACGTCGCCTTCCCCCGCCTCAACGCCCTGTCCTACTGGCTCTTCCTCGGCGGCGGCCTATTACTCCACCTGAGCTTCCTCACCGGCGGCGCGCCTGACGCCGGCTGGTTTTCCTACGCCAACCTTACAGAGAAACCCTACTCCCCGGGCCACGGCATTGACTACTGGATACTCAGCCTCCAGATCCTCGGCGCGGCCTCCATCATGTCGTCCCTGAACTTCATCGTCACCATCATCAACATGCGCTGCAAGGGCATGTCCTTCATGCGCATGCCCATCTTTGTCTGGATAGTCTTTATCGTCAGCTTCCTCCTCATCTTCTCCATGCCGGTCATCGCCATCGCCCTTGTCCTTCTCACCGCTGACCGCTTCGCCGGCAGCCACTTCTTCTTCGCCAGCGGCGGCGGAGACCCCATCCTCTGGCAGCACCTCTTTTGGATCTTCGGCCACCCTGAGGTGTACATCCTCATCCTGCCGCCAATGGGCATGGTCTCGGAAATCATTCCGGTATTCTCCCGCAAGCCTTTGTTCGGTTATCGCGCCATGGTGCTGGCGAGCGTGTTCATCGCCATCACCGGCTTCGCCGTGTGGAGCCACCACATGTTCAGCGTTGGCCTGGGGCCCATCGCCAACACCTACTTCGCCACCGCCACCATGCTCGTGGCCGTGCCCACCGGCGTCAAAATCTTCAACTGGATCGCCACTGTCTGGGGCGGACAAGTCTCCCTCAAGTCGCCCATGCTCTTCGCCCTGGGGTTTGTCGGCCTCTTCACCATCGGCGGCATCAGCGGCGTCATGCACTCCTCGCCGCCCTCGGACCTGCAGCAAACGGACACTTACTTCATTGTGGCGCACTTCCACTACGTGCTCTTCGGCGGTGGCATGTTCGGCATCATGGGCGGCATCTACTACTGGTTCCCTAAGATCACCGGCAGGATGCTGAGCGATGGCCTGGGCAAGCTGCACTTCTGGCTCATGTTCATCGGCTTTAATGTCACATTCTTCCCCATGCACTTCGTGGGTCTCAACGGCATGCCCCGCCGCATCTACACCTACACGGAAGACATGAACTTCGGCGCCCTCAACATGCTGGAGACCGTGGGGTCCTTCATCATGGGCGCGTCCTTCCTTATCCTTGCGTACAACATGTGGAAGAGCTTCCAGGGCGGCGAGAAGGCGGGCAACGACCCCTGGGACGCCAACACCCTGGAGTGGAGCATCGCCTCGCCCCCGCCGGAGCATAACTTCGACGAGATCCCCGAGGTGCGCAGCGAGCGCCCCCTCTTCGATCAGAAGCACCCTGAGTTGGCGCATCACCCGCCCGCGGCGCATGCGGCGGCGGCCCATCACGGCCATCGCCACATCCACCTGCCCGCGCCTTCCTATTGGCCTGTCATCATGGCCGCCGCCGTGACTATTGCCGCCATTGGCCTGATCTACAAGAACTACCCGGTGTTCGGCATTGCCCTTGGCATGGTGATCGTGACCCTCTATGCCTGGGTCAAAGAGCCCGTGTTCGCCGAGACAAAGGAGTAGCCCGCCATGGCACAGCAGGCAGCGCAACATATGGACCCCGCCCTCGCCGAGGCCATGGAGCATGACCACACCAGCACCGGCCAGCCCCATCGCAAAGTGCTGATGTGGGCCTTTCTCGGCTCTGAGTGCATGTTCTTCGGCGCGCTCATCGGCGCCTTCCTCGTGTACCAGAACTCCCACGCCGCGGGGCCGGACCGGCACGAGGTGTTTTCCAAGATCTTCCTCGTCAGCATCATGGCCTTCGTCCTCCTGCTCTCCAGCTTTACTATGGTGCTCGGCCTCGCCGCCGCCCGCCGCGGCGATCAGAAGATGATGACCGTGTGGCTGCTGGTAACGGCGTTCTGCGGGCTGTTCTTCATCGGCTCGCAAGGCTATGAGTTCTACACCTTCGTCAATACGGATCACATGACGCCGCGCACCTCAAACTTCGCCGCCTCGTTCATGATCCTCACCGGCTTCCACGGCGCACACGTCACCGGCGGCATCATCTGGCTCGTCTCCGTAGTGCTGCTGGTGCGGCTGCACCCCAGCCAAAAGAAGCTCCCCATCACCAAAACGATGCTGCCCAAGTTCCTGTCCATCCTCTCCGGCATCCCGCAGCGCCAGGAAGGGGAGACGTTGGAGCCGCGCCCGCGCCATCGCCGCTTCACCGCCTTCGTGCGACGCCAGTTCCAGGCCCCTGCGCCCGCGGCCCCCGTCACGTCCCTCAGCGTGGAGGAGTACAAGGCCCGCCACCTCGCGGAAGAGCGCATCCTCAACGTGGAGATCGTCGGCCTCTACTGGCACTTCGTGGACATCGTATGGGTCGTCATCTTCACCGTCGTCTATCTATTCTCTGCAGGGGCAGGAAAGTAGCCATGAGCACTCTGGCAACCACCGCCTGCGCCCAGTGCGGCAAGCCCAATCCCGCGGGTGCAAAGTTCTGTAACAGTTGCGGCAAGGCCATAGCTGTAGCCGCGCCCCAGCCCGTCCTTTCGCCCACCTCCCTCCCCGGTCGCGCCGCCCATGCCCCGGTCGCGGAGCACGGCGGCGCCCATGCCGCCACGCATCATTCCGACAAGTTCTACGGCGGCATCTTCCTCGCCCTTGCCGTCATCACCCTTGTCGAAATCTTTCTCACCAACGTCGGCAGCGACCTCCTCCGCTACGGCGGCCTGGTCATTCTTTCCATCGCCAAGTTCGCCCTGGTGGTGATGTTCTTCATGCACCTGAAGGGGGACAAGCGCCTCTTCGGCACGCTGTTCCTCGTCCCCCTCGCCATCGGCGCGGCCATCCTGCTCTCCCTCGTCGCCCTGTTCGGCAGATTCTGATTGGAGACGCCCATGCCCCATCGACGCACCCTTCGCTTGCTCCTCACCCTCGGCGCAGTCAGCGCCGCCGCCTCGCTCACCCTCGCTGCGTGCAGCGGCGACAGCAACGCCACGCCCACGCCGATCTCCTTGGGCGGCGGCTCGCAGGTCGCCGGCTTCACCCCTACGCCCACCTCGAGGCCGCCGGCGGCGCAGGTCACCACCAAGCCCACCGCCAAGCCCGGCGAATCGTCCACGACCCCGCAAGCGCAGCCTCCCGGCGGCAATCCCGCTGCGGCAGGAAAAGCCAAGCTCGCCACCCTGCCCTGCGGCGCCTGCCACACCATCTCCGGCTTCCCCGGCTTCGGCGGCGCCGTAGGCCCAAATCTCACCACCGTGGGCAGCGTCGCCGCCACCCGCAAGCCGGGTACGGACGCCGCCGCTTACATCCGCGAATCCATCGTGAACCCCGCTGCGTTCATCGCCCCCAACTTCCCCAACGCCATGCCCCCCGGCCTCCTCGCCGAGGGCAAGGACCTCGATAACGTCGTCGCCTATCTGCTCTCGCTCAAGTAGAACATCCTTCACCTGGCAAACGAAAAGGCGGGGCCGTGAGGCCCCGCCTTTGTTTTACGCCATCGTCTGCCCGCCTAAAAGAACCGCTTGGCGATCCCCAGCGCGCCCTGCTTCCACGGCACGCGGTGCGATACGCCCGCCTGCCCCTGGATGCGCGCCACGTTCTCCACATACCACTGATAGTTCCGCACCAGCGCCTGTTTGTTGGAGTACGTGGGCGCGAACCCCAACACCCGCTGCGCCTTCTCGATGGATACGAACGAGTCCTTGGATGCCGTCTCATACACCCACTTGTACAGCGGCGAGACGTGCAGCAGCTCCAGCACGCGCAGCGTCCAGATCACCGGCGCCGCAGGCAGCCCGCGGATGCGCTTGCCGAACCCCGCCGCGTCCAGCACCGCCTGGTAGTCCTCCCGCATCGTGGTGAACTCTCCGGCCCCGATATTGAACGTATCGTTCGCCTGCCCGGGCGGCGGCGTGGCGCAGAGATAGATCGCAGCGCACAGGTCCTCCACGTCCAGCAGCTGGTAGCGGTTCTTCCCGCTGCCGATCATGGGAAAGCCGCGCCCTTCCTTCGCCCAATCGTAGAGCAGGGCGAATACGCCCAATCGTTCAGGTCCCACGAACGATTTCGGGCGGATGATGGGCACGCACAGCCCGCGCGCGCGATACTCCAGGCACGCCTCCTCTGCCGCGATCTTCGCCTTGCCGTACGTCCCCACGCCGTGCAGCCGGTCGTGCTCATAGATAGGGTGATGGTCGGGGATGCCGTACACCGCCGTGGACGAGATATGGATGACGCGGCTCACGCCATGCGCCGCTGCCGCCTCCAGCACGTTGCGCGTGCCGCCGATGTCCGTGGAAATGATGTCCTGCTTCTTGTACAGCGGCAGCGCCGCCGCCGTGTGCACTACGATCTCCACCCCAGCCATCGCGCCGTCCAGCGCGGCGCGGTCGCGGATATCGCCGCGCACCTCCGCGATGCGGCTGCGCTCGGGGTAATCGAACGGCGCGATGTCCAGCGACACGACCTCATGCCCGCGCGCCAGGAGATACCGCGCCAGGTTGATGCCCAGGAAGCCCGCGCCGCCGGTGATGAGGTATCGCATCATGGCCCGCCTATGGCCCAAACGTAATGCCGATCTTGTCGCCGTCTTTCATGACGTAGTCCAGGCCCTTCGCGCTAGCCTGCCCGTTGACGGTGAAATGCATCGTGCCGCGCTGCCCGTTGGAGCACAGGCTACCGTCCTGGTACGCCCGCTCTCCCGGTATCTGGATCGATGTCGCCGTTGCCTTAATACGCGTGTGCTCGAAGAACCGGCGCATCGTCGCGTTCTTCCCCGCCTCGCTCGCCGCGTGCGGATGGATATGCGCCAGCCCGTCGCCGTGGCTGTGGATGCCTCCCTCAAAGGGCGGCTCCACGTACGTCTCACCGCACACGCTCATCGTGAGCTGGGCGTGCCAGTGCTCGTTGAGCTGCGCGCCGCTGGCCCCGCCGCCGCATGCCGCCAGCGCCAGCGCCCCCGCCGCTGATGCGGTAACGACCGCCCCCGTGCGGCGCGTGTTTCCTGATACAGACCTGTGCATATCGCTCCTTTGCCGTGTCATCACCGTGCCGGCCGTGAGATGGTGACTCTCGCCGCCGGCCTTGCCTGCGCCGCTGCCGGCGCTCCCCGTGCTGCGTCCTCCGCTAGCTCCCGCTTTCTGTCCTGCTTCTCCTTGCGGTCCCACCACACGGCGATGATCGCCACCAGCGCCACCATCGTAATCGTATCGCCTCCCACCCACATCAGCGCCCCCCCGCTCTGCTGATCGCCCAGCGGCGTCAGGCCCCACAAGCCGCTGCCCTCGCTATAGCTTGAATACAGCAACGACTTACGGAAGGTGATCGCCGCGCCCAGCGCCACGTTCTGGATGATAATGAACAGCATGAGCAGCGCGCGGAACGGATAGTCAATCCGCGATCGCAACGGGCGCGGGTCAATGATCGTCCACCACAGCAGCATCGCCGTCGCCGCGAATGTGAAGTGCTGGAACTCGTGCAAGAGCTCGCTGGACAGCGCCGCATCGTACGCCCCGCCGTAGAGATGCCAGCTCCAGGCGTTGATGGTGAACAGCAGCCACACCGCGGGCGGGTAGGTCACGGCGTTGTACGCCGCCCGCACCCACGCGTTCGAAACGATGGGCCGCACCACCCGCTGCCGCACGCTGCGCGGCATCCCCAGCAGCACCGGCGTCGTCGGCGCGCCCAGCAGGATCAACGGCGGCCCCGCCATCTGAAAAATCAAATGCTGCAACATGTGCATCATGAACAGATCGTCCGCCAGCCCGTCGATCGGCGAGCACAGCGCTAGGAAGACCGACGCCAGTCCGCCGTAAAAGGCATACGGCCGCCACCAGGAGTACCAGGAGGGCCGGTTGCGCCAGCGCCGCATGCCGCGGGCGTACAGCACCCCGGGCAGCAGCACCACCACCAGCACGATGGGGTCGAACGACCACAGCGTCAGCAGCGACCAGTCGCTCGCCGCGGCGGCTCCACCCACATGCGCCAGCATGCTGCACGCGATACGAGGCTTAGCCCCGCTTCGCGCGCCCCCTTCCCGCCTGCCACGCGCCTGGCGTCATCAGCGTCCCTTCCCCTTCTCCGCCAGTCGCGCTTGCAAGTCGTCCAGCTCCAGCTCCACTTCGCGTTGCCGCCGTGACAGCAAAAAGACATAGCCAAAGATACTGGCGATAACAATCGCAAAGACCACATACACCGCGGTGATGCCGCTCATGCCTGATGTTCCTCCTCTAGTTCGGCGTACATCTCCTCGATACGGTCCTTCGCCCTGTCCCACCGCACACGCAACACGTAGAGATAAGCGAACAGCGCGAGGAACGCCGCCATGGATACAAACAGCGTCATCGCTATGGCGCGCGGCATCCCCGCTGGCTCTGGGTGGATGCCCCGCCACAGGTACACCGAGGCGAACACCAGGGGTATATCGAGAAATCCGATGATCCCCAGCACCGCGGCGTACCGCGCCACCCGCTCCTTATCCTGCGCCGCCGAGCGCAGCATCAAATAGGCCACAAAGATCAGCCACAGGATGAAGGTGAACGTCAGGCGCGGCTCCCACTGCCAGAACGTCCCCCATACCGCCTGCCCCCACAGCCCGCCGCTGATAATCACCAGCGTGGTGAAGAACACCCCAAGCTCCGCCGCCGACCGCGCCGCGATGTCGTACCCCATCGTCCGCTTCCACAAGTACATGACGCCGCACACGAACACGATGAGAAATCCCAGATACGCCGCCAGAATCATCGGCAGGTGCATGTAGAAGATGCGCTGCGGCTCGCCCTGGATCAGCTCCGTGGGGGCATACAGCAGCGCCATGTACACGCTGACGCCCAGGAGCACGAACGCTGCCGCGCCCAGCACGTCCGTCGCGGTCAGCCCACACGCCGTTTTCTTCTGCATCCCTGCCTGCATCCTAGCCCCAGTCCTCCAGCACATACTCGTACAGCGCGAACGACGCCGCCACGTACACCACGTCGAACACGATGAGCAAGTTCACCCACACCCACGTGTCCGACCACGGACGTCCATCCAGCAGGATACCTGTGGCTTTCACGCTGCCGATGATCACCGGCACCAGCACCGGGAGCAGCAGGATAGGGAGCATGACCTCCCGCGCCCTGGTCTGCACCGCCATGGCGCCGAACACTGTTCCAACCGAAGCGAACCCCACCGTCCCCAGTAGTATAACAGCGACGACCCCCGGCTGAAGCGCCTCCACGCCGAAGAACGCATCGAACACCGGCAGCAGCACCGCCTCCGCCAGCGCCAGGTACGCCAGGTTCGCCAGCAGCTTGGCCAGGTAGATCGCGCTGTGGTCCACGGGGCACAGCAGCAGCCCCTCCAGCGACCCGCGCTCCCGTTCGTGGCTGTAGGCGCGGCCCAGGCCCAGCGTCCCCGCGAACAGCACCGCCACCCACAGCACCCCCGGCGCCACCAGCACCAGGCTCTCCGCGCGCAGCTCAAAGGCGAAGTTGAACACCGTGAGCGACAGCACGCCGAACACCAGCATCGCCGCGATCGTGTCCCGCGTCCGCAGCTCAATCGCCAGATCCTTCCACAGCAACGCTCCTAGCTGCTGTGCATACCGCACCCTTGGCGCGCCCGGTCCGGTGTCCTTGCTCATGCCTGTCCCCGCTGCGCCGGCCGCCCCTGTTGCCCTGCCTGAAATGTTGCTGCCGCATACGCCTGCTCCAGCGCATCGGCGTCCAGCCCGGCCATGCTCCCGCCCGCCGCAATGCGCCCGCCCAGCAGCATGACGTAGCGCTGGCACAGCCGCAGGCCCAGGCGCAGGTCGTGCGTCGCCATGATCACCGCGCGCGGCTCGCCGTTCCCCCGCACCAGATACTCCCCCAGCTGCCCCGCCGCCTCCTGGTCCAGGCCCGTGTCCGGCTCATCCAGCAACAGCAGCTCAGGGTCGTGAAGCATCGCCCGTGCCAGCGCCACCCGCTGCTGCATCCCCCGCGAAAGCCCCCGTACCTTGTCCCGCCGCCGCTGCGCCATCCCCACCGCCTCCAGCACCGCCTGCGCTCTCCCTCGCGGATCGCTCACCCCGAACATGCGGGCGTAGAACACCAGGTTCTCCTCCGCCGTCAGATCGTCGTACAGATACGGGTGATGCCCCGTCACCCCCACACGCAGCCGCAGCGCCTGTCCCCCGCGCCGGTAATCCATCCCCGCGATCCGCACCTCGCCCCGTGTCGGCTGCGTCAGCCCCGCTATGATGCGCAGAAACGTCGTCTTCCCCGACCCATTCGGGCCGAACAGCGCCACTCGCTCGCCGCGCTGCACTGCCACATCCACCCCGCGCAGCGCCGCCCGCGCCCCGAAGCGCTTCGTCACGCCACGCGCCTCTGCCGCCGGAGCCTCAGCCACCGCTCACCTCCAGTCGCGGCGCCTCTCTCGCGCTGTCCTTCCGCGCGCTATCGTTCGAATCTTCCAGCAGCAGCATCACCTCCACCAGCCGCCGTTTCTCTAACGCCCTGGCTTGCTCATGCTCCGCCTGCGGCAGCCGTCCTCCATCCCGGGCATCGTCCATCTCCGCCAGCGCTCCCACCAGCCTGCGTCGCTCCTCCTCAAGAGGCGATGCCGTCGCATCCGCCATCGCCCCGCCGCGTCGCCGCGCCGTCGCCGCGTACGCCGTGACTGCGACGGCGATCGCCCCCAGCATCGCCACCGCCGCGACACGCATCGCCGTGTCGGCGTAGACCTTGGCTACTGCAATGGGCGGCAATCCTTCCACGCCAATGGTCGCCGCTACATCCGGCACCAGCCCGGCGCCCTGCAACACCAGAAACGTGTTCCCCTCGAACGTCACCCTCCCTGCCTGGGTGAGCGTGGGGCTCGCCGGCGTCCCCGAGCCTTCGGGGACAAGCACAAAGAGATCGGTCACAGGATAGGCCCAGGCATGCTCCATGCTCACCGCCGTACCCTCGTACGGCAGGTCGTAGCCGAACAGCAGCACCGTCTCTCCCGGCGTCACCGGCGTCCGCGACGCCATGCCTTCGTCCGTGGGCAGCACCCCGTCGGGGCCGAAGCCGTGCCCCAGCCGGATATCCAGCGCGGCCAGCGGCAGCGGCAGGCGCAGCGATCGGCCCGTCGCCGGGTTGGTGAACAGGTCGCCCACAAACGTCCGTGGCCCAGTGTTCAGCACCGTGACCCGCTCCGAGACGCCGATGAACCCCGTGCGCGCGTCTGCACGGGAAAACTCCACCAGCACCGTGTCGATGCGTATCGCTTCGTCCGATGCTGTCGTGTCGTACACCGTCAGCGTGATCGGGCCGGAAAGGGCGGTGAGGTCCAGCGGGTCGGTGCGGTACGCCACATTCTGGTGCCCCGCCTCCACGTAGTACCGCAGGTCCTTGTTCACCTCCAGCCCCTCGATGCGGAACCGCCCCTGCGCATCGGTGGCGCTGTCCACCGCACCCACCTCCGTCATCCCGCGAAACTTCCGCACCCGCAGCAGCGTCACGCCCGGCGCCGCGCCATCCGGCGTCCCTTGCGCCACCTGCCCCTCCAGCACGCCGGTGTTTTGCCCTGCCGCCGTCCCCGGCAAGAGCATTCCCGCCGCCATTGCCAGAGCCACACCTGCCATGAACAATCGCCTCATGCGCCGTCCGCCTTCGCCCCTGCGCCTGCCGCCGCCGCGCGCTCCGCCCGTCGCGCCTCCACCTCCGCCTCGATGCGCTCCCCAATTCCCATCCCTGCTGCCCGCGCGTCAATATCACGCAGCACCAGGATCGTCTCCCGCTCGCATTCTGTCCGCAACTGGGCATGCTCGTCGTCGCTCAAGTTCCCCAGCCGGTGGTCGTGCGCCAGGTCCTGCATTGCTCGCAGCAGCGTCTCGCGACGGTCCAGCAGGTGCTGCACTTCGCCCGCCATCGCCGTGCCTTCCCGCGCGCCGCGCTCCCGCCCGCCGCCCAGAAATGGCGACAGAATCGCCAGCACCGCGGCGCCCGCCAGCACCAACGCCACAAACGCTGCCATCCTACCGCTCCCGCTCTTCGATCTCCCGCCGCACCTCCGCGCGATACCGCTCATCTTCTGGCGCAGCCGCCGGTATGGCTGGCGCCGGCTCCCGCGGCGACTCCGCCTGCCTTCTCCCGCGCACTGCGACAAAGATGATCGCCGCGCCCAGCAGGAGCGCGACGCCTGGGCCCCACCACACAGCGGAATACCAGCCAGTCTTGGGCGGCTCCCGCAGCACGCCGAGGCCATACACCGTGACGAAGAAATCAACGATCTGCCGCTCCGACTGCCCCTGCTCCAGCCGCGCCCGTATCTCCGAACGCATGCTGTCCGCCACCGCCGATGGCGAATCGGCCACGCTCGTGCCCTGGCACACCGGGCATTGCAGCTTGTCCGCGATGCGCCGCACTTCCGTGTTGGCGCTCTGGGCCTG
>SHYB01000004.1 GCA_009693015.1 Dehalococcoidia bacterium
TCCTTCTGCTCATTATTCGATTTGCCTGGAAATGGCCAAACGAGGTTGACCAAAACTGACATTAGCAATCGCTGACATTTTTTAGCCATAAATCAAGTATATGATGGTGCGCGCGAAGGGATTCGAACCCCTGACCCGGTGATTAAGAGGTAACAAAGTGGGCATCGCGGGCGCAGCGCATGAACTCAGCTTGAAACGACGTACAGACATCTGTGCCGCCAACTCTATAATGCGCGAAGGGAGTTCAGCGCACCAGGCAGATGTGCCAACAGATCGGACGCGGCAACGCCGGCGTCGCCGATCTCCTGCCGCACGCGCTCTCCCGCGTGAGCATGGAGAAAGACGCCCAGCGCGGCAGCGGCGTACGGCGCAAGGCCCTGTGCCAGCAGCGACGCAATGACGCCTGCCAGCACGTCGCCGGTGCCGGCGGTGGCTAACGCGGGGTTGGCGTGGGGGCAGAGCATCGCTGCGCCATCCGGGGCAGCGACGACGGTGAATGCGCCCTTGAGCAGGACGACGGCACGCCAGGCAGCGGCGGCCTGCCGGGCAGCGGCAATACGGCCGGCCTGGATGGCGCGCGTGTCCACGCCGGTGAGGCGGGACATTTCGCCGGGGTGCGGGGTGACGATGATGTTGGGGGCGACGCGCTGCCACCATTGCGGCGTCTTGGCGAGGATGTTGAGGGCGTCGGCATCCAAAACGAGGGCAGGGGCAGGCGACGGCAACGGATTGAGCGCGAGCGCTTCCATAAGTTCCGCGGCCGCCGCGCCCTGGCCGAGGCCGCAGCCGATAAGCAGGGCATCGTAGCCGGAGAGTCGTTCGGCAATGCGCGACGCGGCATCGGCGGCGGGGACGCCCCAGGCGCGTTCATCGAGCGGGAGGTAGGTAACTTCCGGCAAGCGCGCGGCGACGGCGGGGATGAGGCTGCGGGGCGCGGCGAGCGTGACCAAGCCGGCGCCCGCACGAATCGCGCCGCCGCAAGCGAGGGTCGCCGCGCCGACGTACTCCGCGGACCCGGCAACGATCATGACCTTGCCAAAGGTTCCCTTGTTGGCGTCCAGGGGGCGCGGCGGCAGCAAGGCGCGCGCCCAACGCGACGTCATCATTTCCAGCGAAATGTCCGTGCCCGACCCGTCCGGCATGCCGATGTCCACCATGACGAGCCGGCCAACCTTGGCCGCGCCGGGGAAGCGGAACAACCCCTGCTTGGGAAAGCCCAGGCACAGGGTCACGTCGGCTGAGGGGGTCGCGTCGTCGCGGGCGCCGGTGCCGGCGTGGAGGCCGCTGGGAATGTCGAGGGCAACGATACGCAGGCTGGGGCGGCGGGCGCGCTCCTGCGCCAGGGCGAGGAGCGCATCGCGCATGGGGCCGGCGATGGGTCGCGAGGCGCCGGTGCCCAGCGCGGCGTCGAGGGCTATATCGGCGCTGCGCAGGGCGGAGGAGAGCAGGCTAGGGCCACGGAGGTCGTCAAGGGAGACGATGCGCACGGCGCACTCGCGGGCGCGGTCGAGGACGGGGTCGGGCTCAGGACGCGGCGCGAGCAGAAAGACGTGGGTGGGGATGCCCCAGTCCTGCAAGTGGCTGGCAGCGACGAGAGCATCGCCGCCATTGTTGCCAGGGCCTGCGAGCACGATGATGCCGCCGCCGAACTTCGCGGGAAGCATAGCGCGAATCTCTTGGGCCACGGCAAGACCCGCGTTTTCCATGAGCTGCCCGGTGGAGATGCCGCGCTCGCCGGCGGCGGCCTCCAGCGCGCGCATCTGCGCCACGGTGACGATCTTCATGCTGTTGTCCCCAGGACCAAAGTGATGGCGAGGTCGCGGGAGTGGGAAAGGCTGACGATCTTCATGTCATCGTCCCAACGACGGAGGCGATGGCGAGGTCGCGGGAGTGGGAGAGGCTGATGGCGAGGTCGGTGATGCCGAGGGCATCGGCCCGCTCCCTGGCGCGGCCGTGCAAATACAGGAGGGGCTTGCCGCGCCGGTTGGGGAGCACCTCGATGTCTCGCCAGCCGACGCCGCGAATGCCGGTGCCCAGCGCCTTCATGGTGGCCTCCTTGGCGGCGAAGCGCACGGCAAGCTCGGAGATGCGATCGCGGTAGAGGGCGATCTCGGCGTCGGTGAAGATGCGGCGCAAGAAGCGCTCGCCGCGGCGGGCGATTGCGGCTTCGATGCGTTCGATCTCTACGATGTCAACGCCGGTGGTGAGGGCCGTGGCGGGCCTCCTGCCGCATGGATGCTTCAGGAGCATTATACGGTTGCTGGGCTATAATGAAGCGGCGATGGGCCTGAGCAGCGTTCTTCGGAAGACGGCGGACGCCGAATGGCGGCGGATGCACGCGCACCCCTTCGTTCGCGGCATCGGCGACGGCACGCTGCCCCGCGACAGGTTCATGCACTACCTGCGCCAGGACTATCTTTTCCTCATCGAGTACAGCCGGGTGCTGGCGCTGGCATCGGCCAAGGCGCCCGATGTGGACGGCATGACCAGGTTCAGCGAGCTGCTGCACGCCACGCTCACCGTGGAGATGGATCTGCATCGCCGCACCTGCGCCAGCTTCGGCATCGGCGCGCGGTCGCTGGAGCGCACGCCGGTCGCCGCGGCGACATCGGCGTACGGGCGCTACCTGGTGAGCATCGCCTATGAGGGCACGGTGAAGGACATCGCCGCGGCGATCCTGCCATGCCAGTGGGGGTACAACGAGATCGGAGTGGCCCTGGCGAAGAGTGACGATGCCAGCCCGCGCAACCCCTATGCGTCGTGGATCAAGAGCTACGCCGCGGCGGAGTTCACGGCGCTGACGACCTGGCTGCGGCGGTACCTGGACACGCAGGCGCGGGATGCCCCGGCCATGGAGCGCAGGCGGCTGGCGGAGATTTTCTCGACAAGCACGCAGTACGAGCTGCGCTTCTGGGACATGGCGTGGAACAAGGAAGGGTAGGAACGCAGGCAACATGAGCACCACGATCATCGACGGGAAACATATCGCAGAGGAGGTGCTGGCGGACGCGGCGAAGGACGTGGCGCGCCTCAAGCAGGAGCGCGGCGTGACCCCCGGACTGGCGGCGGTTCTGGTGGGTGAAGACCCCGCATCGGAAGTGTACGTGCGCAACAAGACGAGATCGTGCGAGCAGGCGGGGCTGTTCGCCCAGACGCTGCGGATGCCGGCAACGACCACCCAGGGGAAGGTGCTGGAGATGGTGCAGCGGCTGAACCGCGACCCGCGCTTTCACGGCATCCTGGTGCAGTTGCCGCTGCCACGACATATCAGCGAGGCGGTGGTGATCGCGGCGATCGCACCGGAGAAGGACGTGGATGGGCAGACGGCGGTGAGCCTGGGACGGCTGGCGGCGGGCGACCCGGTGTTTGTGCCGGCGACGCCGGCGGGGATCGTGGAGCTTTTGCTGCGAAGCGGCATTGACCCGGAGGGCAAGCATGTGGTGATCTGCGGGCGCAGCACGCTGGTGGCGAAGCCGCTGGCGCTGCTGCTGGTGCGCAAGGCGAAGGGGGCAAACGCCACGGTGACGATCTGCCACACCCGCACCCGCAACCTGGCGTCCATCACGCGGCAGGCGGATATTCTGGTCGCGGCGATAGGGCAGCCGCGGGCGATAACCGCGGACATGGTCAAGGACGGCGCGGTGGTGATTGATGTGGGGATCAATCGCATCAGCGACACGACGGCAAAGAGCGGGACGCGCCTGGTGGGCGACGTGGACTTCAACGCGGTGCGCGAGAAGGCGTCGGCTATCACGCCGGTGCCGGGGGGCGTGGGGCCGATGACGGTGGCGATGGTGGTGTCCAACACGGTGCTGGCGGCGCGCCGCTTCGCGGAGGGAGGCACGGGGCAGGACAGGCCGCGCACCACGCTGGACATCGTGCCGCCGGTGGCGTAGCCCTACATGTCTCCCGACGCCGCGCTGCGTACTTCCGATTTCGATTACCCGCTGCCGCAGGAGCTGATCGCGCAGACGCCGATGGAGCCGCGGGACCAATCGCGCCTGCTGGTGCTGGATATGGCCGCGGGGGCGATGCAGCATCATCGCTTCCGTGACATCGTGGAGCTTCTGCACCCTGGCGACCTGCTGGTGTTCAACGATAGCCGGGTGATACCGGCGCGGCTGCGGGGGCGCAAGGCGGGTAGCGGCGGGCAGGTGGAGCTGCTGCTGCTGCATCCCATGGAGCCTCGGCTGTGGCAGGCGCTGGCGCGTCCCGGCAAGCGGCTGGCAGCGGGCGCTGTGCTCCGGTTCCAGGGCCAAGGTAAGGAGTACAGCGCCGAGATCGAGTCGAAGAGCGAGGGCGGTGTGGTGACGGTGCGGCTGGAGGACGAGGCGATGATCGAGGCGTGCGGGGAGACGCCGCTGCCGCCGTATATCCACGAGCGCTTGGCGGACCCAGAGCGCTATCAGACGGTGTACGCCCGCGTGCGGGGGAGCGCCGCCGCGCCGACGGCGGGGCTGCACTTTACGCCGGAGCTATTGCAGCGGTTGCAATCGCAGGGAGTCGCGATGGCGTTTGTGACGCTGCACGTGGGGTTGGATACGTTCCGGCCGGTGGACGAGGACGATCCGCGGGAGCACAGCATCCATACGGAGTACGCCGTGCTGCCGCCGGAGACGGCTGCTGCCGTGAACGCCACGCGGGCGCGGGGCGGGCGCATCGTGGCGGTGGGGACGACGAGCGTGCGCGTGCTGGAGACGGCGGCGCGAGGGGCGCTCGACCTGAGGCTGTCGAAGGGCGAGGGAGCGACGGCCGTCGCCCCCTACAGTGGGTGGACGGACGTGTTCATTTTGCCGGGACACAGGTTCCGCGCGGTGGACGCGATGATCACGAACTTTCACCTGCCGCGCTCCACGCTGCTGATGCTGGTGAGCGCGTTTGCGGGGCGGGAGCGGGTGCTGGCGGCGTATGTGAAGGCGGTGCGGGAGCGCTATCGTTTTTACAGCTTTGGGGATGCGATGTGGGTGGGGTGAGCTCGAGTTTCCTCGTTGACTTGCCGCGCCTGATCTGGGATAAGTAGAACGCTAAACGTACGGCATTCTCACAGGCTATTACTTCGATGACAGTACCATGGACAGAAGGCCCCAAAGAATTACTGCAACATGCGGCGGATCACCTCCGACTCGGGGGGGATTTTGACCGTCGCATAGCTATGATAAGTGTCGACAACGCCGTGGAGCTCGCCGCGAAGACGTTCCTTGGACTTCCCGAGCGTGCACGTGGAAGCAAAGGGCCAGGACGCAAGTCCTTGGACGATGCAAGCGAATCATTCCCGGCACTTCTGGATATGCTCAATCAATATGCGGCCAATAAGCTTGTCGGTGTCGAGTTGGAAGATATCGAATGGTACCATCGGTTACGGAACCAACTCTACCATTCAGGAAATGGCCTCACTGTTGATCGAGCGAAAGTTGAGGCCTACTTCAAGATCGCGTCCGCCCTGTTTGAAAACCTATTTGATACCCCGCTGGAAATCAATGAAGCCAATGCTGTTTACACAAAGACGGGCGAGTTTCTCGGTATTTGGAATTCTTTTGAGCAAGGCCTACGTACAAAACTCCCTCCAAAAGAGGGCTTGGCATACTATTGGAAGCGCGAATATATGGAGACCGTCTCACAGGAAACTGCAGAATTGTGGGATGGGCTTCGCCACTCCAGAAACAACCTTCTCCACGGCCTAGAAACACCGGTAACGCCTGAAATTGACAGACGTATCGATGACCTTCAACGCCTAATGAGACTATTGGGCATCGCGACCAGTTAACAAGACCATTCGCCTCTTCATTTGACTCCCCTTCCTTCCCGCTGTACCTTTACCCCAGAACCGGTCCGCTTGTAACAGCAAGGAGCCGTCCCATGCCCGCAGCGCGCGTAACGATATTTTCGGACTTTGTCTGACCGTGGTGCTACATCGGCCAGGAACGGGTCGATAGGCTGGCGAAGGAATACGAGATCGAGGTCGAGTGGCGGCCGTTTTTGCTGCGGCCGGATATGCCGGATGAGGGCATGGCGTCACAGCGGTCGCCGGATCAGGTGGCGGCGGGCCGGGCGCGGCTGACGCAGGCGGCGGAGGAGGCGGGCATACCGATCGGGTTCCGCGAGCGGATGTCGAACTCGCGGCTGGCGCTAGAGGCGGCGGAGTTTGCGCGGGAGCAGGGGAAGCTGCACGAGTTCCATACGCGGGTGCTGAAGGCGTATTGGGTGGAGCGGCAGGACATCGGCGAGGCGAACATCGTGGTGGCGCTGGGCGCGGAGGTGGGGCTGGACGGGGAGGCGCTGCGGCAGGCGCTCGAGGATCGTCGCTACCGGCCGGCGGTGGACGAGCTGGTGCAGGAGGCGAACGGGCTGGGGATCCATGCGGTGCCGTCGTTCGTGTTCCAAGAGAAGTATCTGGTGCAGGGGGCGCAGCCGTACGAGGTGTTCAAGCAGGTGATGGAGCGATATGTGCTGCCGGAGCAGCGCGGCGAGAGTATGGGCGAGGACGCGACGGCGGGGTAGGGGCGGGGAGTGGCGCGGGGGCGCTGCTGTGGGAGCAGGCGTCGAGTAGTATATTTGTTCTCAAGTTAAGAATAAACCCCCTTGACATGGGGTATCAAGTATCATTGCGCGAGGAAGTTGGGGGAGGGGGCGGGGGTGAGATGTAGCAGGGGCCCTTTTCCGCGTCCGATGGAATCGCGAGTCTTCGAAACCTGATCTCACCACGAACGGGGGAGGGACACCCCACAGCGCCAGATTGCCGCGGGCAAGGACGCCCTCGCAATGACGGGGCAGGCGTGGATGGGTTCGAGCGAAGGTCTGGCAGGAGGAGCGGGACCACCGCCCCACGAGGTTGCCGGGCTTCCGCCTGTGGCGGACAGGCTCCTGGACTCGCTGGCAACGACAGAGCTGTGGAGAAAAAGGAACGCCCCGATGGGTGATCGGGGCGTTGTGACCTTAACCGGAGAAGAGTGGATGGTAGAGGAGATGTGCGAACGAAACAACCGACCAACCATCCCGATTGCTCGAGATGAACGACCTTGAAGCCAGCCCCGATGGACCCGAAGGTCCGCCGGGGCTAGACTCCCTAGAAAGGAGGTGATCCAGCCACACCTTCCGGTACAGCTACCTTGTTACGACTTCGTCCCAGTTACCAGTCCTGCTCTCGGCGCCTGCGTCCCTTACGGGTTCGCCCAGCGACTTCAGGCATTACCGGCTTCCATGACGTGACGGGCGGTGTGTACAAGGCCCGGGAACGTATTCACCGCAGTCTGCTGACCTGCGGTTACTAGCAACTCCACGTTCATGCAGGCGAGTTGCAGCCTGCAATCCCAACTGAGGGTAGGTTTTTGGGATTGGCTTAGCCTCGCGGCATTGCAACCATCTGTCCTACCCATTGTAGCGTGTGTGTAGCCCTGGGCGTAAAGGCCATGATGACTTGACGTCATCCCCACCTTCCTCCCCTTTTACAGGGCAGTCTCTCGTGAGAAAGCAACACGAGACGAGGGTTGCGCTCGTTGCGGGACTTAACCCAACACCTCACGGCACGAGCTGACGACAGCCATGCAGCACCTGTGCTTGCTCCTGATTTTACAGGTCGTGGCCCTTTCGGGTTCCTACTTCAAGCATGTCAAGCCCAGGTAAGGTTCTTCGCTTTGCATCGAATTAAACCACACGCTCCGCTGCTTGTGCGGGCCCCCGTCAATTTCTTTGAGTTTTAGCCTTGCGGCCGTACTCCCCAGGCGGGATGCTTAACGCGTAAGCTTCAGCACGGGAGGGGTCGATACCCCCCATACTCAGCATCCATCGTTTAAGGCGTGGACTACCCGGGTATCTGATCCGGTTTGCTCCCCACGCTTTCGCGCCTCAGCGTCAGGTGACGTCCAGAGAGCCGCCTTCGCCACTGGTGTTCCTCCCGATATCTACGCATTTCACCGCTACACCGGGAATTCCGCTCTCCTCTACGTTCCTCAAGCCGGATAGTATCTTCAGACTCCTCCCAGTTGAGCCGGGAGATTTCACCAAAGACTTATCCAGCCGCCTACTCGCCCTTTACGCCCAGTAAATCCGGACAACGCTTGCCACCTACGTATTACCGCGGCTGCTGGCACGTAGTTAGCCGTGGCTTATTCCTGGGGTACCGTCCTTGCTCGTCCCCCAGAAAAGAGGTTTACGACCCGAAAGCCTTCATCCCTCACGCGGCGTCGCTGCGTCAGACTTGCGTCCATTGCGCAATATTCCCTGCTGCTGCCTCCCGTAGGAGTCGGGGCCGTATCGCAGTCCCCGTCTGGCTGGTCGTCCTCTCAGACCAGCTACCCGTCTTAGGCTTGGTGGGCCGTTACCCCGCCAACTACCTGATAGGCCGCAGGCCCATCTTCCAGCGCCGTGAGGCTTTCTTCCTCCCCCATGAGGGGAGGAGATTATGCGGTATTACGCCGCCTTTCGGCGGTATATCCCCCACTAGAAGGTAGGTTGCCCACGTGTTACTCAGCAGTTTGCCACTAGCTTTCGCCAATACCTTGCGGCACCGGCTAGACTCGTTCGACTTGCATGCATAAGGCACGCCGCCAGCGTTCGTCCTGAGCCAGAATCAAACTCGCCAAAACCTTACCTTTACCATCCACTCTTCTCTTGTTAAGGTGCAGGAAAATGGGCGCAACAGCCGTCAGGCGATTGCCCATAGCGAACCTTCCAATAGTATCAGTGGGGTTCGGTGATGTCAATGGGTCTGTGGCGTTGGTTGTGGGAACAGTCGCCTGGGTTTGGCCGGCGCCTGGTCCCGCTATGCAAAGGCATAGAGCGCGGCGGCGTTGCCTGCGATGATTTTGCGCTGCTCTTCGCCGGGCACGCTGTGGAACATCTTGGAGATACAGGCTCCCGAATCGGGCCAGGAGCTTTCCAGGTGTGGGTAGTCCGAGGACCACATCAGACGATCGACGCCAATTCGGTAGCGGTTAGCCATCCAGGTGTCATCGGTGGAGAGGAACGTGAACCACACCTGGCGGCGGATATATTCGCTGGGTGGAAGCTCCCGGCTCATTTGCCACTGGTGGAGGTTGCGGCGCCGGTCAAAGGTGTGGTCCATGTTGTTCATCCACAGGGGGACCCAGCCGGCGTTGTTTTCCACGGAGGCAATCTTGAGAGTGGGAAACCTTTCGAAGACGCCTCCGAAGACCATGGCCGCCAGCTGGCGCTGGACATAACCGTAGCCGGAGCCGACAAGGTTATTGGGAAGAGTGAATGTGGCGAAGCCTGTCCGGCGTTCGGAACCGATGTGCAGGCTTATGGGCATGTCCAATGATTGCGCGGCAGCCCATAAGGCGTCGTACCGGGCATCGCTGTAGAGCAGGTCCTCGTCGGGAAAGATCGCCAGGAGGCCGCCCGACAGGCCGGCGCGACGGGCCCGCTCCAGCCCCTGGACCGCCAGCGGGATATCGCCGTGTGGGATGATGCCAACGCCTTTGAGGTGGTCAGGATGCGTGCGGCAAACATCGGCTATCCAGGCGTTGTAGGCCTGAAAACAGGCGAACTGGAGTTGAGGGTCAGAGATCGTAAACATGCGAAGAGCAAGGGTAGGGTAGAGGACCTCGCCGTCGACGCCATCACGGCTCATGGCCTTCATGCGCTCGTCCGGGTCCCATGCGGCCTTGGGGATGTCGCGGTCGAAGTAACCTTCTCTGCGGACCTGCTCACTTGGCGTGCCCGCGGCGGCCACGTAGCCGACAGGGGGAAAGACAGCGCCCTCGCACTCATAGATATCGGTATCGCCCTTGCGGACGAGGCGCGGCGCGCGGTCTCTGAACTTGGGGGCGATGTACTCCGCCCAGATGTGCGGTGGCTCGACGACGTGGGAGTCAGCCGAGATGCGTTGGTGTTTGGTCACGGTGTTCCTCCGCGGATGCAGGGGCCCTTCGGCGGCCTCAGGACGAGGTGACGTATCTTGCGCTTCTCCTACTGCCCAACCGTATGCACGCGTTACAGGCATGAAGACGCCACAAGCTTCCCGGCCTGAATGTACAGTATTGGGGTGATGGAGCGGCGTGATAGCGCACGTTGAGCAGGGGGTGCTTAGCGGGAAGGAGGGTGCGGAGCTGATGGGTTTATCGGTGCGCCAGGGGGGAGGCGGGGATCGAGGAGGTCGCGGAGGGCATCGCCGATGAGGGCGATGGCGAAGACGGCGTGGGGGAGGCGGAGGGGAGGGGGGAGGAGGGGACCGGGGGGGGAGCGTCAGCGGCGCAACTGGCAAGGACAAGCGCGGCGGCGAGGGCGAGGAGAACGGGAGTGAGGATGCGGCGCATGGAAGGGGACGGCATGACGTGCTGGCGGGAGAGGGAGACGGTTGTGGTCGCGCTTACGCCTTCTTGATGGTGACGGAGGCGCCTTCGACGAGGATTTCCAGGTCAATGTCCAGTTCGTTGCGGAACTTGAACGTGGCGGCGGGGGCGAAAGCCATTGGCTTGAGTTTGATGGTGCGGACTTCTTTCGATCGTACCTGCTCTTTGTGCATGGGGACTCCTGGGCGCGTAGGGTTGTTATCTGAATATCCGTTATGTGCAGGTGTCCATTGTACGGCATGGTTCCGCTACAACGTTGTTGATCTTGGCTACAGTTAAGACGACAGGAAGCGGCGAACCATCCCCAAACGCCTGCAGGGGCTCTGTCCCTGCACCCCGATCAACACGAGGAGAGCAGAATCGCCTTCGCAACAAAACGGGGCCAGGTTACCCTGGCCCCGTGTGCGGTCTGATGAATACGCCGTTTACTTGGAGGGCTTGGCGCCGCCGCCATCGCTTCCGGCGGTTGCGGGGGCTTTGTCCTGCCCAGCGGCAACGGCGCTGGCCTCGGCAATCGCCGCGGGCGCTTCTTTGCGCAGGGCGATGGCATCAGCCTCGATGTCCACGATGACGGTGTCTCCCGGCTCAAACTGGCCGCGAAGCACGGCGTCAGAGAGGGCGTCTTCCACCAGGTTTTGAATGGTGCGGCGCAGGGGCCGCGCGCCGAAGACGGGGTCGAAGCCCTTGGTGGCCAGGAACTCTTTCGCGCTGTCCGTGATCTTGAGGTCCATGCCTTTTTCGATCATGGCCTTGCGCACGGTGTTGAGCATGAGGGTCACGATCTGCAGGATGTGCTGCTGGGTGAGGGCGTGGAAGACCACCTGGCCATCTATGCGGTTGAGGAATTCAGGACGGAAGGTGCGTTTGACTTCCGTGGTGACCTTCTCCTTCATGGCCTCATAGGCCTTGATGGCGCCCTTGGCATCATCCGTCTTGACGGAGAAGCCCATGGTGGTATCACGCTTGATGAGCTCGGCGCCGATGTTGCTGGTCATGACGATGATGGAGTTGCGGAAGTCCACCTTGCGGCCTTTGGCGTCCGTGAGGTGGCCATCGTCGAAGATCTGCAGCAGGATATTGAAGACGTCAGGGTGAGCCTTTTCGATCTCATCGAGGAGGATGACGCTGTAGGACTTGCGGCGCACGGCCTCGGTGAGCTGGCCGCCTTCGTCATAGCCGACGTAGCCGGGAGGGGCGCCGACGAGGCGGGCGACAGTGTGGCGTTCCATAAATTCGGACATGTCCAAGCGGATCATGTTCTCTTCCGTGCCGAACATGAACTCGGCGAGGGCGCGGACGAGCTCGGTTTTGCCGACGCCGGTAGGGCCGAGGAAGATGAACACGCCGATGGGCCTGCGGGTATCTTTGAGGCCGGCGCGGGCGCGGCGTATGGCCTTGGACACGGCGCCGATGGCCTCTTCCTGGCCGATGATGCGTTTGTGCAGGGCGTCTTCCATGTGGATGAGGCGCTGAGTCTCTTCCGAGGCAAGGCGGGTGACGGGGATGCCCGTCCACATGGCGACGACTTCCGCGATGTGCTCTTCCATGACCTTGGGGCGGTCTGTGTCTTGCGTTTTCTGCCAGTCCTTTTCCAGGGTCTCCAGCTTGTCATTGAGGCGCAATTCGCGATCGCGCAGCTCTGCGGCAAACTCGTACTGCTGGCCGCCGATGGCCTCTTCTTTTTCGCGGCGCACCTTCTCCAACACCTGCATGGCCTCTTTGACGGACATGGGGGTGGAGGAGCGGCGGATGCGCACGCGGGAGGCGGCTTCATCAATCAGGTCAATGGCCTTGTCCGGCATGAAGCGGTCAGGGATGTAGCGGGAGGCGAGGACGGCGGCGGCGCGGATGGCCTCTTCCGTGATCTCCAGCTTGTGGTGCTCCTCATAGCGGGCCTTGATGCCGCGGAGGATGGCCATGGTGTCTTCCACGTTAGGCTCATCCACGGTGACGGGCTGGAAGCGGCGCTCGAGAGCAGGGTCGCGCTCGACGTACTTGCGATATTCGTCCAGGGTGGTGGCGCCGATGCACTGCAGTTCGCCGCGGGCGAGCGAGGGCTTGAGGATGTTGGCGGCGTCCACAGCGCCCTCAGCGGCGCCCGCGCCGACCATGGTGTGCATCTCGTCAATGAAGAGGACGCAGTTGCCGGAGGACTTGATCTCTTCGATCACTTTCTTGAGGCGCTCTTCGAACTCGCCGCGGTATTTGGTGCCGGCGACCAGCGCGCCCATATCCAGGGTGACGAGGCGCTTGCCGTGGAGGGTTTCCGGCACATCGCCGGCGACGATGCGGTGGGCGAGGGCTTCTACGATAGCGGTTTTGCCGACGCCGGGTTCGCCGATGAGGACAGGGTTGTTCTTGGTGCGGCGGCTGAGTATCTGGACGACGCGCTCGATTTCCTTTTGCCGCCCGATGACGGGGTCGAGCTTGCCCGCCCGCGCCGCGGCGGTGAGGTCAATGCCGAGCTGGTCCAGCACAGGGGTGCGCGTGGCGCCCTTGGCGGCGCCGGTGGTCTGGGAGGCGGTCTGGCTGAGGATGCGGTTGGTCTCACTGCGAATCTTTTCGAGGTTGACGCCGAGGCTTTCCAACACGCCCGCGGCCACGCCTTCGCCTTCGCGCATGAGGCCGATAAGCAGATGCTCGGTGCCGATGTAGCTGTGGTTGAGGCGGCGGGCCTCATCCACGGCGAGTTCGATGACTTTCTTGGCGCGGGGGGTGAGGCCGATTTCACCGGGGGCGGCCTTTTCGCCACGGCCGATGATGAACTCTACGGCGGAACGCACTTTGTTGAGCTCGACGCCGAGGTTGGAGAGGACGCGCGCGGCGACCCCTTCCGTCTCCCGCACCAAGCCGAGGAGGATATGCTCGGTGCCGATGTAGTTGTGGTTGAAGCGCTGGGCTTCTTCCTGGGCCAGTGAGAGGACCCGGCGGGCTCGCTCAGAGAATTTCTCGAATCTGCTTGCCATAGCGCCTGCTCCTTAGCCGGCAGTTCCGGCATCACACGCATGCATTATGTCCGGCACCTCCGCTCGCTGCTAGGGGGTTCCTCACGCCACGCGGGGCGGGGAATACCCTCAGCCGCTACTTGGAGGCGGGAGCATCGCCCTGCTGCTGGGCCGACATGGCCTGGGTCAGCTGGGCGGCCATGGCCGCGTTCAGCGCGGGACGCTCGACGCGGTGCTCCCCGGCTTCGCCCTGGTAATCGCTCATCACGCGGTCGGCCTCATCCTGGCCGACCTGCTTGATGCTGAGTCCGATGCGCCGCCGCTCCGGGTCAATGCGGACGATCTTGACGGCGACGCTGTCACCTTCTTTGACCACTTCCTTGGGGTGCTGCACGATGCGATCCGCAAGCTCGGAGATGTGGATCAGGCCCTCTACCGCGTTGTCTATGCGGGCGAAGGCGCCGAAGGTGGCGAGTTTGGTGATGGTGGCCTGGGTGACCTGGCCGACGACGTACTTGGAGGCGATCTCCGTCCACGGCTCAGGCTTGGTGCGCTTGAGGCTGAGGGCGATGCGCCTGGTTTCTTTGTCTATCTTGATGACGTAGACGTCCACGACATCGCCAACCTTGACGACGTCCTCCGGGGTGCGGACGGACTGCCAGGAGAGTTCGGAGATATGGATGAGGCCATCGGCGCCGCCGAGGTCCACGAATGCGCCGAACTTGGTGATGCCGCTGATGCGTCCCTGCCGGATGCTACCTTCCTGGAGCTCGCCCATGAGCACTTGTTTTTGCTGCTGGCGGATCTCCTGGCTGGCGGAGCGCTCGGAGAAGATGGCGCGGTTGCGCTTGCGGTTGACTTCGATAACCTTCAACCGCAGGGTCTTGCCGACGAGGGCGGGCAACTGGGGGTTGATTTCGCCCTCAGTGGCGGGACGTCCGATCTGGCTGAGCTGGGAGAGCGGGACGAAGCCCTGGACGCCTTCGGCTTCCACGACGGCGCCGCCTTTATTGAACCCGGTAACCTTGGCCTCGACGACGGTGCCGGCGTCGGCATATTCCTGGAGCCTGCGCCATCCCATTTCACCGCGGGCGCGGTCAATGGAGAGGATGGCCATGCCCTCTTCCGTCTCCGGCCTGACGACGACGACGGTGAGTTGGTCACCGGGCTTCATCTTCTCCGCGTCCTCGGGGGACAGGGAGCGCATTTCGCGTATGCCGACCATGCCTTCCGTCTTCTGTCCCACATTGACAAGGATGCCGTCCTTGTCAATGCTCATCACCACGCCATCAACTACCTGCCCTCGTTCCAGCCGGGAGTATGTTGACTCCGACTCATCGAGAAGCTGTCCCATGTCCGGATGTTCATTTGTTGTTGATAACGACATATGCTGTTAGAGACCTATGGCCCTTCTACCGAAACTCGTATACGTTCATTATAGAGTGCATCGGGTAGCGTGTAAAGCGCAGGCGAAAGAGTTGGGAGATAGTACGCAGCGGAGAGCAGGAAAGGGGGACGGTGAATCAGGCAGCGGGGAAAACAAAGGCTCAACCCGAAGGCTGAGCCTTTGTTAGCCCCCTGGCGGTGGCATATTTTCCGCGGAGGGTCTCCCCTCGAGTATCGTCTGCGCTGACGCGTTTCACTTCCGTGTTCGGGATGGGAACGGGTGGGGCCGCGCCGCTCTAACCACCAGAAAGCAAGGAGAAGTATAGCGGGATGGCGCGGCATGCGCAAGGGGCCAGGCTTCAGGCTCGCTTCTGGACTTTCCTTGACACCCCCTGCGGCATATCGCAGAATAATCGCACGCGCCGGGCGGCAGGACGACCGTATCGCCCGAGCGGCAAGATGGCGTAGCACTAGAAGGGGGCCATGTGTGAGCAAGCCAGTAATCGTGAGCGGGGTGCGCACCGCAATCGGGCGGTTCGGCGGCGGGTTCAAGGATGTGTCCGCCATTGACCTTGGAGCGGCGGTGATCAAGGAGGCGATCCATCGCGCGGGGATCAAGCCTTCGGACGTGGACGAGGTGGCGGTGGGCTGCGTGCTGCAGGTGAACGATGACGGGTATACGGCGCGGATGGCGGCGTTGAAGGCGGGCATCCCGCAAGAGGTGGGGGCGTTCACCATCAATCGCTGGTGCTCCTCCGGGCTGGAGGCGATCAATCTTTCCGCGCAGTTGATAATGAATGGGGAGTCGGAGATCGCGGTGGCGGCAGGGATGGAGAATATGAGCCAGACGCCGTACATGATGCCCGCGCAGAGCCGGTGGGAAGGGTTCAAGATGGGGGATGCCACGATCAAGGATGGGCTGATCGCCGGGCTGAACTGTCCGGTGAATCACTACCATATGGGTGTGACGGCGGAGAACGTGGCGGCGCGCTTCGAGGTTTCACGGCGGGAGCAGGATGAGCTGGCGCTGCTTTCGCAGCAGCGGGCAGGGAAGGCGATCAAGGAGGGGCGGTTCAAGAGCCAGATCATTCCGTTCAGCGTGCCGCAGCGGAAGGGCGATCCCAAGGTCGTGGCGGTGGACGAGCACCCGCGCCCGGACACGACGCTGGAGACGCTGTCTAACCTGAAGCCGGTGTTCAAGAACGGCGGGACGGTGACGGCAGGGAACTCATCGGGCATCAATGACGGGGCGTCTGCGGTGATCATCATGTCTGAGGCGAAGGCGAAGGCGCTGGGCCTGAAGCCGCGGCTGCGCTGGTATGCGCGGGCGGTGGCGGGGGTGGACCCCGCGCTGATGGGCACGGGGCCGGTGCCCGCAGTTCGTAAGCTGCTACAAAAAACGGGGATGACTATCAAGGATATTGATCTCATTGAGCTGAATGAGGCGTTTGCCGCGCAGGCGGCGTACTGCATCCGCGAGCTGGGGCTGGATATGGAGAAGACCAACGTGAACGGCAGCGGCATTTCCCTGGGGCACCCGGTGGGGGCCACGGGGAATCTCCTGACGGTGAAGGCGATGGAGGAGTTGGAGCGGCGCGGCGGCGAGTTCGCGCTGATCACGATGTGCGTGGGCGGGGGGCAGGGCGTGGCGACGCTGTTCCAGCGGGTGAATTAGCGGGCGGTATTCTATGCCACGGGCCAGGGGGCGTCGCGCGGGGCGGTAGCTTAGTTGGTAGAGCGCCTCCTTTGCAAGGCAGATGTCTAGGGGCCGGCGGCAAAAGCGTCGGGTCGGTACATGGGGCCGTAGCTCAGTTGGTAGAGCGCTGCCTTTGCAAGGCAGATGTCAGGGGTTCGAATCCCCTCGGCTCCACCAGGTCCTCAGGAGGCACCATGGCTCGCATAGAAGCAAGCATTTCCACCGCAAGCCACGCCAGAGCGGGCATGGCATGCGGTGCTGGACTTTCCTTCCCGCCCGCGCTATTCGCCACGGGTGAAAGAGGCGCGGCTGCTGGATGACGGGCCGCTACGCGTGGGCAGCCGCATTGCGCTCCAGGTGGGCAAGGACAGGTTCACGCCCGCGGTGATCGAGCTTACGTCTCCAGAGCGGCTGGTGCTGCTGGTGAAAGGGCCGGGGTTCTGGGGACGCCACACGTATAACGTACGCTCGGCGAGCGGGGGGGACGACGGTGTGCCTAGCCGGCGAGTTCGGCGGGCCGCTGGGCAGGCTCTTCGGCCTGTTCATGAGCAAAAGTCTGCGGCGCGATCTTACGGACGAGCTCTCGGCCATCCGCGCGGCTGCGGAGGCGCTGCACCAGGCACACTAGCGCTGCAACGGGCTGTCTCGTCTCGCCCTCGCTGGATGCGCACACGTGTGTCTTGGGTGCATAGCCCCACGCCGTTGCGCGTGGATACGCTCCATTCGCCGGGCACGGCGCTCTAGTATCAGACGTGGCGATGCCGGAGCAGGCCAGGGCGGCCGGCGCTGTCATCCAGAAAGGACTGTGCCCCTTGGAGTATATGCCTCACCATATTCCTCTGCGGCAGGAAGAGTCCCGTGATGGGTCTGCACGCCCCACGCCGGCACCGGCGGCCCGTATGGGACTGCGGGTGTTGCTGGCGGAGGATGGGCTGGATGCGCTGCACCTGCTGCAGGCGGCAGGCGGCGCATGACCTCCTGGTGGCTGACTTGATGATGCCCCGGATGGACGGGCTGGAGCTCATATGCGAGGTGCGCCAGGACCCCAGATGGGCGCATATACCGGTGACGGTGCTGGCGGAGCAGGAGTGTGTGGGACGCCTGAAGCGGCTGGGCTGCGCCAGCTTCCTGGTGAAGCCGGTGCGGGAGCAGGAGCTTATCGCCGCGGTGCATCGGGCGTTGGAGACGACGCCGGCGCAGGAGCGGGAGATCGTCGCCGCAGCGGCACGCTGACAGTCAGGGGACAAACGGTGAGCGCGGCGCGTTGCGCCTTCGCGTGCCGCTCGCCTACACTAAGAGTCGCCATGCTCCTGGAAGGGCGGGGAGGACGCGTGACAGACTCCGCAAGCGCCGAGGTTTCCACGCTGCTCAGCGATGTGCTGCGCCAGATCCACCGGCTGTCCGCAGCGGACGTGCGGACGGTGATGGAGGTGGACGCTCGCATGCGGCGGGACACGCTCCGGGGGGACGACGCGGCCACGCTGCGGGCGATCGCCGGACGGAACGGGCACTAGCCAATGGAGCAGGTGGTGGTGAACCTTGACGGCGCGGGGAGCTACCAGCCGACGCAAATCCCCGCCGATCTGCGCAACGCGGCAGAGACGATGTTCTACCCCATGAAGATGGCGGGGTACTGGGACGAGCCGACGACGGATCACCTGTGCCCGCAGGCGAAACTGCACCGCCCATGCCCGCACACGCTGCCGCGCGGCGACGCGGGCTATGTGCCGTACCTCACCACGCTGGAGCGCGACCTGGATGCGGTGCTGGACGTGTATTTTCCTCACGCGCGCCTGCACGTCTATCTCACGTGACGCAGACTGCCATGACACGGGAAGCGGGGCGCAGGACATGAGGCTAGGGGCCAGCGCGGTGCGGGAGACGCCATCGAATGGCGCGGAGCTTGGAGATAGCCGCGCGCGGGTGGTGATCCTGGGCGGGGGCTACGGCGGGGTGTACGCCGCGCTGGGTCTGAGCGGCGCGGCGCGGCAGGGGGAGATCCACCTTTCGCTGGTGAGCCGCGAGAATTTCTTCCTGTTCCAGCCAATGCTGGCGGAGGTGGTGTCGGGGAGCGTGGAGCCGCCGCACATCGTGAGCCCGCTGCGGCGCTTGCTGCCACACGCCGACGTGCACCAGGCGGAGATCGAGGTGATAGACAACGAGAACCACGTCATTATCCTGCGCTACCCGGGCACGACGGATTTCAAGACGATCCCCTACGACCATCTCTTGATTGCGCTGGGCAGCGGCAGTGATCTGTCGGCGGCGCCGGGCCTGTCGGAGCACGCCTTCCCCTTCCGCACGCTGGGCGATGCGTTCTACTTGCGCAATCACGTGATAGGCCTGCTGGAGCAGGCGGAGATCGAGAAGGACGAGTCGCGGAAAAAAGCGCTGCTGACGTTTGTGGTGGCAGGCGGGGGGTATACCGGCGTGGAGGTGGCGGCGGAGCTGAACTCCTTTGTGCGGGAGGCGGCGAAGAGCTACCGGCACGTGGCGCCGGAGCTGGCTCGGGTGGTGCTGCTGCAAGGAGCGGACCGCATTCTGCCGGAGCTGCCCGCGGACCTGGCGCAGTTTGGGCATAAGGTGCTGGAGCGGCGCGGGGTGGAGGTGCGGCTGCATTGCCGCATCGCCAGGGCGACGGGCGAGTCGGCGATCCTGGACAGCGGGGAGACGATTGCGGCGCATACGGTTGTTGCGGCGGTGGGCGCGGCGCCGAACAGGGTGCTGGACACGCTGCAGTGCGAGCGCGACGAGAAGTGCCGCGTGGCGGTGGACGAGACGCTGGCGGTGCGCGGGATGATCAATGTGTGGGCGGTGGGGGACTGCGCCGCGGCGCCGGACCTGGCAAGCGGCGGGCGGTGCCCGCCGACGGCGCAGTTCGCGCTGCGGCAGGCGCGGCACGTGGCGAAGAACATTCGCGCCGCGATACGAGGCGGCAGGCCGCGCCCGTTCCGCTACCGCGCCATGGGGGTGTTCGTGCCGCTGGGACGCTACTCCGGCGCAGCGCAGGTGTTCGGCCGCCACGTCTCCGGGCTGGCGGCGTGGTGGCTGTACCGCTCGTACTATTTGTATCAGCTTCCCCGGCTGGACCGCAAAATCAGGGTGCTGCTGGACTGGAACCTGGAGCTGTTCTTCCATCGCGACATCGTGAAGCAAGACGTGCGGCAGAGCGACCCGCTGCTGCGGGCGCACTATGAGCCGGGGCAGGCGATCTTCCGCCAGGGAGAGGTTGCCCGCAGCTTCTACATTATTGTCAGAGGCAACGTGCGGATAGAGCGGCAGACGCAAGAGGGGCAGGAGCGCGTGGCGCTGCTGGGCGCTGGGGAGTACTTCGGCGAGATGGCGCTGCTCCAGGGGCGGTGGCACACGGCGTCGGCGGTGGCGGAGACGGCGGTGGATGTGATCACCCTCAGCGGCACGGCGTTCACCGCGCTGGCGACGTCGTCGTCGCGGTTCGGGGAGCTGCTGGCGAACGTGGCGCGGCAGCGGCGGGAGGGGGGGACGGCGGCGCGCGGGTGATCGTACAGGAGCGCTGTGCTATCATGGTGCCGCTTCTGTCGCAAGGCGTATTTCCCCCGAAGTGAAGAGGCGCCGATGTTGCGGGTGGCGATTCTTACAATCAGCGATGCAGTATCCAAGGGCATCCGCCAGGACGCCAGCGGCGACGCCATTGAGCGGATGGTGCGGGAGAGCGGCGCGGCTATCGCCGAGCGGGCGCTTGTGCCGGACGAGCGGGAGCAGATTGCGGCGCGGCTGCGCGGGTGGGCGGACGCGGGAACAATTGACCTGGTGCTGACCACCGGCGGCACGGGCCTGGCGCCGCGCGACGTGACCCCGGAGGCGACGCGCGATGTGATCGAGAAAGAGGCGCCGGGGATCGCGGAATGGATGCGGATGGAGAGCGCGCGTCGCAACAGCCATGCCGTGTTGAGCCGCGCGGTGGCGGGATCGCGGCGCACCACGTTGATGGTGAACCTGCCAGGCAGCCCCAAGGGCGTGGAGGAGATGCTGGCGCTGGTGCTGCCGGTGCTGCCGCACGCGTTGGAGATATTGCAAGGCCGCGGGCAGGACCATACGCCGCCGGCAGCGGGACACGACCATGAAAAGCGCAAGCATGAAGAGCGCGGCCATGAGCGCGAAGGCCCTGGGCATGAGGATCGCGGCCAGGGGCGGCACGGGTAACGCGACATGGATATGACGATCCTGACGCTGTTCCCCGAGTTCTTTCGCAGCCCGCTGGGGGAGAGCATGCTGAAGCGGGCGCAGGAGCGCGGCGCGGCGCGGGTGTGGGTGCGCAACATTCGCGACTACACGCACGACCGCCACCACACGGCGGACGATGCGCCGTACGGCGGCGGGCCGGGGATGCTGATGAAACCAGAGCCGCTGTGCGAGGCAATTGAAGCGGCGCGGGCGGGGGACGGCGCGGCAAGCGGGAGAGCGTCAGGAAGCTGGGTGGTGCTCCTGACGCCGCAGGGCCGCCCGTTCACTCAGGCAATCGCCGAAGAGCTATCGCGGCGGCCTAGCGTGACGCTGGTGTGCGGCCACTACGAGGGGATGGACGAGCGGGTGCGCGAGCATATGGTGGATGAGGAGATCAGCCTCGGCGATTTCATCATGACGGGCGGCGAGCCAGCGGCGCTGGCGATTCTGGACGCAGTAGTCCGGCTGCTCCCCGGCGTGCTGGGCGACCTCTATTCGCCGCAGGGGGAATCGTTCGCAGGCAGCCTGCTGGAGCACCCGCAGTACACGCGGCCGCCGGAGTATCACGGCTGGCGGGTGCCGGAGATATTGCTCAGCGGCGATCACCAGGCGATCGCGCGGTGGCGGCGGCGGCAGGCGATCGCGCGGACACTGCGGCGCCGCCCGGACCTGCTGCGGCAGGCAGGGATACCGCAGGAAGAGATCGAGTCGGCGGTGCGGGAGGCAACCGGCGATACGGCACAGTAGGAGGTATCAATGGCTCCAGAACACAGCATGGTCCCAAAGAAGATCAATCCGAAAAGCTGGGCGATTATTTGAGCGAGATGAGCAAGAGAGTGTTTCAGTCAGGCATTTCCTGGCAGGTGGTGGAGAAGAAGTGGCCGGGAATCACCGAGGCGTTCCGCGGGTTCGATGCCGCCGTGGTGGCGGGTATGGGGCCGGACGATCTCGACGCGCTGACGGCGAACACGCGGGTGATTCGCAACCGCCGCAAGCTGGAGGCGATCGTCAGGAACGCGTAGACGATGGTGGCGCTGGAAGGGGAGCATGGGAGCTTTCGCACATACCTTCGGTCGCACGGCGGGTTCGATGCGACGGCGAAGGACTTGCGCAAGCGGTTCAAGTTCATGGGCGAGATGGGGACGCATCATTTCCTCTACGTGGTGGGGGAAGATGTGCCGCCGTATGAGGAGTGGTGCGCCCGCACAGGCATGAAGCCGATGGCGTAGGAGGCGATAGCATGGCTTACAACGAGCGTTTGGCCGACCGTATCCGCGCCGTGCTGGATGGGACGCCGGACATGACGGCGAAGGAGATGTTCGGCGGCATCTGCTTCATGGTGGGCGGGAAGATGGCGTGCGGCGTGGTGAAGGACGACCTGCTGCTGCGCCTGGACCCGGACGAGGGGGACAGGGCGATAGAGGAGCCGCACGTACGGCTGATGGATTTCACGGGTCGGCCCATGCGCGGCCTTCTGTACATCGCGCCCGCGGGGGTGAAGACGGACGCCGCGCTGCGAAAGTGGGTGACGCGATCGGTGGCGTATGCGAAGTCGCTGCCGGCAAAGAAGGCGAGGAAGAAGAAGTAGGGGCGGGAAGACCAGACGCTTGACGCTGTGCTGCGCTCGCACAGATGCATCGGCAAGGCAAGCGATGCGCTAAGAGCGGAATTCGATAAGGAGGAGATATGTCCAGCCTGGAGCAGTACCAGAAGAAGTACCAGAGCGTGCGCATGGAGCGGCGCGACGGCATCCTGCAGATGACGTTCCACACCAACGGCGGGCCGTTCCAATGGGGCGGGCTGCCGCATCGCGAGCTGGGGGAGGCGTTCACCGACATCGCGGGGGACACGGGGAACAAGGTGGTGATCATGACGGCGATGGGGGATGTGTTCTCGGGGCCGCCCGCCAGCCCGGACCAGCGCCCGAAATGGCCGGCGAGCCAGTGGCTGGAGGAGACCATCGCCCACGGGGTGAAGCTGCAAATGAGCCTGCTGGACATTCCCGTGCCGATGATCAGCGCGATCAACGGGCCGGCGTGGCGGCATGCCGAGCTGCCGCTCCTGTGCGACATTGTGCTTTCCGCCGACGACGCGGTGTTTGTGGACAAGGCGCATTTCAGCAACGGGCTTGTCCCAGGGGACGGGGTGCACGTGCTGTATCCCATGCTGCTGGGACTGAACCGCGCGCGGTACTTCATGCTGACGGGGCAGGAGATCAACGCGCAGAAGGCGCTGGAACTGGGGCTGGTGAACGAGGTCATGCCGCGGGCGCAGGTGCTGCCGCGGGCGTGGGCGCTGGCGGAGCAGCTGGCGCGCCAGCCGGCGATGGTGCTGCGGTGCACCCGGGCGCTGCTGACGCAGCAGTTGAAGCGGCAGATGCTGGATATGCTGGGCTTTGGCCTAGCAATGGAGGGTCTGCCGGTGGCGGACGAGTACGGGCAGGGCGGCGCGCGCTAGTTGAGGCCGTAGAGGCGCGCGCCGTTGCTCCACAGGATCTTCTCCTGCTCGGCGGCGGGAACGCCCTGCAGCACCAGCTCAATGTAGAAGCGGGTGTGCGGGTAGAAGCTGCCGATGTGGGGGTAGTCCGTGCCGAAGAGGAGGCGGTCGGAGCCGACGTGGGCCTGGCGGTGCTTCACGCCCAGCCATTCGCGGTCGAAGTTGGCGTAGAGCTGCAGGAGATACTCGCTAGGGAGGCGCTGGAGCTTGCGATCGGCGAGCCAGCGGTGCTGGGTGTAGAGGGCGTCCATGCGCTCGGCGAGGTAGGGGAGCCAGCCGGTGCTGGTTTCGATGAGGGCCATCTTGAGACCGGGGAAGCGCTCCATGACGCCGCTCAAGACGAAGCCCACAAGCGGCGCGGTGGAGCCGAGTCCCGCGCCCCGGCCGGCGGCGGTCATCTCTTGCGACGGTTTTCCGGGTCCGCTCCACACCAGGGGCGCCGTGGCCGTCTTGCTGGGGCGATGGCCGCCGCGAAAGCCGTGCATGCTGACGGTCATGCCCGTTTCCTGCACCTGCGCCCAGAAGGGGTCGTCGGCAGGGGTGGGCACGGGGCTGCCGCTGGGGTACATATTGAACAGGTAGTGCTTGAAACCCATGTCCACGGCGCGGCGCTGCTCGGCGGCAGCGGAAGGCAGATCGCACATAGGGATGTAGGCGGCGGGGAGGATGCGGGAGGCATCGCCGGCGACGGCCCAGTCCATGACGGCATCGTTATACACGCGGGCGCATTCGGCGTAGAAGGCGTCGTCCTGCAACGAAGCGTAGAAGGCAGGCGGGATGCTGGCGGGGAAGAGCAGGCAGGCCTGCGCGCCGTCCACGTCCATGACCTCGATGCGTTTCCTGGGGTCGTAGCAGCCGGGGTCTATCTCTTCGATCTGCTTGACGTCATGCAGCTTGCGAGGGTCTTCGCTGCTGGAAGATTGCAGACCCATGGCGCGGAGGGTCTTGCCGTTGTCCCAGGACCAGCCGGAGCCGAGCTTGGGGTGCCGCACGAATACGGGGGCGCGGTCAGCGAACTGCGTGGAAAAGCGCCCCGTCCAGAAGCCTGGAGGCTCGATGATGTGATGGTCGGTGTCCAGATACATGGGCAGCATGGCGACCCTGACAGAAGCACGGTACAGGAACGATAGCGGCGGGGCGCGGGTCTGTCAATATGTATCGAGGCCACGACGGCCTCCGGCCTTTCGATGGAGCGCAGCGGGGGCAGTGAGCGCGCCTTCGCCAATATGGTATCCTTAAAAGGTTGCCGCTTGCCGATTGAAAGAGGCTGCCGGCAAAATCTCGGAGAACGTGAGCACACCCATGGACCTGAGCACGCTGCAACCGCTGACCCCTAAGGTAGATTTCAAAGAGCTGCGCGCCGGCGATACGGTTCGCGTAGCGGCACAGATCAAGGAAGGCGACCGCACGCGGGTGCAGTCGTTCCAGGGCGTGGTGATCAGCAAGGGCGGATCGGGGATCAGCGCATGCTTCACGGTGCGGCGCGTGTTCCAGGGGATCGGCGTGGAGCGCACGTTCCTGGTGAACTCGCCGCTGCTGCAGAGCGTGGCGATTGAGCGCCGAGGCGCGGTGCGCCGTAGCAAGCTGTTCTATTTGCGTGGCCTGTCCGCCCGCAACGCGCGCATCAAGGAAGGCAGCCGCATCCTGCCCCCGGAGTTCACGGCAGCCGAGGCCGCCCCTGCGGAGTCCGTACCGGAAGCGCCCGCAGCGGATAAGCCCGCATCACCGTAGGCGGGGGCGCGTGGCGGCGGTGAGGTGCGACGTATGCCGGACGCCAGGCAGGGGCACGACGCCAGTGCAGGACAGGACGCCGTACCGGGATCGCACACCGCAGCAGGGCAATTCGCCGACGTAGCGGTGGACGCGCCGGTACGTCCAGGACAGACGCACGGCGGCACGTTTTCCTACTCCATCCCGCCAGGGATGTCCGTGCAGCCGGGGCACATTGTCGAGGTGCCGTTCGGCCCCAAGCAGCTCTCCGGGATCGTCTTTGCCCTCACGCCGGAGCCCGCGGTGCCGCATACCCGGCCCATCACCCGGGTGATTGACGCCGCGCCGTGGCTGACGGGGCCGCACCTGGCCCTAGCAAGCTGGATGAGCGAGCGGTACCGCTGCCCGCTCTATTACGCGGCATCGCTGATGACGCCGCCGGGCTTTCGCCAGAAGGCGGTCGCGGTGTACGGCGTCGCGCCTGATGAAGATGTAGCGGCACGCGCAACGCTGACGCCGGAGCAGGCGGAAGCGCTGGAGTTCGTGCGGCGGCGGGGAAGAGCGTCGCAGGCAGAGATGGAAGAGCAGTTCGGCAAGCGCAAGTCGGCGACGCTGCTGGCGCGGCTGCGGCAGGCGAAGCTGGCGGTGCGGGAGTGGGCGTGGGCCAAGCCTCAAGTGCAGCCGAAGTTCGCGCGCATGGCGGCGCTGGCGGTGACGCAGGGCGAGGCGCTTGCTTCAGCGGCGCGCATGCAGGCGCGGGCGCCGAAGCAAGCGGCGGTGCTGCGAGCCGTGGCAGAGGGCAGCACGGAAGGCGTGCCGCTGGCAATCCTTTCGCAAGAGTTCGATGGGGCGTGGCCCGCGCTGGAGGCGCTCGCGGCGCGCGGGCTGGTGCGGACGGAGCAGGTGCGTGCGGTGCGCGACCCGCTGGCGGGAAGGGAGTACCCGCGCACCACTGCGCCCGCGCTGACGCCGGAGCAGGCGGCGGCGTGGCGGGAGATCGAGACGGCGATGCGCCAGCCGGCGGGGCAGCGGCACGGCGAGCCGGCAGTGTTCCTGCTGTTCGGCGTCACGGGCAGCGGCAAGACGGAGCTGTACCTGCGCGCCGTGGAAGAGGCGGTGGCCCAGGGGAAGCGGGGGATCGTGCTTACGCCGGAGATTGCGCTGACGCCGCAGACGATCGAGCGATTCTCGGGGCGCTTCCCCGGCCGCGTGGCGGTGCTGCACAGCGAGCTTTCCCCCGGAGAGCAGTTCGACGAGTGGTGGCGCATCCAGCAGGGTGAGTTCGACGTGGTGATCGGATCGCGGGGGGCGATCTTCGCGCCGCTGGGGGAGATCGGCGTGATTGTGCTGGATGAGGAGCACGAGTGGACGTACAAGGAGCAGGAGCGGGAGCCACGGTATCACGCGCGGGAGGTGGCGGCGCAGCTCGCGGCGCTGACGGGGGCGACGGTGATTCTGGGCAGCGCCACGCCGGGGATCGAGAGCTTTCATCGCGCGCATGCGGGGCAGTACCGGCTGCTGGAGCTGCCGCGCCGCATTTTGGACAACACGAGCGGCGCGGAGGCGGAGATGGGGGCGCTGCCATCGGTAACGGTGGCGGATATGCGGGAGGAGCTGAAGGCGGGCAACCGCAGCATCTTCAGCCGCGTGCTGCGGGAGGCGATGGAGCAATCACTGGCGCAGGACGAGCAGGTGATCTTGTTCTTGAACCGTCGCGGTGCGGCGACGTTTGTGCAGTGCCGCGCCTGCGGCTATGTGGCGCGGTGCCGCCGCTGCGACGCGACGATGACGTTTCACGACGACGCGCCGCCGATGCGGTGCCACCAGTGCAACTATCACACCGAGGCGCCGGTGCGGTGCCCCGATTGCGGCAGCGCTCACATCCGCTACATGGGGCTGGGGACGCAGCGCCTGGAGCAGGAGGTGCAAAAGGCTTTCCCAGCGGCGCGGACATTGCGGTGGGATAGGGACGTAACGGGAACCAGGGGGGCGCATGAAGCCATCCTGCAGCAGTTCCGCGAGCACCGGGCGAATGTGCTGATCGGCACGCAGATGCTGGCGAAGGGGCTGCACCTGCCGCGGGTGACGCTGGTGGGCGCGGTGAACGCCGATATTGGGCTGTACGCGCCGGACTTTCGCGCGGCGGAACGGGTGTTTCAGACCCTATGCCAGGTCGCGGGGCGCTCGGGGCGCGGGGAGGCGGGCGGGCGCGTGGTGTTGCAGACGTACCAGCCGGATCATTACGCCATCGCCGCGGCGACGATGCAAGACTATCGCAGCTTCTACGATCAGGAGATCGCCAAGCGGATGGAGTTGGCGCTGCCGCCGTTCACCCGGCTGGTGCGGCTGGTGTACCATCACTCCAACGCGGGCGCGGCGCGGCGGGAGGCGGAACGCGTGCACGGGCTGCTGCAACAGCGGCTGGCGCAGCAGGGTTTTCCTTCGACGGGGCTGGTGGGCCCGGCGCCGGCGCCGTACGAGCGCATCCGCGGACGCTACCGCTGGCATATCCTGGTACGGGGGCCGGACCCTCCGGCAGTGACGAACGGCATCGTGCTGCCGGAGGGGTGGACGGTGGACATTGATCCCGTGCAAGTTATGTAAACCTCTGTATGCTTTGCCCCTGCTTTGCATCGGAATACTGGTTCCGCTATACTATACGGGCGCGCCAACAGGTTCGGCAGGGGTGCCGTGGCGCGATGAGGCATGAAGAAAGGGAGTCATGGCCGTCCTTCGCATTCGCCACGCGCCGGACCCGGTGCTGAAGCGCAAAACCGCCCGCGTGCAGAAGATTGACGCCGCGCTGCAATCGTTGATAGACGATATGTTCGAGACGATGGAGACGGCGCACGGCGTGGGCCTAGCGGCAAATCAGGTGGGGATAAGCCTGCGGCTGGCGGTGATCGGCATTCCGGCAGAGGAAGAGGGCCAGCCGCGCCAGGACTATGTGTTGATCAACCCGGAGATGATTAAGAAGGGCGGCGAGCGCCTGGTGGATGAGGGGTGCCTTTCCATCCCCGACTACCGGGGGAAGCTCACCCGCGCGGAGTGGGTGAAGGTGAAGGCGCTGGACCGCGAGGGCAAGGAGTTCCGCCTGAAGGCGGAGGGGCTGCTGGCCCAGGCGCTGGAGCATGAGCTTGACCACCTGAACGGCACCCTGTACATCGAGCGGATGCGGGAGCAGAACACGCTGGACACCCTGACCGCGATTGACGAGCGGGAGACGGTGGAGGCCGCGGCTGGATAGGGTCCTCCTTCTGGACGCTGCTCCCGGCCTTCCGACTCACAACGCCCGCGAGGTCTCATTGCAGTTCTCCCAAGAAACGACCGATGTGATGGCTGCGGTGCGCCAGGCGGCCGGCGCGGCACCGGCATACCTTGTGGGCGGCGCGGTGCGCGATGCGCTGCTGGGGCGGACGCTGCACGACCTAGACTTCGCCGTGGGCGGGGATGCGGCGGCGGCGGCGTACGCGCTGGGCGCACGGCTCGGCGCGCCGGTGGTCACGCTGGATGAGGACCGCCGGGTCTTTCGCCTGGCGCTGCCCCGCGGGCGGCGCACTATCGATATTTCACCTTTGGAGGGGACGCTGGAGCACGACCTGCGCCGCCGCGATTTCACCGTTGACGCCATGGCGGTGGATGTCAGTCACACGCCGCCGCAGATACTCGATCCCCTGGGCGGGCAGGCCGACGTGCAGGCACGGCTGGTGCGGGCCACGGGCGAGGGTGTCTTTGGCAACGACCCGGTGCGGCTGCTGCGGGCGGTGCGCATCGCCGCGGAGCTGGGGTTCGCCATCGAGCAGGGGACGGCGCAGGCGATCAGGACGCAGGCGCACCGGCTGGGGACGGTATCGCCGGAGCGGGTGCGCGACGAGTTTTTCCGCACGCTGGCCGTGCCGGGCGCAGGGGAAAACCTGCGGCTGCTGGACAGACTGGGCCTGCTGATGATGATCGTCCCGGAGATGGAGGCGGCGCGCGGGTGCGGGCAGCCCAAGGAGCACCAGTGGGATGTGCTGGAGCATACGATGGAGGTGGTGGCGGCGGTGGAACGGGTGCTGCGACAGAAGGGGCCGCCGCCTGAGGGCACGCCGTGGGACGAAGCGTGGGCAGCATATTTTGACGAGGAGACCTCGGGAGGGCGTACGCGGGCCACCTTGCTGAAGCTGGCGGCGCTGTTGCATGATGTTTCCAAGCCGGAGACGAAGACGGTGGAGGCAAACGGTCGCATCCGGTTCTTCGGCCACCCGGACACGGGGGCGCAGCGCACGGAAGCAATCCTGAAGCGGCTGCGGTGCAGCAACCTGGAAACGCGGCTGGCGGCGGCGATGGTGCGCGAGCATCTGCGCCCCGGGTTGCTGGCGCGCGAGCCGGAGGGTCCGACGCGCCGCGCGGTGCATCGGTTCCTTCGAGACGCTGGCGATGCCGCCGCAGACACGCTATTCTTGAGCTTCGCGGATTACATGGGGGCGCGCGGGCCGTTGATGGTCGCCGAGGACTGGGGCCTATACGCCGCCGGCATTAGAGCGATGTTGGATCAGTGGAGGGGACGGCAGGAGCAAATACTGACGCCGAAACTGGCAAACGGGGATGATCTGATGCAGGCGCTGGGCATGCCGCCCGGCCCGGCGCTGGCCCCGCTGCTGGAGGCGATAGACGAGGCCCAGGCGGCTGGGGAGATTTCTATCAAGGATGAGGCGGTGGCGCTGGCGCGCAAGCTAGCGGCGCGCGGCGCACAACCTCCTAAAGGACACAAGGCATGAGACAACGGAAAAACCAAATCGCCCTGGTGGTGATCGCCGTGCTGACGGCGCTGTCGGCGCTGACCCTGGCGTTCGAGACGATCAGCATCGGCACGTTCGAGCGCGGCGTGAAGGGCAACCCCGCGGGCCTGAACCTGGGCCTAGACCTGCAAGGCGGGACGCACCTGGTGTATCGCGCGGAGTCGGCGGACGTCACGCAAGAGCAGATGGAGGGTGTGGCGGACATCATCACGCAGCGGGTAAACCGCTTCGGCGTTTCGGAAGCGGTGGTGCAGTTGAAAGGGCAGAATGAGATCGTGATTCAACTGCCGGGCGTCAAGGATATTGACGAGGCGAAGCGGCTGATCGGCGGGACGGCGCAGCTGGACTTCCGCCAGTGCGCCGATGCTTCGGTGACCGGGGGCAGTTCGTGCGGTGCCTGGGAGCCGGCGGCGGGTGAGGGTAACGGCGGGGTGCAGAAGCACCTGACGGGCGAGTTCATGCGGCCCACGGCAACGCTGGTGGCGGACCCCAACAGCGGGTTGCCGGAAGTATCGTTTGAGTTCAACAACGAGGGCGCGAAGCTGTTCGAGCAGATCACGCGGCGGCTCATCGGCAAGCCGCTGGGCATATTCCTGGACAATCAACTGGTGTCCGCGCCTACGGTGCAGTCGGTGATCAGCGACCGCGGCCGCATCACCGGCATCACCGCAAGCCAGGGGCGGGTGCTGGCGATTCAACTCAACGCCGGATCGCTGCCGGTGCCGATCAAGGTGGTGCGGGAAGAGGACGTCTCCGCCACGCTGGGCAAGGACTCACTGGACAAGAGCTACACCGCGGCGGCGGTGGGCCTGGGCCTGGTGATGCTGTTCATGGTGCTGTACTACCGCTTCCTGGGCGTGGTGGCGTCGCTGTCACTCATCGTCTACTCCGCGCTGGTGCTGTCGCTGTTCAAGCTCTCCGGCGTGACGCTCACGCTGTCAGGCATCGCGGCGTTCGTGATCTCGGTAGGCATGGCGGTGGACGCCAACATCATCATCTTCGAGCGCATGCGGGAGGAGCTGCGGTCAGGCCGCAGCTTGGGCGCGGCGATCGAGACGGGGTTCGACCGCGCGTGGACGGCAATCCGTGACAGCAACGTCACCACCCTGATCCTCGTCGCCATTCTGTGGTGGTTCGGCGACCAGCTAGGCGAGCCGAAAATTATCGGGTTTGCCGTCACGCTGATCATCGCCATTCTCGTGAGCATGTTCACGGCGATCATCGTCACCCGCACATTCTTACGGCTGACGGTGGGGACCGCCATAGGCAAACGCACGGCATTGTTCGCGCCGGTCAAACACCAAGAGCAAGCGCCGCGTCCGGCGCTGGGCGCATAAGCGAGGCCAGCACCGTGATTGATTTCGTCAAATACCGCAAGTGGTTCTACCTCCTCACCGGCCTAATGGCCGTGGGAGGCGTCATCGCCCTGATCGTCCCGCCACACCTCCCCTACGGGCAGGAGTTCACCGGTGGCTCGACGATTGACGTGACGTTTACCGGCACATCGAAAGAGGTGACAGCGGACGAGGTGCGCGCCAAGCTCGGCAGCATCGGCATTGGCAACACGACGATTCAGCGGGCGGTGGACCCGGTCACTGGGCAGACATCGTTTTTCATCCGCTCGCCGTTTGTGGAGGAGAGCTTCGCCAAGCGGCTGGAGGAGCGGTTCGGCAAGGTGCAGGTGACGGGCTTTGAGGACGCCACGGACATGGCGACGACGATCACCCTGTTCAGCCCGGTCTCCGCGGCGCAGGTGACGGCGGCCTTCGGCCTGAATGCGCCGCAAGGCCTCAAGGTGATCCCGCTGAGCGGCCAGGAGTATCTGGCGTATGCCCCCCGCTATTCCCAGGCGCAGCGGAGCACGCTGGCAAGCGGCCTGGAGAAGCAGTACGGGAAGACGACGGTAGGCGCGTTCGATGGAACGGACGACTTCGCCGTGACGTATGTGTTCGATAATCAGCCGGTGGCAGCCCAGGTGCAGCAGGAGGCGCGGACGGCGGGCAACGCCAGCATCATCGCCACGCGACTCGACGAGAGGACGATCTTTTTGGCGGGACGCAATCTCGCGGGAGACGCGCGGGAGAAGCTGTTCGCCACGCTTGATGAAAAGTTCAGGGGCAGCGAGCGGATGCCGTTCGACTACGCCAAGGGCCAGGCGTTCACCGTTGCGCTGCCCGACCCCATCACCACGGCGCAGGTGGAGGCGGAACTTGCGCGCCTGGTCGCGGCGAAAACCGTAGCGGGACGCGGTCTGCTTTCGCGCGCCGGTGACGGCGTGCTGTTGCTGCGGGCGCCGAACGTGCTGCCGCAAGAGTTGCAGGACATCGTCGCGGCGCTGAACCAGGAGTTCCAGGGCGTGCAGAGCACATCGCTGGACGGCGCAGGCAACGTAGCGCTCAACCTAGATTTTGGGCCGGCGGTGGATATTGGCACGGTGCAAGCGGAGGCGGCGCGCCAGGAGATCAAGGACCTGGCGGTGGGCAACACGGGTACAAACGCGAATACGTTTTCGCTGGTGGCGGAGAAGGCGACCAAGGAGCAGCGGGGCGCCCTGCTGGCAAGCCTGGAAGCTCGCTTCGGGTTTTCCAGGAAAACGACGTACGACACAGCCGGCAGCCTGGTGGCGGTGTACACATTCCAAGAGCCGGCGGCTGACCGCAACGGGATTCTGAACGAGCTGGCGGCGCTGAGCCTGCCGAACCTGGTGGTGGAGGCAGTAGGGGAGCGGCGCTTCCTTATCGCCACGACAGGCGCGAATTCCCTGACAGAGGGCCAGATCAGGGATGCCCTGATCAGCAAGTATGGCCCAATCCTCAGCGTGGAGCGCCTCGCGGCTGCCGATTCCCTTGCCACTATTTTGGACTTTGGACCGGCGGTGGCCTACAGCACATTCAAAGACGCCGTGGCCGAAGCCAAGGTAGCGGGCTTGTTCAGCGCCGATTCAACGGGCACAGGGTACTTCCTGGGCGGAACCGGCGTCACCGCAGCACAGGTGGGCACAGCACTAAGCGCCATCGAAGCAAAGCTGGGATTGGCGAAGCAGACGCCACTGGACTTCACGAAAGGCCAGGCGGCGACGCTGCGGCTGACCAACCCCGCAGGCGTGTCCGCGGCGGTGAAGAAGGCGCTCATCCTGGAGAAGACCAGGGAGCGGCAATTCTTCATCGGGGGACACGGGCTGACGTCAGACGATCAGGCCGGGCTGCAAATCGCGCTGAGCGAAGCCTTCGGCGGCGTGCAACAGGCGGCATACAACTTCGCCAACAACATCGCGTCAACCCTTGCCTTCACGCAGCCGGTGAGCGAGGCGGACTTGAAGGCGTACCTGGAGCCGTTCGGCTACCGCGACCTCACGGTGCAGGAACGCCCCGAGGGACTCTTCATACGCGGCACGCGGGCGCTGGACGACCAGCGCAGCACGATCATCGCCGCGCTGGAGCTGATCGCGCCGGTGGACCGTGAGTCGCTGGAGTTCTCGTCCGTGGATGCGGAGATCGCGCAACGGAGCATCCTGAACACGCTGTGGGCGGTGCTCGCCGGGACCATCGGCATCCTGGCCTATGTGTGGTGGGCCTTCCGCCGTATCCCCAAGTCCATCCGGTTCGGCTTTGCCGCGATCGCCGGGCTGAGCCATGACGTGCTGGTCATCTTGGGAGTATTCGGCCTCCTGGCGAAGTTCACGGATGTGGAGATCAACTCGCTGATGATCGTGGGCATCCTGGCGATCATCGGCTACTCGGTGAACAACACCATCGTGGTGTTCGACCGCATCCGGGAGACGCAGTTGCGAAACCAGGGCAAGGAAATCGAGACCATTGTGAACATGGGGATCAACGATACGCTGACGCGTAACCTGAACACCAGCATCACCACGATCATCGCCATTCTGGCGGTCTTGTTCTTTGGCGGGCCGACGATCCGCGACTTCCTCCTGGTGATTCTCGTAGGCGTCATCGCGGGGACGTACGGCTCGATCTTCCTGGCGGGAAACATCCTGGTATCATGGGAACGCGGCGAGCTGCGGCAGATACTGTGGCCATTCCGGAAGAAGCGAGCGGCGGCCGCGCCATAGCCTGAGCGCTTGTCCGCACCAATCGTACCCGGCGCACCATCTGCGCCCAGCGTCATAGTCTGGCGGCCTGAAGAGCGCGCGGCGCCGCTGGTTTCGCTTCTGCGCCGCGGCAGGGGAGACAGGATGTTCAGCACCACCAGAGGCGCTGCCACGCTTTCGCTCCTCGCCAACATGGCTCTGGTTGGCCTGAAGCTGGGAGTCGGCCTGTCCATCGGCTCCATCAGCGTGCTGTCCGATGCGCTGGACAGCAGCGTTGACCTGATTTCGGCGATGATTGCCATGCTGGCGATCCGCGTTGCGGCGCGGCCGGCGGACCGGCAGCACCCTTATGGCCACGGCAAGCTGGAGAACGTCAGCGGGGTGATCGAATCTGTGCTCATCCTGGCGGGCGCAGGGCTGATCACCATAGAGGCGGTGGACCGGCTGCGGCATGAGGCGCCGATCACTTCGCCAGTGCTGGGCATAGTAGCCATGACGATCTCTCTCGCCATCAACGTGGGGACGTCGGCGCAGTTGCGGCGTGTGGCGCGCAAGACGGGTTCGGTTGCGCTCTCGACATCGGCGTGGCACCGCACGTCGGACATCGTGACATCGTTGGGCGTGCTGGTGGGGCTGCTCCTCATCTGGTTCACGCCGTGGACGTTTCTCGACCCGGCGGTGGCGCTGGCGATCGCGGCGTTCATCGCCTGGACGGCGGTGCGGCTGGTGCGCCGGTCGTTCGTTGACCTGCTGGACGTGAGCCTGCCGGAGCGGGAGGTGGGCATGGTGCGCCGCGTGCTGGCGGAGCACACGCCGGGCTTTGTGAGCTACCACAGCTTCCGCACACGGCGTGCGGGGAGCCATCGCTACGTGGAGCTGCATCTGGTGCTGCCGCGCGTGGCGACGGTGGAGCACGCGCACCTGCTGACCGATCGCATCGAGGACGCCATCGAGAAGGCGCTGCCGGACGTTATCACCACGATCCATATCGAGCCGTGCGATATCCCCTACATCGAATGCGCCAAGGAGTGCGTGGGCAGGCAGCCGCAGTGCTACCTGGTGCCCTCAGCTTCCATGGAGCCGCACCCCGCGGGGGAGCGTCGCGACCTGCGCCGGCGCTTGTACGGGCACGGGGCGGGCAGCGCGCCGGAGGCGAAGCCGCCGGAGTCAGGCGCGGCGGCCACGTCAGACGGTCCGGCCGCGTCAGACAGTTCGGATCGTCTGCCCTAGTTCGCGGGTGACGACCTGCGTGTAGGCCTTGGCGAGCAGGCGGGTGATTTCGCCGGGGCGGCCCGCGCCGATGGACCTGCCCTCTATGGCGATGAGGGGCATGACCTCCAGCACGGAGCTGGTGAGGAAGGCTTCGCTGGCTTGCATGGTGTCTTCCACCATGAGACAGCCCGCTTCCATGTCCATGCTGAGGGCCTGGGCCAGGTCCATGACCACCTGGCGAGTGATGCCGCGCAGCAGCCCGCAGTCCCGGGATGGGGTGCGCAGCTTGCCGGCGATGACAAAGAAGACGTTGCTCATGGCGCCTTCAGCGATGCAGCGATGGTCGTTGAGAAGGAGCGCTTCATCGGCGCCGCGCCGGACGGCCTCGGCGCGGGCAAGCAGGTTTTCCAGGTAGCTGGTGGATTTGAGGTGAACCAGCGCGGCCTGGCTGGAGCGCAGCCGGGGGGCGATGACGGCGGTGTACCCCGCGGCGGTGCGCGCGGCGATCTCCTGGGAGACTGGCGTCACGGAAATGAGGATGGTGGGCTGGCCGGTGTTGGGAAAGATGGGGAGCCCCGAGCCGGGGCCGGCGGTGACGGTGAGGCGCACGCGGGCATCCCGCAGATGGTTGGCCTCCAGCGTGGCGTGGATCGCGCGTTCCAGGGTGTCCCATTCGCCGGAGAGGAAGATGCCGAGTTCTTCCGCAGCGTGGAGCAGGCGGGCGAGGTGATCGTCCAGCCGGAAGACTTTGCCCTGGTAGGCGCGCATGGTTTCGAAGAGGCCGTGGCCGAAGAGCAGGCCGTGGTCCAGCGCAGGGACGTAGGCGCGGTCGGCGGGCACAAGCTGGCCGTTGAGATAGAGGATAGGGATAGAGGGCTGGTCTGCCCCGGAAGGCTGGTTTGGCATGACAGAGGCATTCTATATCATGGCTTACCCGCCTGAGGGGGGTGCGCGCCCTGCTTGACCAGGCTGGCAGCCCTGATTCCCACGACGGCAGCCCCCAGACGCGGGGCGGGGCCAGCCCGCAGCAAAGGTGGAGCGCCGCGCAGCGCTGTGCTACGATGCCCCGGACATTGTAGTGGATGCATGGGAAAGGACAGCTATGAAGGCGGAGATTATCTCCATCGGCACGGAGCTGCTGATGGGGGAGATTGTGGATACAAATGCAGCATTTGTGGCGTCGCAGCTGCCTTCTCTGGGCATTGACCTGCACTATGTGCACCAGGTGGGCGACAACATGGAGCGGCTGCTGGAGACGTTCCAGCGGGGGCTTTCGCGGTCGGATGTGTTGCTGTGCAGCGGCGGCTTGGGCCCCACGGAGGACGACCTGACGCGGGAGACGATCGCCAAGCTGATGGGGGAGAAGATGGCGGTTGTGCCGGAGTTGGAGCGTGAGCTACGGTCGTTCTTCGTCAATCGCGGGATCGAGATGCCGTCGAACAACCTGAAGCAGGCGATGCTGATTCCCTCGGCGCAGACGCTGCCGAACCCCATGGGGACGGCGCCTGGCTGGTGGGCGGAGAGGAACGGGAAGATCGTGGTGGCGATGCCCGGGCCGCCGCGGGAGATACGGCATATGTGGGAGACGCAGGTGAAGCCGCGGCTGCGCCAGCGGGCGGGCGGCGCGGTGCTGGTATCGCGGGTGCTGAAGATCACGGGTATCTCCGAAGGCGCGGTGGACGTGATGTGCGGCGAGCATCTGCGGGGGACGAACCCCACGATTGGGGTGTACGCCAAGCCCGATGGGATCCACGTGCGCCTGGCAGCGAAGGCGACCGACGATGCATCGGCGCGGCTGCTGATCGCGCCGGTGGAGACGTACCTGCGGGGCCAGTTCTGCGATCACCTGTGGGGCACGGATGAGGAGTCGCTGGCGGCGGGCGTGGGCAGGCTGCTGACGGAACGCCATCTGACGCTGGCGGCGATGGAATCGTGCACCGGCGGGCTGTTTTCCAACACGGTGACGGATGTGGCGGGAGCGTCGCAGTATTTCAAGGGCGGGCTGGTGACGTACACCACGGAGGCGAAGGCACGCTACGGGGTGGACCCGCAGGTGCTGGAGCGGCACGGTGCGGTGAGCGAGCAGACGGCGGCGGCGATGGCGCGGGCGGCGCGGGAGCAGTTGGGGGCGAGCGTGGGCGTGGGCATCACCGGCGTGGCGGGGCCGAGCGAGCAGGAGGGGAGGCCGGTGGGGACGGTGCACATCGCGGTGGACCACCCGAAGGCGCAGCGGGCGTACACAGGGAAGTATTCCGGCAGCCGCCTAGACGTGAAGCAGCGGGTGACGACGGCGGCGCTCTTCCATCTGCGGCGCTTGCTGGTGGAGATGGGGGAGTAGGGGAGTAGGGGACGCCGAGCGCCCTCACACCGTCAGCCGCCGGTACAGTTGCGGCAGGCGCGAGGGCAGGGAGTGGATGTCCGTGACCACCTCGTAGCCCATATCGGCGCACATGGTCTTGAGGTAATCGTGGCCGGAGCGGTCCACGGTGAGGCAGAACGGGGTGATGCGCTTCTGCCTCGCTTCTATCAACGCCTTGCGCGTATCGTGGACGGCGTATTCCTTTTCCACGCCTTCGCGGGAGTAGCCGCGGTCCTGGGGGCGGCCGTCGCTGAGGAGGAAGAGGAGCTTGGTGCGCGCGTCCTGGCGGTCCAGCTTGGCGACGGCGTGGCGGATGGCGGGGCCCATGCGCGTGGCATGCATGGGGGTGATCTTGTCCAGGCGTTTCTTGACGCTGTCGCCGAACCGCTCGGCCAGGTCTTTGATGACGTAGAACTCGACGTTCTCCCGCCCGTAGCCGGAGAAGCCGTAGATGCCGTAATGATCGCCGATGGCCTCCAGCGCCGTGATGAGCAGGACGGTGCTTTCCTTTTCAATGTCAATGATGCGCTTGTAGGAGCGGCGGCTCATCTCCTCGCGCCGGTTGCGCAGCCAGGCCATGTAGTCGCGCGGGTCGTCGGGGAAGTCCCCGGAATCGGGCTGGCGGCGCGATTCGTCCACGGCTTCCGCGGTGGAGGCGCTCATGTCCAGAAGGAAGGCGACGGCGACATCGCGCTCGACCTTGTTGCGGCGCCAGTAGACCTTATCCGTGGGCGTATCCCCGGCGAGCTTTTCGATGATTGATTCCACAACAAGGTCGAAATCATACTCGTCGCCGTCCGGCAGGTGCTTGATCTTACGCATGGACTCCGGAGCGAGCATTTCGAACTGCTTCTTGATCTTGGAGACCAGGCCGGAATAGGTGCGCAGGGTGTTCTCGAAGAAGTCGGTGCTGCCTTCTTCCATGCGGCGCTCGCGGACGCGGCACCAGCGGGGCTTGTAGTCCGTGGCGCGGAAGTCCCACTCATCGTAGAGATAGGCCTGGGGCTCCTTGGCGGAGAGCGGGGCGTCGTCATCGGGAACGTGGGGAAAGTGATCGCCCTGGCCGGAGCGCTGCTGTTGCTCCTGGGAGACCTGGTTCATCAGGTTGTCCACGAAGGCGGCGGCCATCTGGTCGAGATCGCCCTCCTGCCCATCCGTGAGGTCCAGCTCCACGCTCTGCTCCAGCATCTGCTTGAGGTCCTGGGGAGAGACGCCCTTGGTGTCCAGTTCCCCTTGGCCCTTTTTCTGCTTGTCACGCAGTTGCTCCAGCGCCTGCACCAGCTCCGGCTTGAACTCGCCGCGAAACTCGATCTTCTGTGGGCTCTCATACTTCTGCTGTTCGCCATCCGGCTGACCCGCGCCTTGGGACATCTGGGCCATGAGATCCTGGAGCATCTTCTCCAACTGCTCCATATCCGGCTCGTTGCTCTCCTGCTCCATGCCCTGCTGCTCCTGGTCTTCGGGATCAGGCTGGAGCACGTTGGGCAAGCGGCTGATGACTTCATAGAGGCGGATGGTGGCTTCCGCAGTGTCTTCGATGGTGGCCAGGGGGGATTGCATGACGCGCATGACCTGCTTGATGGCGTCTAGCTGCAAGGCGATGGCTTTCGGCACCGCAAGAGGGGAGACCTCTTCCAGGGAAAGACGCACCAGCAGTTCCATCGCCGCTTCCCGGAGGGGGAGGGTATTGGGCGCGGGGCGGCCGGCGACGGCTTCGCCCTGCACACGGCGATAGGCAGGGGCGATGCCGCGATACTCCACGGTGACGCGGTGGTCAATGCGCCCGTCTTCCACCAGCGTGAAGATGTCTGAAGCGAGGCGCCGGTCAGTGAAGCTATCGAAGAAGCGCTGGAGATCGCTGATGGCGTGCCGCCCCTCAACGATGGGGGCGCGGGTGTGGCGCTGCTCGCGACCGGCGTAGACGGCGCTGGGGCGGTCGAAGGAGAAGGCGAAGCTGCCGAACTCCAGGTGGGCCACCTGGTGGGTGGAAATAACCTTGAACCAGGAAAAGTTCTCCGCCTTGCTGTTGTAGCGGTCAATGAAGACGGGAAGGTAGATATTGCTGCCTTCCGTGGTGGCCTCCTCCGCGGAGTTCCAGCCGATCTTGCGCTCCTTCAGTATCTCCGTGGCCTGAAGCTCCACGTCCTGGCCGGCAAGGGCGCGGCAGTACATGGTCAGCACTTCCTTGACGCGCTCCAGGTTGATGCCGTGGCTGAGGGCTTCCAGCAACTGCTCGCTGCGGCCGGACTCCAGGCGGAAGAAGGCCATGCCGCCGTCTTCGTTCTCCTTCAGGAGGCGCAGGCCCTCGTCAAACCACTGCACAAGCTGCTCGCCGCGGACGCGGTCAAGGACGGTGGGCAAGCCGCGAAGGAACTCGCCCACGGCGGTGGGTGCGGCGCCGGCAAGCTGCTCTGCCAGCCCAAGCATTTCCGCATGGTCCTCAGGAGAGATTTCGGCGAGGGCGTCGGCGCTTTCATTGAGGAAGGTGACGACGTTGACGCCGGATACACGCGCCAGGCGATCCGCCAGGGCCAGATAGCGCGGGCGCTGGCTTTTCTCCACGCGGTAGATGGCGCGAGGGGCATGCTCGAAGTAGGGTTTGACGTCGCGCCAGTTGTTGCGCGCCAGGGCGGAGGCCAGGCCAAGGAACGCCTTGCGGTCAGCGCGGTCCACCTTGGTGAACACGCTGTCCGCGAGGACAAGGCATTCCGCGGCGAGGTCGTAGGATTTTTGCGCCAGGGCGTCAATAAAGACGACGAGTTCTTCCATCTCAAAGAGGCTGACGGACTGTAGCAGTTTGGGGCTGGACTCGAAGAACGTGGCGGCGAGGGAGCTGGATTTCCAGGTGCTGCGGTAGAGGCCCTTGCCCAGGCCGGCCCACTGGCCGATGGTCTCCGGGGGAATGCGGTCAAGCACCTCCGGCGTGGCGCGGAAGAAGGCGGAGGAGACGATGGGGGAGGTGGCGGCGAGGGAGCGGCCCCACTGCGCCCAGAGCATGAGCTGCTCAAAGTTCAGCTTAGGCAGCACCAAAGGGGAGGCGCGAAAGTATTCCGTGGCGGATTCCCAGGAGCGGAAAGAGTGCTCGGCGATCTCCACGCCCGCCTTGGCCCAGGCCTCCACCTGGTCCGGGGCGAGGCGTTTGGACGACTCGTCGTACCCCTTCTGGAACTCGGTGTAGACTGTCTTGGGAAAGCGGTGCAGCGCTTCTGGCAGTCCCGGTTCGCTGGTTGGTTGCATCAGGCGAAGGCCGCCTGGCGGCTCAGGCCGGTCGGCGGCGCATCCTCCCCCCTCAGGTTGGGCGGCGATTATGGAACGGCGGTTAGGCGAATATGGTAGCCACGACCTCGGCAATGCTGCGCTGGACTTCCGCATCGTCGGTGAGCGCCCACACCACGGCGGACTGGCAGGCGCGACGCGGGGGAATGCCGCCGGCGATGAGCTTGCCGGCGTAGATGAGCAGGCGGGTGCTCACGCCTTCCTGGAGGCCGTGCTCCTTGAGGTGGCGCACCTTCTCCCCCAGCTTAGCGAGGTTCATCGCCACGTCCGCAGGCACGCCGCTCTCATGCTCGATGACCTTGCTTTCAATCTCGCGCGGGGAGTAATCGAACTCCAGGGAGATGAAGCGCTGGCGGGTGCTGTGCTTGAGGTCTTTGAGCGCGTTCTGGTAGCCGGGATTGTAGGAGATCACGAGGAGGAAGCGGTCGTGGGCCTCCAGAATTTCGCCGCGCTTCTCCACGGGCAACATGCGGCGATGGTCAGTGAGCGGGTGGATGAGCACGGTGGTGTCCTTGCGCGCCTCGACGATCTCATCCAAGTAGCAGATAGCGCCGGTCTTCACGGCGCGGCTGAGGGGGCCGTCAATCCACTTGGTCTCCTGGCCCTCCAGGAGATAGCGCCCCACGAGGTCGCTGGCGGTGAGGTCTTCATGGCAGGCGATAGTGACAAGCGGCATGCCCACCTTACCGTTGCCCGCCGCAGCGGCAGCGCCGCCCTTGCCCTTGGGTTTGACGGTAGCCAGCGATTGCCCCAGGCGGTAGGACATGTACTCCACGAAGCGCGTCTTGCCGCATCCGGTCGGCCCCTTGAGCAGCACGGGCAGCTTCTGCTTGTAGGCCGTCTCGAAGACCTGCACCTCGTCATGCACAGGGAGGTAGAACGGCTCTTTCTGGAGCTGATACTCTTCAATAATGTAGTGGCGGTAGAGGGACTTGGTCTGGCCGGGTGCTGTTGTCATGAGGCCCTTCCCTTGGCGGCGATGCGGTCGTCCCAGGCGGCGCGGACGCGGCGTTCTAGTTCTGTCAGGGGGCTATTGGTGTCAATGATCACTTGGGCGTGCGCAGCGCGCTCTTCATGGGGCAGCTGCGCCATGATGCGAGCCTGTATCTGCTCCACGGACAAGCTATTGCGTCGTTGAATACGTTGCACTACCACCGCTTCCGGAGCGTAGGTGACCCATATCTCGTCCACCAGCGACAGCCAGTTCGCTTCAATGAGGATGGCCGCTTCCACCACCGCCACCTGCACGCCCTCATCGCGCCACTGCTGGAGGCGTTCGAGCATCATCTGGCGAATGCGCGGGTGGGTGATGCCGTTGAGCTGCGCCAGCTTCTCCGGGTTGCCGAAGACGATGGCGCCGAGCTTCTTGCGGTCTATCTCCCCGCCGGGGCCGAGAATTTCCTTACCGAATGTCTCCTGGATGTCATGCCAGGCGGGAGTCCCGGGCAGGTAGCATTCATGGCCTACCTTGTCCGCGTTCAGCAGTCTGGCCCCCAGCCGTTCCAGGTGCCTGGCGACTGTGCTTTTGCCGCTGCCGACGCCGCCGGTGAGTCCGATGATGCGCATGAATGGGGTGGCGCGCCCTTTAGCCTTTCAAGGTGAACCTGCAAGGTGAACCTGCATTGTAGTCCGGCGCCAAAGCATGGTCAAGAAACCAGAAGCAACGGAAGAGAAACGATTCATGCGTGTTGCTGCAGGGTGCAGCCGCGCGAGGGCAAAAGCCCCTATGCTGGGCCCTGGGGCCAAAGGCCCTATGCTACGATTGGTGCGGGCCGCACGACACGCCAGATGTGTGAGCGCCCCCGCGAGACGATCGGGACAGTGCGGAGTAGCCCGTCGCTTACTATGCCGACGAAAAAATTACCGATACGCGCCAACGCTGCATTCAGGAGCCTGCCCAGCGTGGACCGGCTGCTGGCCCATGCCGCGCTGTCGGAAGCAATCGCGCGATGCGGCAGGGAGAACGTGACCGCGGCGGCACGCGATGCGCTGGCCGAGTCGCGGCAGCGGATCGCGCAGGGCAGGGCCGCGCCTGGATTGGACGCGCTGGCGGAATCCATCGCGGCGACGGTGACTGCCCGGTACGCGCCATCGCTGCGCACGGTGATCAACGCCACGGGGGTGATCTTGCACACTAACCTGGGCCGTGCGCTGCTGTCGGAAGCGGCGCAGCAGGCGGCGGTGCGCGCCGCGGCGGGCTACACCAACCTGGAGTACGACCTGGAGTCGGGAGAGCGCGGGTCGCGGCACGGGCACCTGGAATCGCTGCTGCGGCAGGTGACGGGGGCAGAGGCAGGGCTGGTGGTGAACAACAACGCCGCGGCGGTGATGCTGGGTTTGCACGCCTTTGCTCTGGGCAAGGGGGTGATCGTATCGCGCGGGGAGGCGGTGGAGATCGGCGGCGGGTTCAGGGTGCCGGAGATACTGCAACAGAGCGGGGCGAAGCTGGTGGAGGTGGGGACGACGAATCGCACCTACCTGGCGGATTTTGAAGCGGCGGTGACCCCGGAGACGGCGGCGTACTTGCGGGTGCACCCCAGCAATTTTCGCGTGTCCGGGTTCACCCACGAGCCGTCGCTGGCGGAGATGGCGTCTTCGGCCGGAGAGCGCGGCATCCTGCTGCTGCATGATATCGGCAGCGGGTGCCTGCTGGAGACGCGGGCGTTCGGGCTGGCGCACGAGCCCACGCCGCAGGAGAGCATCGCCGCGGGAAGCGACCTCGTGTTCTTCTCCGGGGATAAGCTGCTGGGCGGGCCGCAGGCGGGGATCATCGCGGGCAAGGCGCCGCTGGTGCAACAGCTCAAGAAGCACCCGCTGGTGCGGGCGATGCGCATTGACAAGATGACGCTGGCGGCGCTCCAGGCGACGCTCCTGCACTACGCTACGGGCGAGGCGGCGTCACAGATCCCGGTGTGGCGCATGATCGGCGCGGCGCGGAAGGACCTCAGCACGCGGGCGCGGCGCTGGGCCAAGGCCATCGGCCAGGGAGCGTCGGTCATACAGAGCGAGTCCACCATTGGCGGCGGGAGCCTGCCCACGGAGACGTTGCCATCACCGGTGGTGGCGATCGGCGGCACGGGCACGGCGCTGGAGTCGCTGGCGAAACGGCTGCGGCATGGGCCCACGCCGGTGGTGGCGCGCATCGAACGGGAGCGGCTGGTGCTGGACCCGCGCACGGTGCTGCCGGAGCAGGACGACGCGCTGCTGGCGGCGGTGCTCGCTGCCCTGGCCGCAGGGCAATAGCAGGAGTTGCGCCACGGCTAGAAAGCGCCGCTACACCAAGGCAGAACTGAAGCAGCATACCCTGCGCGTGCTGGAGTTCGACCGCGTGCGTGAGCGGCTGGCGGAGCATACGTCGTTCACGCTCTCGCGGGAATTGGCGCTGGCGCTCACGCCGTCCATCTCCCACGCCGAGGTGACGCGGCTGCTGCGGGAGAGCGGCGACGCGATGCGCCTGCTGGAGGCGCGGCCGCAGGTGGGCATCGAGCGGGCGACGGACGTGCGCCACCTGGTGCAGACGGCGGCGCTGGGGGGACAGCTCACCGGCGCAGATTTGATACAGATCGCCGGCGCGCTGGGGGCGATCCACGGCATCGCGGGGGCGCTGTTGCGCAACGCCGACCTGGCGCCGTCGCTGGCGGCGATCGCGCGGGGGCTGGGGGAGTTCCGCGATATCGAGTCGGCGCTGCGCACGTCGCTTTCGCCCCAGGGCGATGTGCTGGATGCGGCGAGCGATGTGCTGGGCCGCATCCGCCGCGAAGAACGGGAAGCAGGCGAGCGATTGCAGGGGCGGCTGAAAGATTTCGCCTCATCAGCGGAAGGCCGGCGCGTGCTGCAGGAGCCGTTCATCACCACGCGGGACGACCGTTATGTGCTGGCGGTGAAGGCGGAGCATCGCGGGCAGGTGCCGGGGCTGGTGCACGATGTCTCGTCCAGCGGGGCCACGGTGTTCATGGAGCCGCTGGAGGTTGTGGAGATGGGGAACGCCTGGCGGGAGCTGAAGCTGGCGGAGCAGCGGGAGGTGCAGCGCGTGCTGCGTGAGCTGTCGGCGCTGGCGGGTTCGCGCAATGAGGCAGTGCAGGAGAGCGTGGAGCGCCTGGGGCACCTGGACCTGGCGCTGGCGAAGGGGCGCTACGGGCGGGCGCTGCGGGCGGCGACGCCGCAGCTTGCCGCCGCCGGCGGGCGGGTGACGCTCTCGCTAGTCAATGCGCGACACCCGCTGTTGGGGGCGAAGGTCGTGCCGATCTCGCTGGCCCTCGATGCAACGATGCGCGCGCTGGTGATCTCCGGGCCGAACACCGGCGGCAAGACGGTAGCGCTGAAGTGCATCGGCCTCCTGGCGGCAATGGCCCAGGCGGGCATGCCCATCCCCGCGGAGGCACATTCCCGGCTCAGCGTTTTCGACTCGATCTATGCCGACATCGGCGATGAGCAGAGCATCGAGCAATCGCTGTCCACGTTCAGCTCGCATATGTCCACCATCGTGGAGGTGCTGGAGGACGCCACGGGACAGTCGCTGGTGCTGCTGGATGAGCTGGGCGCGGGGACGGACCCGCAAGAAGGCTCGGCAGTGGCGACGGCGGTGCTGGCGGAGCTGGTGCGGCGGGATACGGCCACGGTGGTGACCACGCACCACGGGGCGCTGAAGACGTTCGCCCACGGCACGCCGGGCGTGCAGAACGCCAGCGTGGAGTTTGACCCCAAGACGCTGGTGCCGACGTACCGGCTGACCATTGGGTTGCCGGGGCGGTCGAACGCGCTGGCGATTGCCCAGCACCTGGGCCTGCCCCCGCACATCCTTGCGGATGCAAAGGCAGCGCTGGGCACGCAGGCGGAGGAGGTGGATACGCTGCTGGCGGATATCCAACGGCAGCGGGAGATGGCGGAGGAGGAGCGCGCGGAGGCGGAGGGGGCGCGGCGGAAGCTGGAGGAGGAACGGGAAGCTCTGGAGCGCCAGGCCCAGGCGTTCGCCGAGGAGCGCCGCCGCTCCTCGCTGGCGGAGCGTCTGGACGTGCAGGTGCAAGCGGAGGAGATGAAGAGCCGCTTGCGCCAGGCATCGCGACGGCTGAACAGGCTGGTGGGCGAGAAGGGCCGCGACGAGCTTGCCGCGGTGACCAAAGATGTGGAGACGATGCGCAAACAGCTGGAGCAAGGGCCGTGGAAGGTGACGGCGCCGCCCAAGTCGCGGGAGGCGCTGGCGGCAGGGGACATGGTGCGGGTGGAGGGGCTTTCGCCAGCGGCGGAGGTGGTGCAGGCGCCGGACGCACGCGAGATGTTGCAGGTGCAGGCGGGGGCCATGCGCATGCGGCTGCATCGCGACCGCGTGCAGGGCAAGGAGAAGAAGCCGGCTCGCTCGAAAGCCGGGCAAGTGGCAGTGATGCGGCAAGGCCCTGCACGCCCTGCGGTGACCGGCGAGCTGTCGGTACACGGGATGCGCGCCCAGGAAGCGCTGGCGGCGGTGGAGGACTATATTGAACAGGCGGCGCTGGCGGGGCACCAGCGGGTGCGGATCGTGCACGGCAAGGGCAAGGGCGTGCTGCGCTCGGCGATCCAGCAGGCGCTGAAGAAGCACTCGCTGGTGAGCCGGTACCACGAAGGCATGCCGGAAGAGGGCGGGCAGGGCGTGACGATTGCGGAGCTGTAGGGGCGGGGACAGATGTATCCGCACGGCACATCGCTGCATCTCGTAGGGAAAGGGGGCACGCAATGCAAGTGAAAGAACTGGGGCACGTGGTGCTGTATGTGCGCGACCTAGCGCGCTCCGTGGCGTTCTACGGCGGCGTGCTGGGGTGGCGCAACGTACCCGTGTCCATGCGCGGCGCGGCGATGTTCTCCGGCGGGCGCACGCATCACGAGCTGCTGCTGATCGAGGTAGGCCCGGCCGCCCAGCCGATTCCCAAGGGCAGGCGCGTGGGCATGTACCACTTTGGGTTGAAGATCGGCGAGACGGACGCGGAGCTGCGCGAGGCGATGGCCCAGGTGCAGGCGGCAGGCGCGGAGATCGTGGGGACGGCGGACCATACGGTGACGCACAGCCTGTACATCTTGGACCCCGACGGCAATGAGATCGAGCTGTATGTGGATGTGCCGGGGGTGGACTGGGCGAAAGACCCCCAGGCCATCGCCGCGCCGGTGAAGGCGCTGCGGCTATAGCAAGCGGCGCGGTGTGGAGGTAGCGGGATGGCCCGGGAAGAGATCGTCTGCCTCAACTGCGGCCACAGCTTTCCCAGTGAAGAATCGCTGGCGGAGGCGCGCTGCCCCCGCTGCGATAGCGAGCTGCTATCGCGCAACCCGTGGCTGCTGGGCTCCTGCGAGGCGGAGGGGCTGACGGCGGAGGACTATCGCGAGCGGGTGCGCGTCAGCACCTGATGCTAGCGGGGCCGGCGGTGCGCCGGCACACGACCCTCAGCCGAAAGCTTGTCAGGCCAACGCCCGCCGCGTCCAGCAGCCTGCGCCCTGATGCGGTACGATGGGTCGCCAATCATGCCGGGGATCGTGGAGGTGCGCGGATGACACAACGCAGTCGCGGCAAGCCCGCGGGTGGGACGCCGCTGCCCGGGCTGGGCATGGACGAGCCTCAGCACCGTGACGTTACTCTCGCAGGCAGCCACGCACCGCTGGCGGCGCGGATGCGCCCGCGGACGCTGGATGAGTTCGTCGGCCAGGAGCAGATCGTCGGGCCGGGGCATGTGCTGCGCAAGAGCATTGAGATGGACCAGCTGCCCTCCATGGTGCTGTGGGGGACGCCGGGAACGGGCAAGACCACGCTGGCGCAGATCATCGCGGGCATGACGCGATCGCACTTCGCGCCGGTGAGCGCGGTCAGCGCGGGGGTTGCCGACCTGCGGCGCATCGTTCAAGAGGCGCGAGAGCGGCACAAAGCGTCAGGGCAGCGCACGGTGCTGTTCATTGACGAGGTGCACCGCTTCAACAAGGCGCAGCAAGACGCGATCCTGCCCTACGTGGAGGACGGCACGGTGACGTTCATCGGCGCCACCACGGAGAACCCGTCGTTCGAGGTCATCTCGGCGCTGCTGTCCCGCGCACGCGTGTTCCAGTTACATGCGCTGGGGCGCGAGCAGCTGCGCATCATCCTGCACCGCGCGCTGACCGATGCCGAACGGGGCCTGGGCGGCCTGCGAGCGGTGCTGGCGACTGCCGCGGAGCAGGCGCTGCTGGACATGGCGAACGGGGATGCCCGCGCGGCGCTGAACACGCTGGAACTTGCGGCGGCGGCGACGGAGCCGGGGCCCGACGGCGGGCGCCTGGTGACGCTGGCGACGCTGGAGGATGCGGTGCAGCATCGCTTGCTGCGCTACGACCGCGCCGGCGACGAGCATTACGATACGATCTCGGCGTTCATCAAATCGGTGCGGGGGTCAGACCCGGATGCGGCGGTGTACTGGCTAGCGCGGATGCTGGAGGCGGGCGAGGACCTGATGTTCATCGCGCGGCGGCTGGTGATCCTGGCAGCGGAGGATATTGGGCTGGCGGACCCGCAGGCGCTGACGGTGGCGATGGCGGCGCAGCAGGCGGCGCATTTTATCGGAGTGCCGGAGGCGTACCTGCCGCTGTCTGAGGCCACGATCTACCTGGCGGCGGCGCCCAAGAGCAACTCCGCGCTCAAGGCCTATGCCGCAGCACAGGCGGATGTTGCGGAGCAAGGAAACCTGCCTGTGCCGCGGCACCTGCGCAACGCACCGACGGGCCTGATGGAGGCAATGGGCTACGGCAAGGGCTATCGCTATGCCCACGAGCACGCCGGGCACCAGGTGGAGCAGCAGCACCTGCCTGACGCGCTCAAAGGGAAGCGGTATTACAACCCTGGGACTGAGGGGGCGGAGGCGGAGATCGGACAGCGGCTGGAGTCGTGGGGCAAGCGCCCGCCTGCCGGGACGCCGCCGCAGCGCTAACCTACGCCATGCGCACTTCCGGCATCGGCGGAGGCCGTCGCACCAGCGTGATCGCCACCACGGACACCGACCCCGCGGCTATCCCGTAGACGATAAGCACGGTAGTGAAGCTGCCGGTCCAGTCCTCCACCGCCGCCGCGATGAGCGGTCCCGCCATCTGGAATCCGGTCAATATCCCAAACACCATCCCTTGAATCTTCCCGAAGTTGGCCCGCCCAAAATAATCGGTGAGGAGGGAGAACACGAAGGGATAGGCGCCGCGCTGCCCGAACCCGAACAGAATCGAGAAGGGTATCAGGTGCCACGTGGCCGAGGAAAAGGCAAAAACAATCGTACCCGCGCCCACGCACATGTGGGCCACAATCACCATAAGCCTGCTCTCCAGCTTGTCCGCGAGCCACCCGCTGGCGAGCGTGCTCGTCACACCGATAATCCCCAGCGCTGTCGCCGTCGCCGTTATTGATGAGGCGCCGAATCCCTTGTCTTTCATATGCGGCACCAGGAAGAGCAGTACCGAGCTGGATGAAAGCGCCGAGACGCCTCCCGCGAGCACCAGCAGCCAGAATGCCTGGCTTTGCATCGCAAAGCGAAAGCTCGTGCCCGCTATAGGTTGTGACGCAGGGGTCGCGGCAGCGGACGTCGCTCCGGCAGGCGCGGCCAGGACTGGATCGCCGTCAGGGCGCAGGCCGTACTGTTCGGGCCGGTGCCGGGCAATCATCGCGGAAGGCAGTCCGATGGCCAGCATCCCGCCGGCCATCGCATACATCGTGGTGCGCCATCCCCAGGCCTGCTCCATCCACACGATCGCCGGCAGAATAAACACGCCTGCGCCCGCGCCCGCCAGCACAATGCTCACGGCCTTGCCCCGGTCCCGCACAAACCAGTTCGCCGCCGAAGCAGGGCCGACGCCGGCGAGGAAAATGCTCACGCCCACCGCCACCACCGGGAAGGCCAGAAAGAATTGCCACGCCTCTTGCGCTGACGCCACCAGGCACAGGCCCGCGGCGGACAAGACGCTCGCGGCAACCACCAGGGGGCGTGGACCAACCTTATCGAACAGGTACCCCACCACCGGCGAGACGACCACCGCCGCGGCCTGGCGCAGGTTGATGACTAATGTAGTGACGGTGGTGGAAAGGCCAAAAGACTCCTTGAGCGGTGTGAAGAGCGCAGAGAAGCCCGTGAGCAACACCCCGGTCCAATAGAAACCAAGGAAGCAAAATGTCCAGACAACCCACCAGCCGTAAAAGATACGCGGGCGCGCGGACATCGGCGTCTCCGGCCTCTTGGGCGGCGTGGCTGCTTGCACCGGCTCGGCGAGGGTAGCCTGCCTCATGCAGCCTGTCAATGAAAAGTGTCCTGGGCGGCCCAGCCATGATGTGTATCCGGCAGCAATCCTTAAACTTAGTTCAAAACCATTGACAGCAGTATGGCATGTTGCCTATACTATCTTTGAACTTAGTTCAAAACTCTTACTATCTTCTCAGACGCCAGGTATCCCCGGCACACCGGGTCCAAGGGGGCGGTATGGTCTCATGGGCAGAACCCCAGCTTCCTTTGCCGGAAAGCGCCGGCTTTGCCAAGATCAAGGTATGCGGCGTAGGAGGCGGGGGGGTCAACGTGGTGCGCCGCATGGCCACGCTGAACATCCCTGGGGTTGAGCTGCTCTGCGTGAACACGGACGCAGGATCGCTGTCCACGGTGCACAACATCCCCTGCCTGGGGATTGGAGCGCAGCTGACGCGGGGGATGGGGTCAGGCGGAAACCCGGAGATCGGCAAGCGGGCCGCGCTGGAAAGCCGCCAGGACCTGCGGCGATTCCTGGAAGGCGCCGACCTGGTGTTCATTGCGGCGGGCATGGGTGGAGGGACAGGAACGGGCGCAGCGCCGGTGATCGCGGAGATGGCCAGAGAGTGCGGCGCTATCTCTATCGCCGTGGTGACCACGCCGTTCGCGTTTGAAGGGGTGCGGCGGCGGAGCGTGGCAGAGGCGGGGCTGAAGCCGCTGCATGAGTCGGCGGACACGGTGATTGTGGTGAGCAACAACCGCCTCTTGTCCACCGCCAGCCGCAAGGCATCCGTGGTGGAATCGTTCTCCCGCGCCGACAAGGTGATGCAGGATGCCATCGCCGCGGTGGCGCGCATCATCAACGTGGCGGGCGACATCAACATTGATTTTGCCGATGTGAGGACAGTGGTGACTCGCGGCGGCGCAGGCGTGATGTCCATCGGCGTGGGGGAAGGGACGCAGCGAGTGATGAAAGCGGCGCAGGCGGCGTTCGAGAACCCTCTGCTGGAGTGCAGCATCCAGGGCGCCAAGGGCATGGTGTTTACCGTGACCGGCGGCCCGGACGTGACGCTCAATGAGCTGAACGAAGCGGGGATGTTCATTTCCAGCATGACCGACCCGGACGCGGAGATTTTCTTCGGCATGCACATAGACGCCGCGCGCAAACCGGCGGCGGCGGTGGAGATGGTGATCGTCGCCACGCGCCTGCCGCAGAATCCGCGCGACGCCGAGCCCGATCCAGCGAAGAGCACCGCGGCGGACAAGGTGCAACGCGCCGCTGCGCGGTACTATGCCGAGGACGACATTCCTGCGTTCCTCAAGAGCGTGGATTTCAACTTTGATGGCCCCGGTGGCAACAAGCCATCGGACGGCGCCGGCCGCTAGGGGTGCACACCGATGTTTGAGGCTCTGGCGGCACAAGAGGCGGCGCGCAACGGGCGGGTGGCCCATCCTTCCATCGGGTTGATGGAGGATGACGCGCCGCAAAAGAGTCGCCCGAACACGGCGCGCAACGGGCGGGTGGCCCATCCTTCCATCGGGTTGATGGAGGATGACGCGCCGGATACGGCGGCAGCGGCGCCGCTGCGTGTGCTGGGGGCGCATGGGTCGTCGCGGCAACTGGGCGAAGGAACGCCGCCGCCGCAAGTGCTGCGGGTGACGATCCCCAAACAGCCGGCGCGCCCGCATACGTTCTTTGAAAAATACCCGCGCAACTGGACGTGGGAGTCCTGGGCGAAGCGGATGGAGTATGAGGCGCTCACGGTGGCCCGCTCGGCGAGCGCGGGCGTGTGGGCGCTTCTGGGCGCGCTCACGGGCCTGGCGGCGGCGGGGATTCCCGCGCTCATGGTGACGGGCTATCAATCGCTGGTGTGGGCGCCCGTGGGCGCGGCGGCGGGGGCGGCGCTGGGTGCCGCCCAATCGTGGTGGAGGTGGCGCAAGGTGTTCCAGTCGCACGACCAGCTGAACTAAGCGGCGAAGCGGGATATCTCCGGGCCGATGCGGGCGGCGATGGCCGCCAGCCGCGCCGTATCAATCTTGTACATCGCGGCGGCGGTTTCCCCGGCGATGCGACGCAAGTCCCCCGCAGGCACGCCGGAAAAGCACACCTGAAGGGCCTCCGCGGTATAGGGCCAGATGCCTTCGGGATGGGGAAAATCACTACCCCACATCATCTTGCCCGCGCCCAGCACGCTGCGCAGTTCCCAGTCCTGGCGAACGTGGCGGGTGGAATGCCCCACCCAGCAGTTGCGCGCCCAATACTCGCTGGGGCGCAGCGGTAGGCGACCGCGCAAGCCGGCATCGCGATCGTGCCGCGCGTCCATGGCGGCGAGCATGGGCGCAATCCAATCGGCACCCTGCTCCGTCCACACGGCGCGGAGGCGAGGGTAACGGTGGAATACGCCGGAGAGGATGAGCTGCTCCAGGATGGCGTGGCCGCCGCCTCGCCCGCCGTGGGTGTGCACCGGCACCTCCATCTCCTCGCACCCAGCCCACAGAGGATCGTAATACGCGTTGCTGTAGGGTGGCAGGCCTTCGGCGTCAGGGGAGATGGTCACGGCGATGCCGCGCATGCCCGCATTCACCGCCCAGCGCACCTCCGCCAGCGCATCTTCCGTACGCAGCACGTGCACCAGGGCCACGCCGATGCGCCGGTGCGGCGAGGCTGAGCAGTAATCGGCAAGCCAGCGATTGTAGGAGCGCGACCCTTCCATCATCTCGTCCAGCGAACCTGCCAGACCGCCATCACGTGCGCGGAAGGGGACAGCGTTGCGCCGGCTGTTATCGGGGAAGATGACTTCGGCGGCGACGCCGTCGGCATCGAGCAGGCGGGTGCGCTCATCGAGGTCGAGCACGCCGACGTCCCAGCCCATGTCGCTGGCGCGGCCCGTCGCCGCCTGCACACCCTGGTCGTAGCGATCGCGTACGTCCTGGGGGAAATGCGAGCGGCGCCACGCCTTGGTCTCCGCCTCGGTGGACTGCTTTTGCGCCACCCATGCGTCATATGCGGGGCGGTGCTTTGCTCGTATGTAGGGACGGTAGCCCTCCCACGGGGCCCCGGCATGGCAATCGGCAGAGATAAGGAGCAGGCGTTGCACTTTGTTACTTCTTTCTAGGCGCGGGCGGACGACAGTAGGGGCGGTAGCCGCATTCCACGCCGCGGGGCATGGCAATCGGCAGAGATAGGAAGGAGGCGTTGCAAAGGATTTCCCTTGGCCGCGGAGCAGCGGCGATGATCGGATGCTACGCGGCGCGGGCGACGGTGTCAACGCATACGCGGCTGGCGCGTTGCGGGTCTCCGCTTCTGTTGCTATACTGGGAATCCGCGATCCCCCCGAGGTAGGTCAGACCCTTGGAACATGTCACTGTCCGCGTGCCCGCGACATCGGCCAACCTTGGGCCGGGGTTTGATTGCATGGGGATGGCGCTACGCTGGTACGCCACGGTGCGCGTGACGCGGAGCGAGCGCTTCACCTTGTCCATACGCGGCCACGGCGCAGCCACGCTGCCGCGCGATGAGAGCAATCTGGTGCATGTGTCCTTTGCGCGGGCATACGCGCAGATGAAGAAAACCCCGCCCGTAGTGGCGATACGCTGCAACAACGCCATCCCCCTCGACCGGGGTCTGGGATCGAGCTCGGCGGCGATTGTGGGAGGGCTGGCGGCGGCGAATGCGCTGGAGGGATCGCCGCTAGACGACGACACGTTGCTGGCGCTGGCAACGGAAATCGAAGGGCACCCGGACAACGTAGCGCCGGCGCTCTTGGGCGGGGTGCAGGTGGTGATCTGCGGGGCGCGGGAGCCCGAGGCAGCGGCAGGGGACGCGGCGCGCGGGCCGATGGCGGCGGCGGTGCAGATGAAGCGAGGGCTGCGCGGCGTGGCGTTCGTGCCGGATGCCGGGCTTTCCACCAAGAAGGCGCGCGGGGTGCTGCCGAAGCAGGTGTCCCGCGCCGACGCCGTGTTCAACGCGGGGCGCACGGCGCTGCTGGTCCTGGCGCTATCGCAAGGGCGCTGGGAATTGCTCGGCGCGGCGACGGAGGACCGGCTGCATCAGCCGCAGCGCGCCGGCCTGTTTCCCCCGATGCTGCCGCTGTTCCACGCGGCGCGCCAAGCGGGAGCGCGTGGCATCTTTCTCTCCGGCGCAGGCCCCGCGGTGCTGGCGCTGACCGACGGCGACGCAGCGCCCATCGCCAGGGCGTTCGAACGGGCGGCGCGGCGCTTGGGAGTGCCAGGCGCAGCAAGGACTGTAGGGCTGGCGGCGCGCGGGGCGCATGTGATCGAAAGCAGATAGCGCGGCCGGCGCAGATGCGGAGCAGGGACATGGCATTAATTGTGCAGAAGTATGGCGGCTCCTCTGTGGCGGATGCCGATAAGATCCGCAACGTGGCGTCGCGCATCATGACCGCCCGCAAACGGGGCGACGACGTGGTGGCCGTGGTCTCCGCCATGGGCGATACCACCGATATGCTGATTGCGCTGGCGCACAAGATTTCCGCGCACCCCGATCCGCGAGAGATGGACCTGCTGATGTCCACGGGAGAGCTGGTGTCCAGCGCGCTGCTGGCGATGGCGCTGCGGGAGATGGGCCAAGAGGCGGTGAGCCTGAGCGGGATGCAGGCGGGGATACGCACGGAGGCACGGTTCGGCAAGGCGCGCATCACGGGGATAGATCCCAAGCGCATGCAGCAAGAGCTTCAGGCGGGGAAGGTGGTGATCGTGGCGGGGTTCCAGGGCGTGACCGACGATCTGGAGGTGACAACGCTGGGGCGCGGCGGGTCGGACACCACGGCGGTGGCGCTGGCGGCGCAGTTGCAGGCGGCGCGTTGCGAGCGTTTCACCGACGTGGAAGGCGTGTTCACCGCCGACCCGCGCCTGGTGCCGGAGGCGCGCAAGCTGAAGGACATCAGCTATGAGGAGATGCTGGAGTTGGCGAGCTACGGGGCCACGGTGATGCACCCGCGCGCCGTGGAACTGGGCGCGGTGTTCCGCGTGCCGATCTTTGTGGGGTCAAGCTTTTCCACCGCGCCGGGGACGCTGATCCACGGCGGTGCGCTGGCGGAGCCAGCGCACAAAGTCCGCGGCATCGCCCACGAGATGCATGTCGCCAAGGCGTCGGTGCTGGGTGTGCCCGATCGCCCTGGCGTGGCCGCGGCGATCTTCGCCCCCCTGTCCCAGCAGCACATCCGCGTGGACAGCATCGTGCAGAACGTCAGCTCCGACGGCGTGACCGACCTGACGTTCACCGTGGCGCAGTCCGATCTCCCTGGGGTAGCCAAGCTGCTGGCGCCGGTGGTGCGGGAGATCGGGGCGAAGGGATGGCACACCGCGGAGGGCCTTGCCAAGGTCAGCGTGGTGGGCGCCGCCATGCGCACCACGCCGGGGATCGCGGCGCGGGCGTTCCGGGCGCTGCAGCAGGCAGAGGTGAACATCGAAATGCTGACCACGTCGGAAATCCGCATCACCTGCGTCATCAGCGCCTCCCATGTGCCGCAGGCCTCCCGCGCGCTGCACCGCGCCTTTCATCTGGAAAGCATGGAAGATGCAGGCGAATCGCGCCTTGCCTGATATCTTGCTGCATATGAGGAATGCCCGCAGGCGGGAATGATGGATAGGCCGTATCTCTCCGTAATCATCCCCGCGTATAACGAGGCTCGCCGCCTGCCGGGGACGCTGGAGCGGGTGACGGTCTATCTGGCGCGCCAGCCGTATCGCGCCGAGGTACTGGTGGTGGACGATGGCAGCACGGACGGCACGGCTGACGCGGCCACAGTCTTTGCCGGTGGAACGACGCCGGTGCGGGCGATCAGCACGCCGCACCGGGGCAAGGGGCATGCAGTAAAGACAGGCATGCTCGCCGCCGCGGGTGAGTACCGCTTCCTCTGCGACGCCGACCTGTCGATGCCCATCGAGCAGCTGGAGCGTCTGCTGCCGCCGGCGGCCGGCACACCTATCGTGATTGGATCGCGGGAGGCGCCGGGCGCGCGGCGCTGTAACGAGCCGTGGACGCGCCATATCATGGGCCGGGTGTTCAACTGGTTCATTCGCGCCACCACCGTGCGCGGCATCCGCGATACGCAGTGCGGGTTCAAGTGCTTTCGCGGCGCGGTGGCGCAGGAGCTGTTCGCCCAGCAGCGGCTGGATGGGTTCGGGTTCGATGTGGAGGTGCTGTTCCTGGCGCAGAAAAGCGGGATCGCCATCACGGAGACGCCGATAGACTGGTATCATCAGCAGGAAAGTAAGGTGCGCCCGCTGCGCGACGCGCTGCGCATGGTGCGCGAGACGCTGGCGGTGCGGTGGTGCTGGATGCGGGGGCGCTACCGGCGCGTGACGGCGCGGTGAGAGGCAAGAGGAGAGCGGCATGCGCAGCCCAGAGCAAATCTTGAAAGAATCGAAGACCATCGCCGTGGTGGGCCTCTCCGATAAGCCGGAGCGGGACAGCCACCGCGTCGCCCGCTACCTCCAGCAAGCGGGCTATCGCATCATCCCCGTCAACCCCGCGCTGAAGCAGGTGCTGGGCGAGACCTGCTACCCTGACCTAGCCTCCATCCCCGAGCCGGTGGATATGGTGGATGTCTTCCGCCGATCAGAAGAGGCGCTGGCAGTAGCGGAGCAGGCGGTGGCGATTCAGGCCAAGGCGCTGTGGCTCCAGGACGGCGTGATCAATGAACAGGCGTCGGCCGTGGCGAAGCGCGCGGGGCTGGACGTGGTGATGGACGATTGCGCTATGCGCGTCCATCATCGCATGCAGGGCAAAGGGCTCATGCAGGCACGCGAAGAGCATGCGTAGGCCGCCGCCATCACACCCATGCCCCAGCCGTCCGTCAGCGCGATGAGTCTTTCCGGCAAGCGGGTGACCATCGTCATCCCCACCTACAACGAGGCGGGGAATATCCCGGCGCTGGTGCAGCGGCTCATGGCCCTGGGCATCCCCGGCCTGCACCTGCTGCTGGTGGACGATAGTTCGCCGGACGGCACGGCGGACGTGGCGGAGCGCCTGGCGCCGCAGTACGGCGGGCGCATTGCGGTGCTGCGGCGGCCGGGGAAGATGGGCCTGGGCACGGCGTACATCGCCGGCTTTACGCGGGCGCTGGCGGAGGGTGCGGACTACATCGTTGAGATGGACGCTGATCTGTCCCACAGCCCGGAGGATGTGCCGCGCCTGCTGGCGGAGATGGCCACGCATGACGTAGCGGTGGGGTCGCGCTGGGTGAAGGGCGGCGGCGTGGGGAAGGACTGGGGCCTGCTGCGACGCTTCGTCAGCAGGGGTGGATCGCAATACGCGCGGCTGGTGCTGGGACTGCGGGTGAAGGACGTCACTACCGGCTTCAAGTGCTTCCGCCGTGAGTCGCTCGCGGGGGTAGACCTTTCGCGCATCAAGAGCCAGGGGTTCGCCTTTCAGGTAGAGGTTGCCTGGGCCTGCCAGCGGCGCGGCTACCGCATGGCGGAGATTCCCATCCTCTTCTCCAAGAGATCGCACGGCACATCAAAAATGTCGGTGCGCATCTTTCGGGAAGCGCTGTGGCGTGTGCCGGCCATCCGCCTGCGGCGATAGCGGGCCGGTATCCCTTTGCACGCCTGGCTGGAGAGACTCGCCAGCGGCATGCTAGGCCCGCCGCAACCTCCCGCCTGGCTGGAGAGACTCGCCTGCACCCTGGGGGCGGCGCAGCCTCATGCATAGCCTAACTTCACCCGGCTGCCTGCGTTCTTCTCTATGACGCACGGCTAGGCCAGAGCCACAATCGAACCAATCTTGAACTAATTTATAAATTGCTACCAAAACCTATTGTAATTTCTGTTTGAATATGTATCATTGGATGCTACAGGGGTTGTCCTGATTGGAGAATCCGAGGAAAGAGATTCGGGCACATAGCGCCGTAGAATCACCAATATCAATTTGAGGAATCTTGCAAAATTGGCCTGATTAATACTTGACGGATTCCGTCACTGCCCCTACAATCACGCCTTCGAAGGGTACGAAGGGAAGGAACAAGAACATGGTCGCACAAGAAACAATCAAACGCTTACGCATCCGGCGTGAGATGACCAAGCAAGCCATCGACGCTGCGATGGCCAGCCGCTGGGAGGAAGCCGTCGCCGCGAACAGCGAGCTGCTCGCGGAGTTCCCCGGCGACTTCGAGGCGATGAATCGCCTGGGCAAGGCGCTGAGCGAGACGGGCCGCTATGCCGAGGCGCGCGATTCGTTCGCCAAGGTGCTGGCGCTCAGCCCGGGGAACGGGATCGCAAAGAAGAACTTGGAGAAGATCCTGCACCTGAAGGATGTGAAGGCACGCCACATGCAGACGTCGCTGCGCCAGCGTGTGGCGCCGCACTTCTTCATCGAAGAGACGGGAAGGACCGGCGCCACCATGCTGCAAGAGACGGCAGCGGCCGGCGACCTCGCCCGCGTCTCCGCCGGTGAGCCGGTGGAGATCGCGGTGGAGGGCAAGCGCCTCATCGCGAAGACGCCGGACGGCGTGCGTCTGGGCGTTATCGAGCCCAAGCTGGCGCACCGCCTCCTCACGCTGATGCAGGGGGGCAACCGCTACAGCGCCGCAGTGACCCGCCTGGACCGGGGCACGATCCAGGTGTTCATCCGGGAGACGTACCAACACCCCGCGCAGCAGGGCAAACTCTCCTTTGCCGCCAAGGGCGCCGGCGACATCAAGGCGTACATGTGGGAAGGGCTTTCCGACAGGTTTGACGGTGATGGCGAAGACGAGCAGCCCCACGCCGCCCGCTCCGGCAATGAATGGCGCCTGAGCGAAGAGCACGAGGAGGCGGTCCCCGCACTCAAGCGCATGCGCCGCCCCGTGGCCGCGGGCTTCGGTGACGAGGAAGACGAGTCCTAGACATCCATCGGGCACGTCAGGGCGCACACACAACGGCGCGCCCACCAGCGCGTCTGGCGCCGCGGCTTCCACTACTCTAGGAGCCGCGGCGCTCTGTTTCCGGGGCCGGCGTCTGCGAATGGAAGCGCCATGCGATTGATATGATCCACCGGCCTTTCATGCACCGGCATAGTGAGCGCCAGGGTATAATGCACCGGCGATGAGCATCGTGACAAAACGGGGCGATACTGGAGAGACGGGCCTGCTGTACGGTGGCCGTGTGCCCAAGGACGACGCTCGCGTGGAGGCGTACGGGACGGTGGATGAAGCGGTGGCGGCGCTCGGCCTGGCGCGCTCGCTTTCGGGCCAGGCCATGGTGCGGGCAGCGCTGCTCGCCTTGCAACAGGACCTGTTCGTACTCGCGGCGGAGATGGCGATTGACGTGAAGCAGTACGCCACGTTCGATAAGCACTTCAAGCGCGTGACCGCGGCGATGGTGGACCGCATCGGAGCGCAGGTGCTGGAGATCGAGGCGAAGATCGCCATGCCGCCGACGTTTATCGTCCCCGGCTCCAGCGCGGGGTCGGCGGCGCTGGACCTGGCGAGGACCATCGTGCGGCGGGCGGAGCGGCGGGCGACGGGCCTTCAGGCAGCAGGCCTGCTGACCAACGGTGAGATCATCCGTTACTTGAACCGCGCCTCTGATCTGGTGTACAGCCTGGCGCGGTATGAGACCAAGGACACAGACCCCGAAATACTGGCAGGGCGGCATACATAGGAATATGAATAAGAGTATCTGGATGCGAGTGCTGCTGGCAGCGATGGCGATGCTGCTAGTTGCCGGCGCGTGCGGCAATAGCGAAAGCCAGGGCGCGTGCGACCAGGGCGAGTGCATAGCCGCCGGAGACGGCACCGTACTGCGCATCAAGACGTACGGCGGCAGCGGAGCGGCGGTGCTACTGGCGCACGACCTGGACGGCAGCCGGGGCGATTGGGCGGAGTTCGCCGAGACGCTGTCCAGCCGCGGGTATACCGTGATGACGTTCGATTTCCGGGGCCACGGCAAGTCGGCAGGCCAGCGCGATGCGGCGCTCGCCGAGTCCGACCTGGCTTCAGCGCTGGTGCATATGCGGGAGCAGCTGCGGGCACCCAAGGTGCTGGTGGTAGGCGCAGGCATGGGCGGCATCGCCGCGCTGCGTGTGTCTGCCCGCGAGAGCGTGAGCGCAGTGGCCGCCGTGTCCACGCCGGAGACGCTGCGCGGCCTGTCCGCCGCCGGCGCCGTGCCGCTGGTGACGGCGCCCAAGCTGTTCCTTGCCGGCGAAGGCAACGCCGCCGATGCCGGGGCCGCTCGCAATCTCTTGTCCCTAGCCAAGGACTCCAAGGAACTCTTGCTTGTACCGGGAAACGCCCATGGCGTGTCGCTCTTGAACAACGCGCAGGCGAGGGAGCGGCTGCTCCAGTTCCTGGACAAGTACAAGTAAATCGCCAGGCAGGCCCCCCAAGCAGGCCCCTATGCATGCCACTCCCAAGATCGCCATCATCAACTACGGCGCGGGGAACCTGCGCAGCGTGGAGAAGGCGTTCGAGAAAATCGGACATCCCGCGCTGGTGACGGCTGACGCGCAAGTTGTAGCGGCAGCGGACGCGGTGGTGCTGCCCGGCGTGGGTGCGGCGCGCGGCACGGTGGACGGCCTGGCGGCGCGACGGCTGGTGGATGTCATCGCGAGGACGATTGCGCGAGGCACGCCGTTCTTCGGCGTGTGCATCGGCATGCAGGTGCTGTTCCAGCGTTCCGAGGAAGGCCACGCCGATTGCCTGGGGACGCTGGCCGGCACAGTGCGCAAGCTGCCGCCGGGGCAGAAGGTGCCGCACATGGGGTGGAACCAGGTGGAGTTCGCCGGCAGCCATCCGCTGTTCTCCGGCATCCCCAACAGATCGAACTTCTATTTTGTCCATTCGTACTACGCCGATCCGCAGGATGCCGCCATCGTTGCCGGATGGACGGACTACGGCATCCGCTTTTGCAGCGTGGCCGCGCGAGGGAGCCTGGTGGCGACGCAGTTCCACCCGGAGAAGAGCGGCGGCGTGGGTCTGCAAATCTACGCCAATTTTGTCCGCGAGGTCGTGGGGGCCGCGACGTCGCCGCGCCATGCGGTTTGAAATGAATGCCATGCCGTTTGAGGTGATCCCCGCTATTGACCTGCGCGGCGGCAAGTGCGTCCGCTTGTTCCAGGGCGACTATGCCCGCGAGACGGTGTATTCCGACGACCCTGTGGGTGTGGCGCGTCGCTTCGCCGAGGCGGGCGTGCCGCGCATCCACGTGGTGGACCTGGACGGCGCCGCGGCGGGCAAGCCGGTGAACGCCGCGATTGTACAGGCGATTGCGTCGGGAGTAACCACGCCCATCGAAACGGGCGGCGGGCTGCGGTCGCTCGCGGCGATCGAGACGATGCTGCGTGCGGGCGCGACGCGGGTGATCCTGGGCACGGCAGCAGCGGAGGATGAGGACCTGGTGCGCGAGGCGGTGCGCCAGCACGGAGAAGCAATCGCCGTAGGGGTGGACGCGCGGGCGGGCATGGTGGCGACGCACGGGTGGCGCCAGGGCGGCACGATCCCCACGACAGCGCTGATGCAACGAATGTATGCCCTGGGCGTGCGCCGCTTTATCTACACGGACATCGCCCGCGACGGCGCGCTGGAAGGTCCGAACCTCACCGCGATCCGCGAGGCGATGGCGGCCACGCCTGCTGCGGTCATCGCCTCCGGCGGCGTGAGTTCGCTTGCGGACGTGCGCGCGCTGATGGCCCTGGGCGTGGAGGGCGCGATTATTGGCAAGGCGGTGTACACCGGGGCAGTTGACGTGCGGCAGGCGGTGACGCTGGCCCGGGGCGGAGAGGAGCAAGCAGGGCATGGGACATAAGTTCCGCCCGGAACGGGTGCATCTGCTCACCTCGCCGGAGCGCCGCGCCCTGCTCGACCCCCAGCGCGTGCTGGCGATGCTGCCCATCGCTCCTGGACAGCACGTTGCCGACGTTGGCTGCGGGCCAGGCTATTTCACTATCCCGCTGGCGCAGGCGGTGCGGGGCGGCACGGTTTATGCGCTGGACGTGCAGCCGGAGATGGTGGCCCTGGTGCGGGAGACGGTGCGGCAGTCCGGCGTGGGCAACGTAGAGGCGCGGCAGACCGCGGAGATCGAAATTCCCAACGAAGACGCCTCGCTGGACGGGGTGTTCCTTGCCTTTGTGCTGCATGAGGTGGAGGGTGCGCCATCACAGTACCTGGCGATGCTGCGGCGCAAGCTGCGCCCTGGCGGGTGGCTGGCCGTGGCGGACTGGAAAAAGGCGCCGATGGAGGAAGGCCCGCCGCTGCACGAGCGTCTCACGGAACAGCAGGTGCGTCAGGACGGCGAGGCCGCCGCGCTACGCTGGGAGCGCGCCGGCGACGTGAACGCGAAGCAGTACCTGGTGCTCTTCTGCCGCCCAGAGACAGAACGCGCCTAGGCCTTCTTGCGCGCGGCGGCGCCCTCCGCTGCCAGCATGCCGGTGATGAGGGCGATGCCCAGCCCGCCCAGGTACCCGCCGCCGCCGCTGCGTCCGTGGATGCCTCCCGTGGCGCACCCCGCGGCGTAGAGGCCGGGGATGGCCCCGCCGCCCTTGCGCAGCACCTCCGCCTTATCGTTGACGGCGATACCTGGAAAGGTAAAGGTGACGCCTGCGGCGATGGGGACGGCATAGTACGGCCCGCTTCCCAGTTTTGCCTTAGCGGTGGCATTGTGCCTTTCTACTGCGGCCGTCAGTTCCTTCTCGCCCATCCCCGCTTTGCGGGCAACCTCGGCGATGGTTGGCGCGGAGTCCACCCTGCCGCCTTTCTGCTCGATGGCGGGGTTGACCGCAGGATGGTATCCCCCGCCATTGGCGGCAGGCCCCATCCATGTGGCGTTGTCCATGATGATGGTGTAGCCGGCGGGGTCGCTGGACATCAGCATTTTATAGGTAAGCTCCGGCCCGTCCTTGGCGCCGTGCTCAAACAGCTTGCCTTTGGCGTCCACCACCGGCGAGGTGAGGCACAGCGCATCGAACATAGGGTAGGGGAGAAAATTCTCGTCGGTGATGGCGTTGCGATGAAGGATGTGCCCGTACACGCCGCGACCTTCGCCGGCGACGTAGCCGCCCTGCTCCAGGGCCATCATCAAGCCATCGCCTGATGCCGTGGTCATGGCGCGGAGCGCGCTCTTGCCGGCACGGGGGCCAAGGTATTTCTCCAGCAGCTTGGGGTTTGCCTGAAAGCCGCCATCCGCCAGGATCACGGACTGCGCCTGGACGCGAAGCCCTTCGGGCTCCGGCGAGCTCGCCACCACGATCCAGCCCTTGCCTTGCGGCGCGGCCTTGAGGCTCTTGGCCCTAGCGCCGTAGTAGATCGCGCCCCCCTGCTCGACAAAGCGGAAATGCCACGTCCGCATCGCCTTGTCCGGCGCCGCCTTGCGATTGAACCCGCGCCCCGGCACGGACGGCCCGCGGGGGTGGATGGTGACGTAGCCGAACTCGTTGCCCTGAGGCACCAGATCTACGCCTTGCTTTTGCAGCCAGGCGATGCTGCTCTTGGAGCGGTTGGCGATCATCTCAGCAATGGCCGGGGCGATCTCCTGGTTTGTCACCTTGTTGACGTGGGCCAGCATGGGGTCGTGGTCGAGCCGCATATCGCCCAGCGCGAGGTGAAAGGCGCCGCCGGAGAGCCGTATGCCCGCCGCGCCGCCGATCTCCTGGCCTCGTTCGAGAATGACGGCGCTCAGGCCCATCTCCAACGCCCGCAGGCCTGCAGAGATGCCTGCGGTGCCGCCGCCGATAATCGCCAGGTCAACGTTGTGCATGCCCTGCCCCCGCTTCGTGTGATGCGTTGCGCCACGCGTCGCGCGGGCGACAGCCCTGCGCGGTATCCGACTCTACGCTGCGCGAGGCAACCGGTCAAGCTGGCTTTCCCTGGCGTCCGCCATTGCCGTAGTATGCGGGGACGCCTATGACCACCGCGCGCGACTCCTTCGGCGCCCCTCGCAGGGCATACCTGATTTTCGCCATCATGTCGGGGTCAATGCTGATCGCGTCCATTGACGGCAGCATCGTCTCCGTGGCGCTGCCCACGTTGGAAACGGAATTGCACACCAGCCTGGCGTGGATCGGCTGGATGCTCACGGCGTATGCGCTGGCGGGAGTCTCGGTGATGCCGCTGGCGGGGAAGCTGAGCGACGAGTGGGGACGCAAGCGCGTGTTCCTCATCTCCGTGGCCCTGTTCACCGGCGGCTCGATCGCCAGCGGACTCGCGCCGAATATCTATGTTCTGATGGTGTGCCGCACCATCCAGGCGCTGGGCGGAGGAGCGTTCTTCCCCTCTGCCGTGGGGATCATTTCGGAGACGTTCGGCGCGCGGCGGCAGACGTTTGTGGGGCTGTTCTCCAGCGTTGTGCCGCTGGGATCGATCATTGGCCCCAACATCGGCGGCGTCATCGTGGACCACCTTTCGTGGCGATGGCTGTTTTTCGTAAACGCGCCCACCGGCGTGGTGCTGCTGCTGGCTGGGCTGCGCTACCTGCCCAAGAACAGCCCCAGAGGAGGCCGCCGCGGGCTGGACCTGCGGGGCACGGGATTGTTCGCTGGAGGCGTCGGCTCGATCCTGTTCGCCATGGCGTCCGCCGCCAATAGCGGCGGCTACATGCGCCGCCCCGAGGTCTGGGTGCTGCTGGCGCTGGGCGTGGCGCTGCTCGTCATATTCTGGCGCCACGAAAGCCGCACGGAGACGCCGCTGATGGACCTGCAACTGCTGAAGTGGCGCCCGCTGCTCGCCGCCAATGTGTATAACTTCGTGTACGGCGCATGCGTCTTTGGGTTCTTCCAGTTCATCCCCTACTACGCCCAGGTGGGCTACGGCATGAGCGCCAGCCAGAGCGGAGCGATTCTTTCGCCGCGATCGGTGACCATGGCGCTGTTCGCCGTGGCAAGCTCGTTCCTCATCGTCCGCACGGGCTATCGCAGGCCCATGCTCGCCGCTTCACTCATCCTGTCGCTCAGCCTGCTGCTGCTGGGGCTGGGCCTGCGCCACATTTCGATATTCGGCCAGGGCATCCCTATCTCCGTGTGGCTGGGGCTGGTGGTGGGGTTCGCCGGAGCGGGGTTCGGCGTGGGCTCGCCGGCGTCCACCAACGCCACGCTGGACCTGGTGCCTGGCAAGGCAGCGGCGATCACCGGCATCCGGGGAATGTTTCGCCAGACGGGCGGCGCCATAGGCACGGCGGTCGTCGTGCTGGCCCTCAGCCTGACGCCGGACAAGCGGGAGGGAATGCAGCACATCTTTCTGGCGCTGTCCGCGGGCCTGCTCCTCACGATCCCGCTGATTTTCATGATCCCCGATACGGCGTGGGAGCGGCGGCGGCCTAAGCAAGCGCAGGGCTAGCGGCGGCGAAATGGCGCAGGCGACTGCGGTATCATGAACTGTCCGCCGCGACATGCGGGACGACGGAGGCGCGAGAGGCTCCATGCTGACAAAACGGATCATCCCCTGCCTGGACGTGGACCGCGGCCGCGTGGTGAAGGGCACGAGCTTTGTGGCCCTGCGCGATGCCGGCGACCCCGCGGAGATGGCCGCGCTGTACGACCGCGAAGGCGCGGACGAGCTGGTGCTCCTGGATATCACCGCCAGCGCGGAAGATCGCAAGACGATGATCGAGGCGGTGCGGCAGGTGAGCGAGCAGGTGTTCATCCCGCTCACCGTGGGCGGGGGCATCCGCACGGTGGAGGATATCAGCGGCATGCTGCTCGCGGGGGCGGACAAGGTGTCGCTGAACACGGCGGCGGTGCAGCACCCGCAGCGCATCACCGAAGGGGCCACGCGCTTCGGCAGCCAGTGCATCGTGGTGGCGATCGACGCCAAGCGCGTGGGGGCGGGCCAGTGGAACGTTTTCACGCACGGCGGGCGCACGGCCACGGGCAAGGACGCGGTGGCCTGGGCCAGGGAGGCGGTGGATCGTGGCGCAGGGGAGATTCTCCTCACCAGCATGGATGAGGACGGCCAGCAGCGCGGCTACGACCTGGCGCTGACACGGGCCATCTCGGAGGCGGTGACGGTTCCGGTGATCGCCAGCGGCGGCGCGGGCACGCTGGAGCATTTTTACGATGGCCTGACGTCAGGCAAGGCGGACGCGGTGCTGGCGGCCAGCGTCTTTCACTACGGCACGTTCCGCATCGCGCAGGTGAAGGAATATCTGGCGGGACGCGGGCTGCCGGTGCGGCGTTAGCATCGAAAGGCCGCAGGCCGTCGTGGCCTCGTCAAGTAAGGAAAAGGGTCACCCCCGGCGTGCGCGGGTTGCCCTTAGCCCTTGGGCCGGTAGCGCACGCCCAGCAGCGTTTCGCCTTCCAGCACGACCGTGCCGTGCTGGTTCCGAGTCACGAGCTTGAGGCGGAACAGGCCCCACTTGCTCTTGGGGATTAGTTCGGTCACCTCGAGCGCGGTGCTGATGGTGTCGCCGATGCGCACGGCGTCGCGGTAGGTGAACGTGTCGCTGAGGTGCGTCGCGCCTTCCATGCCCATGATGGGCACCACGCTGCTGATGGCCAGCGACGCGGTGAGCATGCCGTGGGCGATGCGCCCGCCGAACTGGCTGGCGCGCGCCGCCTCTTCGTTCATGTGCAGCGGGGCCCAGTCGTGCGTGATCGAGCCGAAGGTGACGACGTGCGTTTCGGTGACGGTGACGGTGGTGCCGCCGAATTGTTGACCTACGGACAGATCTTCGTAGTACATGGGTGTCTCCGTGAACTCAAGCGACCGCGGGTCTATGCCACGGCGGGTATTATTTCGCGCGCAATCAATTCCATGACGCGGAGGTACGCCGGCACGTCCATGCCGCGCGGGCGGGGGCTGAACGCCACGTGCTGCACGCCCAGACCCTGCAAGAAACGCAGGTCGGCGATTACCTGATCTAGATTGCCGGTGACTGGGAAGTTGCGCTCCGACTCCTCCAAGCGGTCCTTGGTAATGCGCAACTGGTTGAACACGGACAGGGTGAGATGCTCCATGGGGCGGTTCGCAGCGCGGCATATTTCCTGGAACCGGGCGATGCGCTGCGCGGCCTCGGCGTTGGTGAGATCAATCATGTGCAGGCCATCGCCCAGGGCGGCGGCGCGGCGCATGGCGTGATCGCTGTTGCCGCCCACCCAGATGGGCACGCTGCGCCGCACCGGCTTGGGCTCCACGGACATATCGCCGATGCGATAGAACGTGCCGGCGAACTGCGGCGTCTCTTGCGACCACACCTCGCGCAGGTAGCGGATCTGCTCGTCGGTCATCGCGCCGCGCTGCTTGATGGAGACGCCCGCGGCATCGAATTCCTCCGGTATCCAGCCCGTGCCCACGCCCAGGATGACGCGCCCGCCGGAGAGCTGGTCAATGGCGCTGACCAGCTTGGCGGTGACCAGCGGGTGCCGGATGGGGAGCACCAGCACGCCCACACAGATTTTCACACGCTTGGTGCGCCCAGCCACGGCAGCCATTACGGCGAGGGGGTCGAGGATAGGCGTGTCGGCGTCCAGCGTGCGCGGCGTGCCGCGGGAGTAGGGATAGGGCAGCGCGGGATGCCGGGGCAGCGCCAGGTGATCGCTGGTCCACACCGTGTCGAAGCCCAGCTCGTCCGCCTTGTCGGCAATGGCGTAGATGGCATCCGGCGTGGCGTTGGGGCCGATGTTGGGCAGCGATATGCCAATCTCCACGGCGTTCCTCCTGAGACCGGCGGCTATGGCACGGGCCAGCGGCTCCGGCCAGTCTAACGAAGCCATTTCCCCGCCGCAAGGCGCGCGCCGCTAAAAGCAGATCTCCAGCGGTAAGCCGGCGTTGTCCACCGAAGGCTCGCCGCGCAGCACCTCCGCCTCGCCGATACCGGCGTGGGGCACGGTATTCACCTCCATGTTCATGCACGGCGGCGTGCTGCACATCTTGGGCAATATGGTGTTCCTCTGGGTCTTCGGCGATAACGTGGAGGACCGCCTGGGCCACGTTGGCTACCTGGCGTTCTACCTTGCTGCTGGCGTGGCCGCCACGTGGACCCAGGTGGCGATCGACATGGACTCGCGCACGCCGCTGATCGGCGCCAGCGGGGCCATCGCCGGAGTGCTGGGAGCGTATCTGCTGCTGTACCCCTTCAACCAGGTGAAGACATTGGTCGTCTTCATCTTCATCACCGTGACCCGCATACCGGCGATGTACTTGCTAGCGATATGGTTCGCATTGCAATTTTTCAGCGGCATCGGCTCGCTGACGCCGGCGTTCGGGGAAGGCGGCGTAGGCGTACTGGGCGCACATCGGGGGGTTCGCCGCGGGCATGCTGGTCATCGCCGCGCTGAAGCTCGCGGTGTGGCGCGAGCCGGTGCTGCCGCGACGGCCCCTGCCTGCCGATTTCTGGAGCCCGCGCTGGCGCGGCTAGCACGCCGCTCCGCACCTGCGCCTAGAGTCGCCTCTGCGTCATGCACAAATCTGTCGCGCGCATGTGTTGACACGGCGATTTAGGCGTATCACCTAAGTGAGGTGAGTAGGCAAGCAAGGGGCAATGCGAAAGGAGGTGCAGCGGTGATGCTAAGAAAGCTCATCTGCGTCTGGCACTATCCTTCGGTTAGCCCGCTGGCGGCCTAAGGCAGTGGCAGAGGTGGTGAAGGCGCCGGCGGGTTGGGACATACCCACCCCCTCTGGGCTTGACGCCCAGAGCGACCGCAAATCTGGACGTGATGTCCAGGCAATCCGGGTACTGGAGCGGCGACGAAAGTTCGGTCTGACGCCCCCACAGATGTGGGGACGTCGTTTTTTGTGTTCGACTACCGTGGCCGGCAACGATACAATTGCGGGACACTCATGATTGCCCGCCCAAGGCCCCCCTGGTGAAATCCCGCAGCTTTCGCACCCGTTTGATCCTTTCACTGTTCTTCGGCCTGGCAGTGTTCGTTGGACTGCTCCTCTACGGCGATATATCCGGCATCGGATCGTCGCTCGCCCGCTTCCGCTGGTCGCTGCTGCCCGCGATCCTCGGCCTGACGCTGTTCAACTACGTGGTCCGCTTTCTTAAGTGGCAGTACTACCTTGGCCTGGCGGGAATCCGCAACGTGCGCCTGGCGGACAGCGTCAATATTTTTTTCGCCGGCCTGGTGATGACCATCACGCCGGGGAAGCTGGGCGAATGGCTGAAAAGCTACCTGCTCAAGGAGCGCTACGGCACGCCCGTCAGCGTCTCCGCGCCCATCGTGCTGGCGGAGCGCGTGACCGACGCGTACGGGATGATCCTGCTCTCCTCGCTGGGCCTGTTCCTCTTCAAGGACGGCTGGGTGTTCGTCATCCTCCTATCCGCGCTGGGGTTCGCCATTACGGCGATGTTCCGCTGGCGCCCCGCGGCGCGATGGTGCATCGGCGCGGCAGGGCGGATGCCGCTGCTGCGACGCCACACGCCGTTCATCGCGTCGTTCTACGAAAGCGCCTATACGCTGTTCTCCCCCCGCGCGCTGGCGATCTCCGTGGCGATGGGCTTTGTCTCGTGGCTCGGCGAAGGCATTGCCATGTATTTCGTGCTGCTGGGGCTGGGCGCGCCCCACAGCGCCGAGCTGATCGTGCAGGGGGTGTTCATCCTATCTGTCACCTCGCTCGCGGGGGCGGTGGCGATCTTGCCGGGCGGCCTGGGCGTAGTGGAGGGCGGCATCACCGGCCTGGCGCAATCGCTCGTTGGCCTATCCCGCGAGGCCGCGGCGACGGCCACGCTGATCATACGCATCGGCACGCTGTGGTTCGGCGTGGCGATCGGCCTGGTCGCGCTGGTCATACTGACGCGGCGCATGGGGCGGAACGTGGTGGCGGATGCGGAAGCGGCGCGGAAGCCGGCCTAGGCCACAGGACCGGCTACTCCCGCAGCGTAGCCCCGGCTTCTTTTGCCAGCCGCTCCAGCAATCGCGCTTGCGTCTTGTCCGCCTCGTCGCCGGAAAGGGTGCGCGCAGGCGAGAGGTACACGATGCGGCAGGCCAGCGATTTCTTGTCAGCGGCGATGTGCTCGCCGGTGTACACGTCGAACAGCGTGACCTCATGCACCAGCGGCGTGGCAGCGATGATCGCGGTCACGCGCTGCGCGGGCATGGCGCGGTCCACGACAAGGGCGATATCGCGTACCACGCCGGGGTAGCGCGGGATCTGGGCGTAGGACCGGCCGCGCGCGGGCAGCAGCAACAGCAGCGCATCAAGATCAAGCTCGAAGTAGGCCACCGGGCGCGGCAAGAGATCGTAGGCGCGGGCCTCCTTGGGATGCACCTCGCCCGCGACGCCGATGCGCACGCCCGCCACGGTAATGCCTGCGGCGCGACCGGGGTGCAACCGCGAGTCCCTGGCGGGATCGAAACTCGCGGCAACGCCAAGCGTGGCAAGCAGGCCCTCCACCACGCCCTTGGCGTCGTAGAAACCCATCTCCCCCTGGGCGCCGTGCCAATGCGGCTCGGCGCGCGATCCGGATAGGACGCCGGCCAGCAGCTCGCGCTCCTGCGGCAGGTCCTCCGGCCGGGGCAGATACACGCGCCCGCATTCGAAGATGCGCACGCCGCCTTCCTGCTGGCGCTGGTTGGAGGCGAGCGTGCGGAGCAGGCCGCGCCGCAGCCCGATCCGCAGCTCTTCCAGGTCCGCGGACATGGCGTGCTGCATCCGTAACGGAGCAATGCCGGCCACTGGCTCTTGGGCGCTGGTGAGGGAGTAGGTGACCACTTCGTCCATTCCGCTAGCTACTAGATAATCGCGCACGGCATCCTTGAGCGCGATCATCGGCGCGGGCTCGTAGGCGGGCAGACGGCCCACGGCGGTGGACGAGGGAAGCCACTCGTAGCCGCGGAGTCGCGCTACCTCTTCGATAAGGTCCTCCTCGATGGCAATATCGGTGCGCCAGTAGGGCGCGGCGACGTCCAGGGCATCCACGCCCGCGTTGGTGGGGGCGAACCCCAGCCGCCGGAGTGTCTCCGCCATCTCCATGGCAGGCACGGCCACGCCGAGCAATTGGCGGGCGCGCTGCTCCGTGAGGCGAATCGGCGCCTGGACTTTCTTGCCGGGGAAGACGTCCAGCATGCCCTGCGCGGCGACGCCTCCGGCGATCTCCACCAGCAGTTGCGTGGCGCGTCGCGCGGCGTAGTGGGAAAGCTCCTGCGGCAGACCCTTCTCGAAGCGTAGCGAGGCTTCGCTACGCAGGCCGACCTCGCGTCCCGTGCGGCGCACGCTGATATTGTTGAAGCACGCCGACTCCAGCAGCACGCTGACCGTGGCCTCGCTCACCTCGCTCTGGCTACCGCCCATCACGCCGGCAATCGCCACGGGCCGCGCCGCGTCGGCGATGACCAGCATGTGCGGCGCAAGGGTACGGTCAACACCGTCAATCGTCGTCATCTTCTCGCCCGCCGCCGCGCGCCGCACGACGATCTTGTGCCCCGCGAGCTTGTCGTAGTCGAAGGCGTGCAGCGGCTGGCCGAATTCCAGCATGACGTAGTTGGTGATGTCCACCACGTTGTTGATCGCGCGAACGCCCGCCGCGGCAAGGCGGTCCTGCATCCACTTGGGCGAGGGAGCGATCTTCACGCCGGTGACGACGGTAGCGATATAGCGCGGGCAGAGCTCTGCATCGGCGATCTCCACGGAGGCGAGTCCGGCGATAGGCTTGCCTGCCTCAGCGTACTCCAGCGACGGCTCGCGCAGGGACTTGCCAGTGACGGCGGCGGCCTCGCGGGCGATGCCCAGGACGGAGAGGCAATCGGGCCGGTTCGCGGTGACGGCGAAATCCAGCACAGCGTCGCCCATGTAGCCGGCGAGAGGCATGCCCACCCGCGCGTCCGCGGGCAGCACCAGGATGCCTTCGTGCTGCGTGGAGAGGCCAAGCTCGCGTTCCGAGCACACCATGCCATGGGACTCCACGCCGCGGATCTTCGCCGGCTTGAGCACGTTAGGCTCGCCACTGTGGCCATCGAGCAGCTTCGCGCCCGCGCGGGCGAAGGCAATCTTTTGCCCCACCGCCACGTTCGGCGCGCCGCAGACCACGGTCATCGTATCGCTGCCGGTATCCACCGTAGCCAGGCGCAGGCGATCGGCGTTGGGGTGCGGCACCACTTCCGTCACCCGTCCCACCACCACGCCCTCCCACGTCCCGCCGATCGGTTCGACGCTGTCCATCTCCACGCCCGCCAGCGTCATGCGATGCCCCAGCTCCCGCGCGGGCAGGTCAACATCAACGTACGCCTTGAGCCAGGAGAGGGAGAGTTTCATGGATCAGAACTGCCTCAAAAACCGCAGATCGTTAGCATAGAACAGGCGAATATCGTCAATGCCGTACTTCAGCATGGCGATGCGCTCCACGCCCATGCCGAAGGCGTAGCCGGTGTAGCGCGCCGGGTCTACGTTCACCCGCCGCAGCACGTCAGGGTGCACCATGCCCGCGCCCATGATCTCGATCCAGCCGCTGTGCCCGCACACGCGACAGCCCTTGCCTTCGCACACGAAGCAGTCAATCGCCATCTCCGCGCCCGGCTCCACGAAAGGAAAGTAATCGCAGCGGAAGCGCACCTTGCGCTCCACGCCGAAGATGCGCCGCGCGAACTCGTACAGCGTGCCCTTGAGATCGGCGAAGGAGATGCCTTCGTCTATCGCCAGACCCTCCACCTGGTGAAAATGCCATTCGTGGGTAGCGTCCGTGGCCTCATGACGGTACACCTTGCCGGGGACGATCACGCGCACCGGCGGCTTGTGCGTTTCCATGTGGCGTATCTGCATGGGAGATGTATGCGTGCGCAACAACATCGGCCGCTGCCCCTCCAGCCACAGCGTGTCCCACATATCGCGCGCGGGATGTCCCGGGGGGATGTTGAGTGCCTCGAAGTTATAATAGTCCCACTCCACCTCGGGGCCTTCGACCGTCTGAAAGCCCATGTCGGCGAAGGCGCGGGTGATCTCGCGGATGACGCGCGTGGTGGGATGCAGATGGCCGGCGAGGGGACGCCATCCCGGCAGGGTCACGTCAATCGCCTCACGCTGGGCGATGGTCGCGGCGACGGCGTCCTGCAGCGATGCCGACTTCGCGGCGAATCGCTCTTCCAGCAGCGTCTTGAGCTCGTTGGCCTGCGCGCCCGCGGCGCGGCGCTCCTCCGGGGCCAGCGCGCTCAGGCCGCGCAACGCCTGGCTCATCGGGCCCTTGCGTCCCAGATAGGCCACGCGCCATTCCTCCAGCGCCGCCGGCGTCGAGGCGGCGTCGAGAGAGGCAAGGGCCTTGGCTCGCAAATCATCCATCTGCTGTTGCATGAGGAAACATCGCTCCAGGAGACACCAGAACGCCTGAAAGCATACTGAAGTGCGCCGAGAGACGTCAAATGCCGCGGGGCGCCGCCCGCGAACGCCCGCATC
>SHYB01000040.1 GCA_009693015.1 Dehalococcoidia bacterium
CGCCTTGATCTGCGCCAACCGCTTCATCCGCCGGTCGATCGCCAGGTCCAATTGTTGCAGCGAAAATAAGTCTTTGACTACAGTCACGGGCACATCCTTGCCGGGCGTCCCTGAGTATGCAAAATAGGAGCAGAGGCCAGCCTTGCGCGCCATCGCACATGGCCCAGATATGCGGAGCCTGCCCATTGTATGGATGCCTCGATGGGCTGTCAACGCCGCCTGCGGTAGCGCATCAATATCTGCGCGACCGCCCCACCCCGTGCGATACAATGACGACTGCGCTCAGCGCCGCATGCCCGCATGAACAACACCAGTACAGACGTATCAGGTCAGGTTGCCATTGTCACCGGCGCCAGCCGCGGCATCGGCCGCGCCATCGCCCTCGCCCTCGCCCAGCGCGGCTGCGCCATCGTCGCCGCCGCCCGCCGCGAGCCTGTGCCTGGCACCGTCGAAGAGACCGTCGCCCTCATCGCCGCGCAAGGCCGTCGCGCCGTCCCCGTGGACATGGACGTCACCAATCACGATGACGTCCGCCGCACCGTCGCTGCCGCGCTCGAGCATTTTGGTCGCCTAGACATCCTCGTCAACAACGCCGCCACCAATTGGCTGCGGCCCGTCGCCGAGATAGACCCCGCAAGGTGGGAGATGGTGTTGCGCGTGAATACCCTCGGCCCCTTCCTCTGCTCCCAAGCCGTGATCCCCCACATGGCGAAACTTGGCCGGGGCCACATCCTCAATATCTCGTCCATGCGGGCCGTGACCCCCGCCGCGGGTTCCAGCGCCTATTGCGCCTCCAAGGCCGCCTTGGAAGCCCTCACCCTCGTGCTTGCCCAGGAGCTTGCCCCCCAGCGCATCTGCGTCAACGCCATACGATTAGAAGGCACCGTGGACACCCCTGGCGCTACCGTCCTGCTCAAGAAATCGCTGCCCCGCGAACACCTCTGGCCCGCCGAAATCATGGGCCACGCCGCAGCCTACATCTGCTCGCAGGCCTTCCCCTTCACCGGCCAGGTGCGCACCATCGCCTCCCTGCGGCTGGACGTGCCCGCCATTGACGCCATCTTATCCAAGCATCCCATGCCGCAAGGAGCCGTCTAACCCATGCACATCCACTACTCCAGCTACTTCCGCACCCTCGCCGAAGCGGGCGAGATCGCCCAGCGCGCCGAACGCCTCGGCTATGACGTCGTGCAGCACCCTGAGCGCCAGCACAACCCCTTCCTGCCCTCCGTCCTCGCCGCCGACCGCACCAAGCGCATCGGCATCGCCACCAACATCGCCGTGGCCTTCGCCCGCAGTCCCATGGACACCGCCTACCTTGCCTGGGACCTCCAGCAGTTCTCCGACGGACGGTTTGCCCTCGGCCTCGGCACGCAGGTCAAGGGCCACATCACCCGGCGCTACAGCCAGCCCTGGAGCCCCGCCGCCCCGCGCATCAAGGAGTACGTCGGCGCCATCCGCGCCATCTGGGATTCCTGGCAGAACGGCGCCAAGCTCGACTTCCGCGGCGAGCATTTCACCCTCAACCTCATGACCCCCTATTTCAACCCTGGCCCCATCCAGCATCCCAAGATACCCATCTTCGTCGCCGCCGTGGGCGCGATCATGGCCAAGACCGTCGGCCAGGTGTGCGACGGCCTCGCCTGGCACCAGTTCCACACCCTGCGCTACCTCCAGGAGGTCGTCGTCGCCGGCGCCCGCGCCGGCGCGCTCGCCGCCGGCCGCGACCCCAACACCCTCCAATTCCACGGCGCCGCCTTCATCGCCACCGGCGCCACCCAGGCTGACCTGGAGCGCGGCCGCGAGGCGGTCAAGAAAGAAATCGCCTTCTACGCCTCCACCCCCGCATATCATCCCGTGCTCGCCCTCCACGGCTGGCAGGACGTGGGGGAAAAGCTCCACCAGATGTCCCGCGAGAACAAATGGGACGCCATGTCCAACGAGATCACCGACGACATCGTGGACGCCTTCGCCGTCACCGCCGACTACGACCACATCGCCGCCATGCTGAAAGCGCGCTACGGCCCCTTCGCCAGCGGCGTCACCTTCTCCATCCCCGTCAAGACGCCTGCCGATGAAGAGCGCCTCGCCGCCATCGTCAAGCAGATCAAGGCCTAGCGGCGTCGCCATGACTCTCCCGCACATCCGGCCCGTACTCCTCCCCGCCGTCATAGCCTGCTCGATCATTGCGTTAGCAATAACCGCCTGCTCCCAGTCTATTGCACCCGCAACCACCCACAGCACGCCGTCATCCGCGCCCCCTGCCGGTGCTGCCGCGATTGCATCGGTTCCTCCCACAAGTACCGCCCCCGCAACAGTCCCCTCCTCCCCCACCCCTCCTGCTCAGCCCACTCCCACCGCCACCGCCACACCCCGGCCAACCGCCGCACCGGCGCCCACGCCAATTCCCACGGCAACGCCCATCCCCACGCCCACGCCGTCACCCCTGGCGACAGTCCTCGGAAAATTCTCTGGCGCGGCGCGCGCCACCGTAGAGGGCGCGACCCTCATCATCACCTCCAGCGGCATCCCCGATCACTCCAGCCCCTACTTCCCCCGCACCGACTCCCGCTACACGCCCTACGCTGGCCCCAACACCGCCTACCGCCAAAACCCCAACACCGTGCAAACGCAAACCCTGGTCTTCCGCCTCCCCCTCGTCCCCCAGCCCGCCGCCGCCCTATCCGCCACCCCCCTCGGCCCCATCGGCGTCTGCATCAACGGCATCCCCTTCTACAACCAGTACGCCGGCCCCAGCCAGCCGCTTACGAACGAAATCAACTCCTTCGATCAGTACAACGGCCACCCCCAAATGAGCGGCCAGTACCACTACCACGTCGAGCCCCTCTCCGTGACCGCGATGCACGGCCGCGGCGCGCTGCTCGGCTTCCTCCTCGACGGCTACCCCGTCTACGGCCCCCAGGAAAACGGCCGCATCCTCACCAGCGCCGATCTCGACCAGTTCCACGGCCACACGCACACCACGTCGGAGTACCCCCAGGGCACCTACCACTACCACTTCACCGCCGACGCCCCGTACCTGAACGGTGCAGGCTTCTACGGCGTCCCCGGCTCCTTCTCCCCGCGCTAGCCCCCCGCCATCGCCATCGCCCATCCAGGCAGCGTAGGGGCGATAGCATTGCCGCAACGCTTCGCCCGCGCTATCCCCCCGCCATCGCCACCGCCTATCCAGGCAACGTAGGGGCGATAGCATTGCCGCAACGCTTCGCCCTCCATCCCCCCGCCATCGCCCCGTAGCGCGCATTGCCCAGCGTCGCTAGACTGAGCACGCTATGCCCAAGGACCGCGCCAAGACCGCCTACGTCTGCCGCGATTGCGGCGCATCCAGCCTGCGCTGGCTGGGCCGCTGCCCTGACTGCGGCCAATGGAACACGCTCCAGGAGACCGTCGTGCGCGTCACCCCTTCGCGCGCCGCGGCCCACGGCATGCCCGCCGTCTCCGTAACGCCTACGCCCCTCGCCGATGTCGACGGCTCCTCCGCGCCGCGCATGCCCCTGCCGCTCCGAGAAGTTGACCGCGTCCTCGGCGGCGGCATCGTCCCCGGCTCCCTCACCCTCATCGGCGGCGATCCTGGCATCGGCAAATCCACCCTCCTTTTGCAGCTTGCCCACGCCGTCGCCCAGCGCCACGGCACCGTCGTCTACGTCTCCGGCGAAGAATCCACCCAGCAGATCAAGCTCCGCGCTACGCGCCTGGGAATAGCCACACGCCCCGACGACATAGATGGAAAGCGCCTTCTTCTCTACCCTGAAACAGACCTGGAGCAAGTCATCGCCGCGCTCGATGCCGCCAAGCCCGCCCTCGCCATCATCGACTCCATCCAAACGATGTCCCTCGCCGACCTCCCCAGCGCCGCGGGCAGCGTAACCCAGGTGCGCGAATCCTGCCTCCGCCTCATGCGCTGGGCCAAGCACACCGGCGTCCCTGTGCTCATCGCCGGCCACGTCACCAAAGACGGCGCCATCGCCGGCCCGCGCATCCTAGAGCACATGGTCGACGTCGTCCTGTACCTGGAAGGCGAAGGCTTCTCCCCCTTCCGCGTCCTACGCGGCGTCAAAAACCGCTTCGGCTCCACCAACGAAGTCGGCATTTTCGAGATGCGCGATGCCGGCCTCGTTGAAGTGTCCAACCCCTCGGAGGCCTTCCTCGCGCACCGCCAGGAGGCCGCCATCGGCTCGGCCATCGTCCCCGCGCTGGAAGGCACGCGGCCATTGCTTGTCGAAGTGCAAGCGCTGACAACCCCAACAAGCGCACCCGCGCCGCGACGCATCGCCAACGGCGTGGACGGCAACCGCGTCCTCCTCCTCACCGCCGTCATGGCGCGGCACCTCGGCATGCGCCTGGGAAACGCCGATATTCTCGTAAATGTCGTCGGCGGCCTCCGCATCTCCGAGCCTGCCGCCGACGCCGCCATCGCCCTCGCCATCGCCTCCAGCTTCCGCAACGCTCCTGTGCGTTCCGGCCTCGTCGCCTTGGGCGAGGTCGGACTCTCCGGCGAGTTGCGCCCCGTCAGCCAGGTGGAGCGCCGCCTCGCCGAAGCCGCTGCATTGGGTTTTCGCCGCTGCATCCTGCCCCATGCCGCCATCGAACGCGCCGGCAAGACCAAGGGCATGCAGCTCACCGGCGTCGCCACCCTCGCCGAAGCCATCGCCGCCGCCCTCGCCCCCGCCGGCCCGTCTGCCGACCCCTTCCCAGACGCCGGACAGTAGGAAGCGCTCAGTTCCGCTGCCCCCCTGCCTGGGGTGTGTCCAGAGAGGGGCGAAGCCCATCTTTGGCAAGGGTACAGGGGATGTACCCCTGTCTTCCCTTACAACATATGCGGGTGGGTGGGTGGGAACAGCAACGTTTGTTGGCCTTGAGCGGCAGCATCCCCCGCGCTAGACGACGCCTGCGCCCGTCTCACATGTAGCGGACGCGCCTACCCACGCCGTTGCGTTTCCTCCATGCCCCGCCTACACTGCCCCCATCGCGCCCAATCGCGCCCCTCGCCATCACCTCCCAGGAGGCCCGCCATGTGCTACACCTCGAAATCCCACCCGCCCATCCCCGTCATCTCCGGCGCCGCCGTGGACACCGCCAGCGTCACCCTCACCTCCAGGGACGGCACAAAGTTCAGCGCCTACACCGCCATGCCCGCAGGCAACGCCCGCGTGGGCATGATCGTCCTGCCCGATGTCCGCGGCTTGCATTCCTTCTACATGGAGCTCGCCGACCGCTTCGCCGAGCGCGGCATCGCCGCCGTCGCCATCGACTATTTCGGGCGCACCGCCGGCCTTGGCCCCCGCACCGACGATTTTTCCTGGCAGGAGCATGTCGCGCAAACCAAGGTGCCGCAGATCGCCCAGGACGTCGCCGCCGCCGCCGCGCGCCTGCGCTACGACAATCCGCAGCGCAAGCTTTTCACCGTCGGCTTCTGCTTCGGCGGCTCCTCCTCCTGGTTCCAGGGCATGGAGAACCACGGCCTCTCCGGCGTCATCGGCTTCTACGGCCAGCCCACCGCCAACGCCCGCGACGGCTCCCCTTCCCCCGCCGCCCGCGCCGCGCAGTTGCGAGCGCCCCTCCTCGCCCTCATGGCCGGCGACGACCCCCACATCCCCGTCACCGAGGTGGAAAAGTTCCGCGCCGCCCTCACCGCCGCCGGAAAGCAGCACGCCATCCACATCTACGCCAACGCCCCGCACTCCTTCTTCGACCGCACCGCCAAGGAGCATGCCGCCGCCTCCGCCGACGCCTGGGAAAAGGTCCTCGCCTTCATCAAGCAGAACTCCTAGCCCATGCCTGAGCTGTTCCACGTCCTCGCCCCTCTCGACGCACTCGCTGTCTTTCGCCGCGCCGTCCCTGTGCGAGCCACCGTGGAAACGATCCCCACCGCCGCCGCCCTGGGAAGATTCCTCGCCGCCGATCTCCGCGCCCCCTCCAGCCTGCCCTCTTTCGCCCGCTCCAGCATGGACGGCTACGCCGTGCGCGCCGCCGATACCTACGGCGCCACCGAAGGTTTGCCCGCTGTCCTCGCCATTGCCGGCGAAGTGCCTATGGGGAAAGCGCCCGCCATCGCCATCAGCCAGGGGCAGGCCGCGCTGGTGCACACCGGCGGCCCCCTCGCCCTCGGCGCCGACGCCGTGGTCATGGTGGAGCATACCCAACTCGTTGATAACACAACGATTGAAATAATTCGCGCCGTGCCGCCGGGGGAGAACGTGATCCAGGTGGGCGAAGACATCCGCCAGGGCGATCTTGTGCTGTCCGCCGGACATCGCGTGCGTCCGCAAGATATTGGCGGCCTCACCGCCCTGGGCATCACCAGCGTCGCCGCAGCCAAACGGCCCCGCGTCGCTATCCTCTCCACCGGCGACGAAATCGTGCCGCCGCACGCCGCTCCCGCGCCCGGCCAGGTGCGCGACGTCAACAGCTACACCATCGCCGCGCTCATCGAACGCGCCGGCGGCCTACCCCTGTTGTTGGGCATCGTGCCCGACGACCCCCACGCACTGCGCCGCGCGGCCGCCGCCGCCCTGGCGCAGTGCGACATGCTCGTGCTCTCCGCTGGCTCCTCCGTCAGCCTGCGCGACATCACCGCCGGCGCCATCAGCGCCCTGGGCCAGCCGGGTATCCTGGTGCACGGTGTCGCCCTCCACCCCGGCAAGCCCACCATCCTTGCCGCTGTGGGCCAGACTCCCGTCATTGGACTGCCGGGCAACCCCGTCTCCGCCATGATCGTCTTCCACCTCTTCTGCCGCCCCGCCATCGCCTGGCTCTCCGGCTGCCCCGATCCCCCCGATTCGCCGCCGGTGCAAGCCACCCTCGCCCGCAACATCGCCTCCGCCCCCGGTCGCGAAGACTTCGTCCCCGTGCGCCTGGAACAGCGCGATGGCCGGCTTCTTGCCGACCCCATCTTCGGCAAATCCAACCTCATCTACACCCTCGTGCGTGCCCAGGGCATCGTCCGCGTCCCCCTGGACAAGAGCGGCCTCTATGCCGGCGAAATCGTGGACGTCCGCCTCCTGTAGGGGCGAAGCCCCGATTCCATCGGGGCTTCGCCCCAGCCCGCCTGCTACAATAATGCGCTCCCAGAAGACCGTATGCCCCGGAGCGCAGCATGTACGATGTCGCCGTCATAGGAGCAGGCCACGCCGGCTGCGAGGCCGCCCTCGCCGCCGCCCGCATGGGCTGCCGCACCCTGCTCCTCACCATGAACCTCGACACCATCGCCCTCATGCCCTGCAACCCCTCCGTGGGCGGCCCCGCCAAGGGCCACGTCGTCCGCGAGCTCGACGCACTCGGCGGCCAGATGGCACGCACCACCGACCGCACCTTCATCCAAATCCGCATGCTCAACACCGGTAAAGGCCCCGCCGTCCAGGTGCCCCGCGCCCAGGCCGACAAGCGCCTCTACATGCTGGAGATGAAGAAGACCCTGGAGCGCCAGCCCAATCTCACCCTGCGCCAGGCCACCATCACCGGCCTCGCCCGCATCCCTCCCACCGCCCCTGCCGCCCCGCCCGGCGCAGATCTCTGGCCTCGTCCTGCCTTCCACCTCACCTCCCACACCGGCCAGGCGTTCGATGCCAAGACTGTCGTCCTCACCGCGGGCACCTCGCTCGCCGGCCGCACCATCACCGGCAACGCCACGCTGGCAGCGGGACGCGCTGGCGAGCCGCCCGCGCTCGGCATCTCCGATGCCTTGCGGGCATGGGGCATCTCCCTGGGACGTCTCAAGACCGGCACTCCCCCGCGCGTGGACGCACGCACCATAGACTTCACCCAGACTGTGATGCAGCCAGGCAGCGCCACGCCCATTTCCTTCGGCTTCTACTACGGCGATATGCCGCCGGGCTGGGTGCTGGAGCGCAACCCCATCTATCCCGCCGGGCCGGAGACGCCCTGGCGCCCGCAACTGCCGTGTTACCTCATCCACACCAACGCCGCCACCCATGAGACCATCCTTCGCAACCTCGACCGCGCCCCCATGTTCAACGGAGCGATCACCGCACGCGGCCCGCGCTACTGCCCGTCTATCGAGGACAAGGTACACCGCTTCCGCGACAAGCCCGCGCACGGTCTCTTCCTCGAGCCGGAAGGCTGGGAGACCAACGAGGTCTATGTCCAGGGCGCCAACACCAGCCTCCCCGAGGACGTGCAGATTGAGATGCTGCGCACCATTCCCGCCCTCGCCCGCGCCGAAGTCATGCGCGCCGGCTACGCCGTGGAGTACGACTACATCCCGCCCTCCCAAACGCGCGTGACCCTGGAGAGCAAGAGCGTGGACGGCCTCTTCTTCGCGGGCCAAATGAACGGCACGTCGGGCTACGAAGAAGCTGCCGGCCAGGGCTTCCTTGCGGGAGCCAACGCTGCGCTCCACGCCCGGCAACGCCCACCGCTCATCCTGCAACGCGATGTCTCCTACATCGGCGTCATGGCCGATGATCTCGTCACCCACGACCTGGTGGAGCCCTACCGCCTTATGACCTCCCGCGCCGAGTTCCGCCTGCTGCTGCGCCAGGACAACGCCGACCTGCGCCTCTCCCCCATCGGCCGCGAGCTTGGACTGATCGGCGATGCGCGCATGGAAGCCGTGGAGCGCAAGCGCTGGCAGATCGACCGCGAAATGGAACGCCTGCCCCGCGTCTTCGTCTCTCCCGCGGCACACGCCACGCTGGAATCAACCGGCGCCGCCGCTCTCGGCCGCAAGGTCTCCGCCCTCGACTTCCTGCGACGCCAGGACGCCACCTACAACACGCTCGTCTCGCTGGGCCTCGGCGACCTCACCCTGCACCCGGACGCCGCCATCAGCGTGGAGGTCGCCGCCAAGTACGAGGGCTACATCGAGAAGCAGCGCCGTGAGGTGGAGCGCATACGCCGCCTCGAAACATGGGCCATCCCCCGCGATTTCGATTACGCCGTGGTCACCGGCTTCCGGGCGGAGGCGCGGGAGAAGCTGATGCACTTCCGGCCCGCCACCGTGGGCCAGGCGGGCCGCATCCTCGGCGTCACCCCGGCGGACATGTCCATCCTCGTCGTCCATCTGGAACGTCTTGCCCGATCCGCGCCGCTGACTCACTCCCCGGCATCTTTGTAGCGAAAGGCCCCCCATGCCCGTACCCGTCAGTTGGCCCGCCCACGCCACGCCCGAAGAAGCCGCGGCATGGATGAACAGCCACTTCCCCAACACCATGATGGGTCATCTTCAGGTGCGCGTCCTCGCCATCTCCCCTGGTCACGCCACCGGCGAGATGCCCGTACACGATGGCATCCTCGGCATCCATCGCGCCGTCCACCTGGGCCAGCATGGCCGCCCACGCCAAGGCCGGCGTGCCCCTGCGCCTCCCACTGGCGATTAGCGCCGGCGCCCAATTTCTCGCCAACGTCGGCCAGGGCACCCTCCGCGCCGAAAGCGCCGCCGCGCGCATCGGGCGCACTATTGATGCCATGGACACCCGCATCACCCATGTGGAGACCGGCGCCCTCCTCGCCGTGGTGCACACCACCCACTTTGTGCCGCGTTAGACCTATCCCGTTTCCCACGTGATCAGCAACTCGCGCCGCTCCCCGCTCCGCCACTTTGGACGGTATCCCCCTGCCGTCCGCGCATAGAGTGCGTCCAAGTTCGCCTCCACGGATTGCCGCAGTTGCTCCTGGTCGCCCCCCTCAAACGCCGCCACGGCGCGGGCGATTGCTTCCTCCCGCGTCTGCGGCAACCCGCCGGCCATGAAGGACAGGGAAGGAAGCGTCCGCACTTCGGGCAAGAGACCTTACTCCCACAGCACCTCCAATAACTCCGGATATCCGGGCAGCGGCAATTTGGGCTCTCCGTAGGCCATCTCATACAATGCGCTGTGCTCGTTCGGAGGCGGGGACGAGGCCAGCACCAGCATCACCCTGCGGCGCGCCGCCCGGCGCAGCTTCTCCACAAACGGCTGTATCTCCCGCACAAAGTAGGTCACGTGAGCCGCCAGCGCCACATCGCCGAGCATCTCCGGCGCCTCCAGCCACCCGCTGGCACCACCCTCGCGTTGGCAATCCCTGCTTCATGGGCCAGGATGGTGAACTGCTCCACCATCCCCGCGGAAGGCTCCACGTTAATTACCTTGCGGCACCGCAGGGCCAGGGGCAGCCCCAGCCGGCCCGCGCCGCCGCCAACATCAATCACCGTATCCCCAGGCCGGACGTACGCCGCCAGCGCCGCCAGGTTCGAGTCCAGCGCACAGCGTGGATCTTCACGGAAGAGCCTCGCACGAGGCCCCGCCCAGGAGTCTGCCGCCGCCTTGCCCACCAGGCGCGCCCGCTGCTCCGCCTGCTCCTGCACCATTGCCATGTACCGCCGTGTTGCCTCCATCGTTCCTCCTTGCGTCAGTGCGCTTCATCCGCCTCCCTCTGGCACTGCACCCCTGGGCAGTATACCGGCCATCGCTGCCAGGACTCTCCCCTGAACCTGTTGACGGGTTCCGCGGCAACCGGCTATAATGAAACCCGCCTTATCCACAGGGGCGTCCATCAACTCCGCACACAAGGAGCAGCGCGTGCCGGCACAAACAGGAAAACGTTACATCTGCGAGCAATGCGGGGCCGAAGTCATCGTCACCCGCGGCGGCGCCGCCGCGCTATTTTGCAAACATGGCGATACCAAAGTCGAACTGAAGATCAAGGCATAAGAGAACTTATGGCTATCCAACTGGGACGGCGCTATACCGACGAGAAGAGCGGCGTGCAGGTCCTCTGCACCAAGGCCGGCGACGGCACGCTCCATTGCGACGACCGCGAGATGCAAGTGCAGCAGCCGCGCGCCCTCCCCTCGTCCGACTAATCTCGATATTCCCCCCAGGGGTGGGCTCAAAAGAAGAGGGGCTCCGCATGCGGAGCCCCTCTTCTTTTGACTGACATACGCGCAGGCGATTACATGTCCCGCAGCACGCCGACGACCTTCCCCTGCACATCCAGGTTCTCTTCATCCACATAGATCGGAGCCATCGTTGCGTTGGCCGGTTGCAGCCGCACACGATGGTCCTCACGGTAGATGCGCTTCAGCGTTGTCTCTTCGCGATCCTTGATCCACGCCACCACCATGTCTCCGTTTTCCGCGTTAGCCTGGTGCTGCACCAGCACCACATCGCCGTCATTCACCAGCGCGTCAATCATAGAGGTGCCCTTCACACGCAGGGCGTACACGTCGTCCCGGCCGTCCAGCATAGAGACCGGCACCGTCACCATCTCCTCCGCCTCCGCGCGCCAGGAGTCGGCTTGCGGTACAGGGATGGGAATGCCCGCGGCGATTGCGCCCAGCAGCGGCACCTGGCGCACCCGTGACCGCGCTGCGCCGCCCACCAGCAACTCAATCCCCCGCGATACGTCCCGATCGCGCCGGATCTGGCCGCTCTTCTCCAAAAGACGCAGATTGTAATCCACCACGGAGGTGGAACTGATGCCGCACGCCTGCTGAATATCCCTCACGGAAGGCGGGTAGCTCTTGCGGTCTAGAAAATCCCGCACGAACTCCAGGATCAGCTTCTGCTTTTCCGATGGTTTTCTCATGTTGTCTGTGTACTCCAGGCCCGGCTCTGTTCCCTCATCCGCGGGCGGAGAACGGGCGTTCTGCAACCAGTCTATCCCACGTGATACAGGCTGTCAACGAGCGTGTGTCACAGTGTTCGGACAAAGAAAGACGGCGCTGCGTACGCAGCGCCGTCAGGTGCTCAAACGGATCGTGGACCAGCTAGTTGGCGGAGGCCGCCACTTTAGCTGATTGATACTTGTGCATCAACCGCGATTTGCGGCGCGCCGCGTTGTTCTTGTGAATAACGCGCTTCTGCGAGGCGCGGTCCAATGCCTCCGCCGCTCGGAACACCGCAGGCTCCGCCTCAGCCAGCTTGCCGCCGGCAATGAGCGCTTCGGCCTTCTTCACATACGTCTTCAGGGAAGTCAGAACTGACTTGTTGGCGGCATGGCGCCGCACTGATTGCCGTGCGGCCTTCTTCGCTGTGCGTTCCGTGGACACCGATTGTTCCCTCACTCACTCACGTGCGCTTCAGACCATTCTAGCGGGTTCTTCGCGTTTTGACAACAGTCGTATCAGAAGCCGCATATCACAGGGCGAAATCGTGATTTCTGCTGCATGCGATTCGCCCCAAAGCTACAGAGTTATACGCCTGGTTCGTATCGCTAGCCCCGGCGGGAGACGCTGATCACTCCCTTGACTGCTTCCAGGCGCGAAAGCAGCCTGCTGAGCTGGTCGGCCCCGCCCGTTTCCAGCGTCAGCACTTCCGACACCGTGCCGTTCTTGTGCTTCTCGCTGCGCACCCCGGCGATGTTTACCCGGTCCGTGGACACCACTGTGGTGATGTCCCGCAGCAGCCCCACGCGGTCCCACGCCTCAATGGTCACCTTGGCGTGATAGTTCGCCACCTTGGGCGAACCCCACGACACCGGGAGCATGCGCTGCGGCTCGTTTTGATAATGCACATTGCGGCATCCCGCGCGATGCACCGTCAGTCCGCGCGACCTGGTCACAAATCCCACGATTTGGTCCCCCGCGAGCGGGTGGCAGCATGCGGCAAGCCGTATCAGCATGTTCGACTGGCCCATCACCATGACGCCGTCAGATGTGGCCGGGTGCACCGGCGCCTCCACCGGCGGCAGCGGGGCCTCCGCGGTTGCCAGCAGCTTCGGGGCAAGCTGGTGCGTGGTCATGGCGCCCGAACCGAGGTTCGCCAGCAAGTCTTCCGTGCTCTCGTGACCCAGCAACGCCGCCACCGCGTCCTCGGAAATTCCCAGTTGCAGCCGCCGCAGTTCACGCTCCAGCAGCGTCCGGCCAGCCTCGATGTTTTCCCCGCGGGCTCGCTTGCGGAACCACGCCCGCACCCTATCCCTGGCGTTGGCCGTTTTGACATAGCCCAGGTCAGGGTTCAGCCAGTCCAGCGTCGGCCCCTTGTCCCCCTTGGACACCATGATCTCCACCGTATCGCCGTTCTTGAGCGCTGTGTCCAGGGCAGTCATCTTCCCGTTCACCTTGGCCCCAACGCAGTGGTGTCCCAGCTCCGTGTGTATCCGGTAGGCGAAGTCAACGGGCGTGGCCCCCACGGGAAGCTCCCGAACCTCGCCCTTGGGCGTGTACACAAACACTTGGTCAGGGAAGATATCCGTCTTTACCGACTCGAGGAATTGCTCCGCCTCCGGCTGCTCCTTCTGGAAATCCAACAGCTGCCGCAGCCAGGTCAGTTTCTCATCGAAGCGATGGTCCCCGTGCCCGCCTTCCTTATACCGGAAATGCGCCGCCACGCCGTACTCCGCGATCTCATGCATGCGCTGCGTGCGGATCTGCACCTCCATGGCCACGGCCCCTGGCCCCATGACAGACGTGTGCAGTGACTGGTACAGGTTCTCCCTGGGGTTGGCAATGTAATCGTCGATCTGCCCAGGAATCGGCCGCCACAACTGATGCACCAGTCCCAGCACGGCATAGCAGGAGGCAATATCGTCCACCAGCACTCGGAAGGCGAAGAGATCGAAAATCTGGTCGAAGTCGCGGCCCTGGCCGCTGTAGCGCTCCATCTTCTTGTAAATGGAATACATATGCTTGGGCCGCCCGGTGACCTCCGCCTTGATGCCTGCGTCTTTGATCTCTTTCTGCAGCATCAGCACCACGCCGTTGATGAACTCCTCGCGCTTCGCCCGCGTGGTAGCCACCAGCTTGGATATCTGCGTGTATTTGTCGTGGTACAGGCAACGGAACGAGAGGTCTTCGAGCTGCCACTTCATCTGGGAAATCCCCAGCCGGTGCGCCAGCGGGGCGTACACTTCCAGCGTCTCCCTGGCAATGCGCTCCCTCTTCTCCGGGGGCAAGGCGCGGATGGTCTGCATGTTGTGCAGGCGGTCGGCCAATTTGATCAGGATGACGCGAATGTCCTCCGCCATCGCCACCAGCATCTTCCGCAAGCTCTCCGCTTGCAGTGACTGCCCGTGGCGCCCGCTCGCCGCGGCCACATCTCTGAGCGCCTGCTCCTCGATCTTGCTGAGCTTGGTGACGCCGTCCACCAGCTGCCGCACATCAGCGCCGAACGCACTCTCGATCTGCTCCGGCGTCACCCCGCAATCTTCCAGCGTATCGTGCAGAAGCCCGGCTACCACCGTGGAGCTATCCAGGTGCAACTCGGCAAGCGCCATCGCCACGTGCAGCGGGTGTTCAATGTACGCCTTCCCAGACTTGCGCATCTGCCCGCGATGCGCCTGCTCGGCGAAACGGTACGCCTCTTCTACACGCGCGACCTTGTCAGCGGGGAGGTAGCCCTCCACCTGCTCTTTCAGGCCGGCATGGGAAACTGCCATAGGCGCACCTTGCGTTACGTTAAGCTACAGGTGACATTTTAGTATACCGCCACACGTCCTGCCGCGCCAACAAACAGCAGCCCGCCCGCCCAGGCAGATGCACTTCAGAGGTCTTTCCGTTGACTCCCTCCAGGTCATCCCCTAGAATGATGGGCCACCGCACAGGTTACGCCCCATGCCCACCGCGCACGCACACTCCCACAACCGTCATGATCATAAAGGGATGCCCAAGATCCCCGGCTGGCTGACTGTGGAGCAAGCGCTGGAACGCATCCTCTCCTGCGTCAGCCCGCTCCCCGCTGAACAGCGCCCGTTGCTGGAGAGCCTGGGCCAGGTGCTCGCCGCAGACATCCGCGCGCCGCTGGACGTGCCGCCCCATGCCAACTCCTCCATGGATGGCTACGCCGTGCAGTGGGAGAGCGTGCGCCATGCCTCAGCGCGACGCCCGGCGCGGCTTCGAGTCACCGGCACGCTAGCCGCAGGGCAAGCGCCCTCAGGGGCCGTAGCCCCGGGGACGGCCATCCGCATCATGACCGGCGCTCCCATACCGCCCGGCGCAGACACCGTCGTGCCGTTTGAATATACTGACGAGTTGGCGCGGGCCCAGCGCGGCGAGCCGGTGGCCCGCGAGGTCGCCGTCGTGGCGGCGCCCCCGTCGCGCGGGGCCAACATCCGCGAGGCGGGAGAAGACATCGCGCGCGGCACCACGGTGCTCCACGCGGGGACCGTGCTGCGCCCTGCCGAGATCGGCGTGCTGGCCTCCCTCGGCATGATCGCTGCGCCCGTCATCCGGCGTCCCGTCGTCGCCATCCTGTCCACCGGCGACGAGCTTGCCGAGGCGCCCGCTCCGCTCGCTCCCGGGCAAATCTACAACAGCAACTCCTTCACCATCGCCGCATCCGTGCTGCGCTACGGCGGCATCCCCCGCGTCTTGGGCGTGGCGCGAGACACCCTCGATTCGCTGCGCGCCAAGATCGCTGAAGGGCTCTCCGCTGATATGCTCATCACCACCGCCGGCGTCTCCCGCGGCGATTACGACATCGTCAAGGACGTGCTGATGCAGCAGGGCGAAATCTCCTTCTGGACGGTGCGCATGAAGCCCGCCAAGCCGCTGGCCTTCGGCGCGCTCCAGACCCAGGGGCCGGATGGCAAGACGAGGCGCGTGCCGCACCTGGGCCTGCCCGGCAACCCCGTCAGCTCGCTGGTGGCGTTCGAGCAGTTCGGCCGCCCCGCCATCCTCAAGATGCTGGGCAAGCGCTCCTTCGCCAAGCCCGTCATCCGCGCCGTCTTAGAGGACGATATCGTCAACACGGACGAACGTCGCGTGTACGCCCGCGTATCCGTCACCCTGCGCGACGGCGTGGCCTGCGCCCGCCTCACCGGCCCCCAGGGGTCCGGCGTCCTCACGTCCATGGCCAAGGCTGACGGCCTGGCAATCTGCCCGGAAGATACGCCGGTGCTGCGCGCCGGCGAGACCGCTGACATCCAGATGCTGGACTGGCCCGAAGACCGGTTTGCCGATCCACTACGCCCTACACGGGGAGGAGCATCATGAACAACGCGATGAGCCACGGCGATTCCACTACTCCAGAGGCAAGCCCGCCTCTCAAGTACCACATTGATTTGGAGTGGCACAAGCGCCTTGGCCGGTCAATGGACGAGATGATCGCGGCCCGCCTCCCAGCAGGGGCTGCCGCAGGCAAGGGGACCAAGAAAGCTCAGAAAAAGGCGCCTGCCATGGCCGATCTCGCCAAGATCGAGGGCTTCATCGGCCATGACCTGCCGGTGCTGGAGGCGGTGTTCCGCCTGCTGCTCGTCCAGGAGAACAAGCCCATGGATGTCGAGCAAATCAGCCAGGAGCTTGCCGAGCAGGGGATCGGCATCCGGGACGCGCGGGTCGTCACGCCCGCCTCCCTCACCCGCATGCTGGACAGCGATCGCTATTACGGCCTGGTGCGGGCGTAGCCCGCAGCTTTCAATACTTTCAATAGGAGAACGATCCCGTGATCATCACCGTCTTCCGGTCGCGGGTAAGGGCTGACGCTGAGGCGCATGCCGCCGAGGCGGAGCGCATCAGCCGGCGCATGCTGGAACTCGCCACCTCCATGCCGGGGTTCATCGCCTACAAGGACTTTGTCGCGGAGGACGGCGAGAGCGTGACTATTGTGGAGTGGGAATCGCTAGAGACGTTGGAGGGCTAGGCGCAACCACCCGGAGTACCTACAGGCGCAGGAGTTTGGCCGCCGCCACCTGTTCAGCGAATACCGCATCACCGTGTGCGCCACGATACGGGAATCTATGTTCCCGCCTGCCCGCTAGCAGCCCGCGCTCACCACACGATCTCGAATGGCCCCGTCGCACCTGTAGCCTCGCGCCACGTCACCTCCACGGCATCCACCCGCGATCGCGGCGGCCCTTCGCGCAGGCGTTCCACCAGTTGCTCCAGCGCCGTGGCGTCGCCCTCCGCCTCCACCTCCACGGACGCGCCGTCGGGCAAGTTGCGCGTGACTCCAGAGAGCCCCAGCCCCGTCGCCGTGCGCCATACAAAGTCGCGGAACAGCACGCCCTGCACCCGCCCGCGCACGATGGCCGTGAGCGCCTTTCTCCCTCCAAGCGTCACTCGCTATCCTGCCGTGACGATCTCCACGAACTGCTCCACCGCCGACGCCGCCCGCTCCCGCAGCTCCGCGTCCGTGGCAGAGCCGAGGGGGTGCTGCACAATCGCCCAGCGCAGGTCCGGGATGCCGCCCACCCGCGCCATGCTCTTGCAAGCGTCCGTAAACCGCTCCGTGCTGATCAGCACCGCAGGCTTGCCCATCTTCTCTAGCTCGATCTGGTTGAGCGTACCGCTCGACGAGCACGCGCCTCAGTCGCCGTGGGTCAGCACCACCGCCTCGCAGCGTTCGATGTCCTGCCACTCGTCAGGTCGCATGATGCGCCCCACCTGGTACGCGCCGCGCACCACGCCCTTGATAGCGTAGCGCTCCCGCAGGATCGCCTCCGCCATATCCAGCAGCTTGGTGGCGTTGAGCTTGTTGTTGCTGTACAGGCCGATGGTCTTGCCGTGGAGCGATTCCAGTCGCGGCGCGAGGCGGGCCGCCGTCACCTCCGCCTCTTGCGTCGGCTCCAGCACGCGTATCCTGCTGCTGATGACCATGATCGTGTCCTCCCCTGCTGCTACGCCGTCACACGAATGCGCTGCGAAACCGGCAACCCGCCGTAGGGCATGATGAGGTAGGCGAACGCCCCTGCAGGCCCCCCGGCAATGGCGATGTAGAGATCTTCCGGCTTGGGTGCGAAGGTGATAATGCGCTCCTCATCGCCCGGCAGCACGGCGCCCCCGCGGCGATCAATCGGGCCGCCCGTGGCAGGCCAGCCGTTGCGCTTGGCCCACGCCACACTGCGTGCCCCCTTCTCGAAAATCGCCTTGCGAATATCCGCCTTCGTCCACCCATCGCGCACGAAGATTTCGATGCACTCCGGCGGCAGGACAACCAGGGCGTACCGCCCGCCCAGCCGGCCCGCGCCGGTCATGTACTGCACCAGCGTATCCACCATCGCCGCCGCCGTGCCGTCCGCATGCAACGAAACCTGGACGTGCCCCGCGGTGGGAAACACCGTCACCACGTTCTCTTCGCGGCGGAAGCCCCGCTCCACATGCAGCGGCGTCATGGTGGGAAAATCCTCTTCGTTCTCCGGCAGGTGGTAGCAGGCGTACTTCCCCGGCTGCCCCATCGTGGAGCGGTCCAGGATATCGCGCCCTCCCTTGGGGGAATTGCCTGCGCCGGACACCGAGCCCATAACGTTCTGCTGCACCAGCCGGATCGCGCGGCCGATGCTGGCGTTGGCGCGATTGCCCGGGCCGAACACGTTGCCGCGATAGTTCATCGCCAGCGCGTTGCGAATCGGACCGTTGACTACAAATCCAATCGCCATGCCTCCCGTGGAGGCGTTGGCCCCATGCAGCCCGAACCGCTCCTGGCACATCCCTTCCACGATCGCCACGACCACGGGGAAATGCTCGGCGCGACAGCCTGCCATCACGGCGTTGATCGCCACCTTCTCCGCGGTGACGGTGCGCTTGCGCGTGGCGTAGCGCCCCAGCACCTCGTCTGGCTCGCGGCCCGCCGCGTGGAGAAAGCGCGCCACCTTCTCCTCCGTCGGCGGCACGATGGGCAAGCCGTCCGTCCACCCGCGCTCGTGAAACAGCTCCAGCGCGGCGTCGAGGTCGTCCACGTCATGCGCCACAGAGGTCAGCGGCTTCACGGCGTCTCTCCCATGTGCATCATCCCTGCCCATGTCAGCAACTCTGGTGCTGTCGGCGGCGATACCTGGTTTCGGCAGCATATGCCCGCATCGCGCATGTGTCAACGACAGGCAGCGCCGAGTGGTGTATCAGTTCGCTAGCAGAATCCCGGCAGCAGGGAGAGTCCAGAGAGCGGCGACGCCCCTCTCTGCCAGAGGGTACGGGGGATGTGCCCCCGTACCCTCTTACAACGTCAGGGGTGGGCGGGTGGGAGCAACGAGGTTAGCCAGTGCTGCGCGGCAGCATCCTGGGCCCGGGACAATGGGGCAAACAGCAAGTTGACACACTACGCAGCGCCGGTGACGAAATTCATCTGCTCATCGTATCCACCCATTCGTGGAGTCCGCCGCAACCACCACCCGTCTGCCCGTGTCGCTCTGAGCGGAGCGAAGAGTCTGGGGCGGGGTCTGATCCTTTCCCTCCCCCAACCCCGCCAAATCCCCCTTGGCACCCCTGCCCGCCCGCGGTATCTTGATAGAGAAGACCAAATGTTCTTCCCAGGCCCGCGCCGGGGCCGCGCTAGACCCCATCACCCACCCCGGCAGCGTGTCCGGCCGAAGCAGAGGAGGTCCGTCTTAAACGGACTTACACAGTATGCGCACCCACCATGCGAACAACTCCAGCACCAGAGCAAAGCGTCCCACCTGGGCGCTCCTCCGCAAGCGCCGCTTCCAGCAGCGCCGCGTGCTGGACTCCGTTCGCTCCCACGGCGTCATCGAGCCGGGCGTGCGCGCAGCAGGCGTCTCCACACGCGTGGTCAAACGCTGGCTGGACTCCGATCCCTCCTTCGCCTGGCGATTCGAAGAGGCCCTCTTCGCCTACCGCGACCTCATCAAGGAGCGCCTCCTCGACCGTGCCCACGCGGGTGATGGAGCAACCCTCCGCTTCGTCGCGAGCCACCTCATCCCTGAGGAGTTCGGTACGCCTGCAGTCCGGCGCGCGTTGCAGGCGCAAGAAGCGCTGCGGGACCCCTGGACAGCGTGGGAAGAAGCCCACCCAGGCGCACCTTAACAAGTAAATAACGGAGACAGCAGGCGTGAATAACCGGCAGGCCCACAGATCAGGGCGCTAGCGGTGCGGGCGACGGTGGTGGTAGCGCCGGCAGGCGCTGCTATCCCTTCGGCCCAAACTGCGCCGCCACATGCCGCCGCTGCACCTTCCCCGTAGCCGTGCGCGGCAGTTCGCGAGCGATATGCACCACCTTGGGCACCTTGAACTCGGCGAGCCGTTCGCGACAGAACGCCTGGAGCTCCGCGGCGCTGGCCTCCGCTTTCAGCACCACCGCGGCATGCACCTCCTCGCCGTATTTGGCGTCAGGCACGCCGAAGCAGATCGCCTCCGCCACCGCGGGGTGCCGCACCAGCACGGCGTCTACCTCCAGCGGCGCGATCTTTTCGCCCCCGCGATTGATCAGCTCCTTGAGCCGCCCCGTCAGCGTGACGTAGCCGCCGGCAGACATCACCCCCTGGTCACCCGTACGGAACCAGCCGTTGGTGAACGATGCGGCGTCGGCCTGGGGATTATCGCGGTAGCCATGCATCACGTTCGGCCCGCGCAAGCACAGCTCGCCCGCGCTCCCCGCGGCGACGATGCCGCCACGCTCGTCCAGCACGGCGATTTCCACACCTGTGCCCTGACCTACCGTCCCAGGACGGCGCACTGCCGGCGGCAGCGGGTTCGATGCGATCTGGTGCGAAGCCTCGGTCATGCCGTAGGCCTCCACCACGGGCACGTCGAACCGCGCCTCGTACTGCTC
>SHYB01000005.1 GCA_009693015.1 Dehalococcoidia bacterium
CTGCCGGCGGGGTCGGTGGTGTTCGTGCCGAAGAATACGATGTATGGGCCGGAGTACACCAGTGCGGACGGTTGCCATTTTCTGCGTATGGAGCTCTGGGACACGGCGGAGGGGTACGTTGGCGGGCCGCCGGCGGAGCGCATGGGGCCGGACGCGGCGCGGCACCTGCGGGTATGGAAGGGCGCGCTGACCAAGGAAGGCGTGCCTGAAGGGAAAACTGCTTCTGCGCCGACGACGCTTGCGGAGATGAGCAAGGACGATGCGAAGGGGGCGCTGGCGGCAAACGGCAATGACATGCCGTGGATCGAGACGATTCTCCCCGCGGGCGAAGGCACCACGGCGGGGATGCTGTTCACCAAGCGGTTGCTTTATCCCGCGCCGGACGTGGAGGAGGTGTACCTTGCCCCGGGCGCCGAGCTGCCGCCTGTGAGCTGGGAGGTGGACAAGCTGTACGCCTGCGTGAACGGGGAGCTGACGATCGGCGGGCACAGCGTGCGGCGCGGCGGCGTGATCTTTGTGCCGAAGGGCACGCGCTATCAGATGCGGGCGCACGCTGGCGAAGGGGCGCGGTATCTGCGGGTCATTCTGCTGGATTCGCAGCGACCGATGCCCAAGGGGCGCGCCCCGGCAAACGCAGTGACGCATCGCACCTACGCCGGGCCGCTGGCGAAGGATGGGACGCCGGCGCTGTCGAGGTAGGCGGCTCGGCTATAGTTCCATGGTCGTCAGGCTGGGGCTGATGCGCAGCGGCGGCTCGGTGCGCTGCTGCACTTGCTCCGCCGTGACGCCGGGGGCGACTTCGACGAGCACGAGGCCGTCAGGGGTGACGTCAATCACCGCGAGGTTGGTGATGATGCGGTCGACGACGCCGCGGGCGGTGAGCGGGTAGCTGCACTGGCGCAGGATCTTGGGACGGCCTTTGCTGTCAGTGTGCTCCATGGTGACGATGAGCCGCTTGGCGCCGAAGGCGAGCTCCATGGCGCCGCCGATTGCGCCGCCGCTGGCGCCGGGCAATTGCCAGTTGGCGAGGTCGCCTTGCTGGGAGACCTGGTAGGCGCCGAGGAAGGTGAGGTCAATGCGCCCGCCGCGCACCATGCCGAGCGAGGTGGCGAGATCGAAGAAAGCGGCGCCGGGGACGAGGGTCACAGGCTCGCCTGAGGCGTTGACCAGGTCCTCGTCCCAGTCGGCTTCGTTCTGCACCACGGGGCCGTAGCCAAGGATGCCTTGCTCGGAGTGCAGGACAATATCCAACCCTGGCGGCAGGTAGTTGCTGATGGCGGTGGGAAGGCCGAAGCCCAGGTTGACGTACATGCCGTCCTTGAGCTCCCTGGCGGCGCGCATGGCGATGAGCTCGCGGGTGAGGCCAAGGCGCCCGTCCTCCACGCCCGTTTGGGCGGCGATGGAGCGCTTGGAACTGCGCTTGCCCCAGCGGACGACGCGGGGCGCCTGGACCACGGTGGCGACGAACGCGCCGGGGATGTCAATGCGGTTGGGGTCGAGCTGGCCCAGTTCCACGATCTCTTCGGCCTCGACGATGGTGGTCTTGGCGGACATGGCCATGGTGATGTTGCGGTTGCCCGCGGCGAGCCTGCAGACGGCGTTGCCCCAGCGGTCAGCCTTCCAGGCTTTGATGAGGGCGAAATCAGCCCGGAGGGCCGTCTCCAGGATATGTTCGCGCCCGTTGATGATGCGCTTTTCCTTGCCGCGCTCTACGTCTGTGCCGACGCCGATCTCTGAGTAGAAGGCGCCGATGCCCATGCCGCCGCTGCGGAGCCGCTCTTCCAGCATGCCGTGGGGGATGGTTTCCAGCGTCAGGAAACCTGCGGCAACCTGGCTCTCGATGGTCGCGCCGATCTCGGCACGCCCGGGGTAGCTGGTGAAACCGGATATGACCCTGGCGACCTGTCCGTTCTTCACCCAGGGCCAGACCTGGGTGACGGTATTGCATGCCGCGGTGAGGCGCGTGGCGCCTTGCGCGGCTACGGCATCCACCAAGCTGTTGGGGTTTCCCGAGGAGCCAAAGCCGCCCACGGCAATGGTTGCGCCATCAAATATATGCGCCACGGCGTCTTGCAGGCTTGGCACGAGCTTGTTCATCGCTATGCTCCTGAGATGTAGTGCGTCATGCCGCAGGCGGCATTGCGGGCCGCATGACGCGGCGTGGCGCGCGCATGAACCAGTAGAGCGCCGCTGCGCCCGCGGATGCGCCGACAAATATCCACATGGCGCTGTCGTAGTTCAAATACTTATCGTAGAAGTAGCCGAAGAGCAGGGGGCCGGCGAAGGCGACGAAGGACTGCACGATGGTGGCGATGCCGCGCAAGGTGCCGAAGTGGCGGCGGCCAAAGTATTGCGAGATGAGGGCCCAGGTCATGATGTCGCTGGACTGGGACACGGCGATGAGGATGGCGAAGCCGAGGCCAAACATGAGGCCGGCGGGCCCGAAGATCATAAAGAGCCCGGCGGCGACTCCCGTCACCATGCACAGGGAGGAGACTTTGGAGCGCGACCAGCGGTCGCCGAGGTAGCCTGCGCCGAGGCCCGCCAGCAGTCGCGGGGCGGCGGAGAAGGCGAGCAGGGTGATGGCGAGAGGCTCGCTAATGCCTTTGGATGTGAGCAGTGGTACGAAGTGCACCTGGATTGCCGATTTGCCCAGGAGCCGGAAGCCGATGGCTGCGGCGATCATCCAATAGGTAGGGGTGTGGATCGCTTCGCTGACGGAGTAGGGGTGCTCCGCGCCGGACACGTCGTTGAGGGCGGAGGCGTTGCCCTTGGTGACGCGTGGCTGCTGCTCGCGGAGGTCAAGCTCGGATTCGCGGGGGTAGCGCAGGGTGAGGGCCAGAGGGACGCCGATGGCGAGCATGACGATGCCGGACATCCCGGCGCCCCAGCGCCATCCGTAGGTATGGATGACGTAGCCGAGCACGGGGGTGAGGAGCAACGCGCCGAGGGCGCTGCCGCTGGAGTATACGGAGAGGGCCGTGCCTAACCTTCGCTGGAACCAGCGGTTGATGGTGATCATGGTGCCGTGGGTGGGCATGGAAAACCCCGTGGTGACCATGAGGAGGAAGACTACCGCGAAGGACGTGAAGTTGGGCATGAATGGCAGCAAGACGAGACCGATGCCTGCCCAGATGATCCCCGTGGTCATGATGACTCGCCCGCCGAGGCGATCGGTGAGGTAGCCGGTGATGGGGCCCTCTACTCCACCTTCCAGACCGCGCAAGGAAAAGACGAAGGAGAGCCTGGTGCGGGAGACCTGGAAGTATTCCTGAAGCGGCAGGAAGTAGGCGGACATGCCGTTGTAGAAGAGGCCGCTCATGAGGGCGCCGACGAAGCCGGTGGAGAAGACAATGCGCCAGCCAGTGTACATGCCCCGTACCCTGGCGATTGGTCCGGACTTGGGGGAGGCTGGCGGCGTGGCGTCCATGGTGTTGCGCTGCGTTGAAGCGTCGGGAGCAGCGGGCACCAGTATAGCCGACGCGCGACGGGGGACAGGCGCTGCGAGTACAGGTGGGGGAAGGCCTCCCTTAGCCTGGCGTGAGGCGGAGCTTTCGGTTGTCCCAGGAGGCGATGCGTTTGTCCGGCGTCACCTTGTAGAAGACGCGGGACTGGGAATAATGCTGCTGCGTGCGCTGGGGCAGCGCCTGGCGGGCTTCGCGGAACCCGGCGTATTTTGCATCGAGCGCGGCCTGGATGCGGGCGAGCGCGGCGTCATCGGTGACGGCATCAGCGTGGCCGCGGATGATGACGGCCTTGAGGTCGCGCCAGCGCTCGCCGCTTTCCACGAGGCAGCAGACCTTGTTGTTGCGGGCGATGTTGCGGGCCTTCAAGCTGCGAGCGAGAGTGCGGACGTAGATGGCGCCGTCGAGATAGACGTACCACAGGGGAGCGGCATGGGGGTAGCCAGCGGCGTCAATAGTGGTGAAGATGACGGTGTGGCCTTGAGCCAGAAAGGCGTCGATCTCCGATTGGTCGAGGGTGACGGCCATGAGTGCCTCCGGCGCTTGCAGCGCAGGGCGATTATAGTCGTCGCCACGCAGAAGCGGCTAGGAGGAACGCTTGACCTGGAACGGGGGCAATGGGGAGAATGTGGGCATGAGCAAGGTGTTGCTGGAAGTAGCCGGCGCGGTGGAGCAGCCGGCGCGGTTCGATTACGCCGCGCTGGAGGCGTTGCCGGGCCAGGTGCCGGACGTATCGCGGCTGGTGCCGGGGCGCGCGGGTGGCGGCGTTGCGCTGGCGACGGTGCTGGCGGGGGCGCGGGTGAAGGCGGAGGCGCGGTACATCACGCTGGAAACAAGCGATGGAAAGTTCAGCGCCAGCGTGCCGCTGGATGCGGTGGCGGAGCGGGGGATCGTGGTGTACCGCGATGGGGATGCGCCGCTGGCGGAGAGCAAGGGCGGGCCGGTGCGGTTTTACATTCGCGACGTGGAATCGTGCGGGATCGCCGATTTGGACAAGTGCGCTAACGTCAAGTATCTGCGGCGGATCACGCTGTCGGCGCAGCCGGGGCGGGATACGCGGCCGGCGACGCAGAAGCAGCATACGGCGCTGCATGAGGGAGAGACGCCAAGGTAAAGAAAAAGCCCCGGAGCGTTGCGGCCTTGCGACCGTCCCGCTGGACGAGGCGGGAACTCCGGGGCACGATGCCGGCTGGTCTTCCATAGGCGGAGACCAGGGCGAAAGTCCTGATCCGCCTACAGTACCGGCACCTCACGCGTCCAAATTCGTATCATTACTGGACCACCTCCTTTCGTGTGTAACGCCACAATACAACGAGCGCGCGCGACTGGCAAGAGGGGGCGCATGGACAGGCTCGACGGGCGTGGCGCGAGGCACTAGACTGAAACGTCGCACGGGCACCTAGCATCCGGTTCCTGAAGAGACAAGGGCAGCGCATGAAGAAGCAGGCGGTCATCTTTGACATGGACGGGGTGATTACGGACTCCGAGCCGTTCTACGCCGAGGCGGTGAACGTGGTGCTGGCGGAGCGGGGGCTGGCGCTGACGGAGGAGAACCACCGCGCCATCATGGGGAGCAGCATTGACTACACCTGGCAGTGGGTCATGGATCATTTCCACCTGCCCGGGAAGATCAGCCAGTGGAAGGCGCCGTACGACCGGGCGGTGGTGGATATTCTCAGCCGTAAAGTGGAGCGGGCGCCGGGGCTGATGGAGCTGCTGGATGCGATCACGCAACGGAAGCTAAAGATCGGCCTGGCGACGTCGTCGCAGCTGAACTGGGCGGAGACTGTGCTGGCGCGGCTGAAGGTGCGTGACCGCTTTCTGACGATTGCGACGGCGGAGATGGTGGCGGAGGCGAAGCCGGCGCCTGACCTCTATCTGTTCGCGGCGCGCCAGCTGGGGGTGGCGCCGGCGGCGTGCATTGCCATCGAGGATAGCCCTCGGGGGATAGGGTCGGCGAAGAATGCGGGCATCACGACGGTCGCCGTGCGGACGCCTTCCACGGAGGGCATGGACATTTCGGCGGCCGACTACATTATTGATTCGCTGGGGGAGTTCGATCTGCGCTGGCTGGGGTAGGCTGGCGCAAAGAAAGCAACGGCGTAAAAGGCAAGCGCGCTTCAGGCAGATGCTATACTGGTCAGTCATGGCACAACATGCGTTGCCGGTGAAGTGTAGTGGAGGTAGGAGCTGACATGAACTGGATGCGTACCGTATCGCTCATGATCCTGTTGAGCGTGCTGGTGGTGCTGGCGGGCGGGCTCGTTGGGGGCATGGGCGGGCTGATCACCGCGCTGATTTTCGCGGGCGTGATGAACTTCGTAGCTTACTGGTTCAGCGACAAGATGGCGCTGGCGATGTCGGGGGCGAAGCCGGTGTCGGAGAAGGAGGAGCCGCGGCTGCACCGGATGGTGGCGGACGTGGTGCAGCGGGCGGAGTTGCCGATGCCCAGGGTCTATCTGATCAAGAACGATTCGCCGAACGCGTTCGCCACGGGGCGGAATCCGAAGCATTCCGTGGTGGCAGTGACGACGGGGCTTCAGAGCATTCTGAGCGAGGATGAGCTGCGCGGGGTGATCGCCCACGAGATGGGGCATATCAAGAACCGCGATATGCTGGTGATGACGATTGTGGCCATGCTTGCGGCGACAATTACCTTCCTGGCGACGATGGCGCAGTGGTCGCTGATCTTCGGGGGGATGGGCGGGCGGGACCGCGATCGCGGCGGCGGCATGATGGGGATTGTGGCGATGCTGGCGCTGATTATTCTGATGCCGCTGGCGGCGACGATGGTGCGCATGGCGATCTCGCGGACGCGGGAGTACGGCGCGGACGAGATGGGGGCGCGCATTATGGGCAACCCCATGCCGCTGGCGAGGGCGCTGGAGAAGCTGGACGCGGCGGTGCATCGCAAGGCGCTGCCGGCGACGGCGAAGAACGAGGCGATGGCGCACCTGTACATCGTGAACCCGCTGGGGGCGCGAGAGCAGCACGCCAAGGAGTCGGGCGGTGGGTTTGTCAACATGTTCTCCACTCATCCGCCGATCCGCGAGCGGGTGCGGCGGCTGCAGGAGATGACGTTCTAAGCCGCGCAACGATGGCGATAGGAGAAGCCCTCCGGCATCTGCCGGAGGGCTTCTTTTTTTGCGGCGCCCGTCAGTTCTTGCGGAGGAGGACTTCCAGGCGGCCTTCCAGGGCGCCGTAGCGCCGGGCTTCGTCGAGGTGGACTCTGGAGATCTGCTCAGTGAGGCGCATGATGGAGGCCTGGGTCTGCTCTTCCTGGGCGATGAGTCGCTCCAGGAGGACGTCTATCTTTTCCACGCGCTTGCTGTCTTCCCCGCTGAGTCGCACGTAGAGTGTGCGCTGATGTCCATGAGAGACGGACGGATCGCGCGGCGCTGTACTTCCCGCGGGCGAGGCGGTAGGCGCCGCGGATGTGGTCGCTTTCGCCGATGTCGCCGGTGTTCCTCTCGGGGAAGAAGGAGGGGCCATGGGAGGATGACGGCGGAGAGGAGAATAAGGACACGCTGTTGGACGCGCGGGACCTGCGTGACGCGATGAGGAACGGCGTAGCGGCAGGTATCTTTCTGCCTGGGCTAAGCGTGACGCTGGGGCTGGGGGCGTTCTTTTGGAGGCGCCGGCAGACGACGGGGAGCTATGTGGTGGGGACTGTTTTGGGAGGAATTGTGCCGATGGTGACGATTCTTGTGGCGGTGTTTTGAGGCGAGGGCCTGAGGCTCTTGCGTACAGCAGGCAACTCCCTAGCCCCGCAACCCCAGCTCCCGCCGCAACGACTCCGCGTCCGTCACCGGCTGGCGGCACGCATACTCCTCGCACACGTACGCCGCAGGCCTCCCTCCCACCAGCGCGCGCCCTGCCAGCAGCGGCGTCCCCTCCGCCGCGCCATCGCCATTCGACGGGTCCAACCCCGCGACAATCCTGTTGGGCAAATACGCCCCGAACACCACCTGGAGAAGCGCTTGTGTCGCCGCATCCTTCTGCGACCCCACCACCACAATCTCCTGCGGCGTCGCCATGTGAAAATCCAGCGCCGCCAGCCACCGCCCAAAGCCCGTCGGGTGGTTCGCCATCACCCCAGCCATCGCCCGCAGCGAGCGCTCCGCGTATCGCGCATACGACGCCTCGCCGGTGAACCGCGCCAGCCGCAGCAGCGCCTCTGCTGCCGCCGACCCGCCGCACGGCATGGCGTTGTCGAACACATCCCGCGGCCTCACAATCAGCGTCTCGTGATCGCTCCCCGTGTCGAAGAACACCCCCTCGTCCTCGCTCCAGTACAGCGCGATCATCCCTTCCGCCAGCGCGCGCGCCTCATCCAGCCAGCGCCGGCGCCAATCGGCCTCGTACAGCGCCAGCAACCCCGAAATCAGCATGGCGTAGTCTTCCAAATACCCCAGCGTCTTCGCCCTGCCGTCCTTCCACGACCGCAGCAATCTCCCTTGCGTCCGCAACTTCTGTAGCAAGAACGCTGCGTTCTTCCGCGCCGCCGCCAGGTAGTCCTCCCGCCCCAGCGCCGCCCCAGCCTCCGCCAGCGCCTGCAACATCAGCCCGTTCCACGCCGTCAGCACCTTCTCGTCCCGGCCCGGATGCACCCGCCGCTCCCGCGCCGCATACAGCGCGCGCCGCCCCTTCGCCGTCACCCGCAGCACCTCCTCCTCCGAAACCCCCACCTCCCGCGCCACGCCCGCCTGGTCCAACGGCATGTTGAGAATGCTATGCCCCTCAAAGTTCCCTTCCGGCGTCACATCGAAAACACGGCAGAACAGCGCCGCGTCCTCTCCCAGCGCCTGCTCCACCTCCGCCGGCGACCACACGAAGAACTTGCCCTCCACACCCTCGCTATCCGCGTCCTGGCTGGAGAAAAAGCCGCCGTCCGCATGCGTCATCTCCCGCAGCACGTAGTCGCACGTCTCCTCCGCGATGCGGCGGTACACCGCCTTCCCCGTCGCCTGGTGCGCATGCAGGTACAGCCGCGCCAGCTGCGCGTTGTCGTACAGCATCTTCTCGAAGTGAGGCACCAGCCAGTGCGCGTCCGTGGCGTAGCGATGGAACCCCCCGCCGATCTGGTCGTAGATCCCCCCGCGCGCCATCTGCCCCAGCGTATGCTCCGCCATCTGCAGCGCCCGCGCGTCCCCCCAGCGCTGACCTTGGCCGCCATGTCGGCCGCGATAATCGTGCGCCCGCAGCAGCACCTCCAGCGTCATCGGCTGGGGAAACTTCGGCGCCCCACCGAATCCCCCGTTGTCCCAATCGAACAGCCCTGCCAGCTTGCCCGCCGCATCCCGCAGCACGCTCTCCGATAGCTGCGCATCGCCCTTGCCTGTGGGAATCCCTTGGAGCCGCGGCAACAGCTCCCCTGCCGCCTTCTCCACGTCCGCGCGGCGATTGTGGTACGCATCGGCCACCCCCAGCAGCACCTGGGTAAACGACGGCATCCCGTGCCGCTCCTCGTTGGGGAAATACGTCCCGCCGTAAAACGGGCGACCGTCCGGCAGCAAGAACACGCTCATGGGCCACCCGCCGCGGCCCGTCATCGCCTGCACCGCTTGCATGTAGATCGCGTCCAGGTCGGGGCGCTCTTCACGATCCACCTTGATGCTCACGAACAAGCGGTTCAGCACGTCCGCCGTCGCCGCGTCCTCGAACGACTCATGCTCCATGACGTGGCACCAGTGGCATGCCGAATAGCCGATGCTCAGGAAGATCGGCATATCCTCGCCGCGCGCCCTCTCCAGCGCCTCCGGCCCCCACGGATGCCAGTCCACGGGGTTATTCTTATGCTGCAGCAGGTACGGGCTGGTCTCTTGCGCTAGGCGATTGGGCATGGATCGGTTCCTAACTAGATAAAAGCGGGGTGACGCAACGCCCTACGCTAGCAGCCGGGAAGCTGCTGGTCAACGCAAACCTTGCCTCCCCCGCACGCCGCTGCTACTATGAGGGCCGTTCCCCAGCACCCACCCACGGAGGTCCATGTGAGCGAAGCAAAAGACAAGGTCCAGGGCTATAACGGCCACGCCTACTTCTCCATTGATGATATCGCGGCCATGCTCCCCGGCCCGGCGCGCCTCATGCATGAGATCGGCACCCGCTGGTGGAAGATATACTACGCCTCCCAGGAGACCAACTGGCCCCTCGCCGAATACGAGATCAAGGAGATGGAAGAGCTCTTCGAGATCTGCATGGTCACCCGCCCCAAGTACGTCCAGTGGATGGAGCCCTTCCTCCACCAGGACGTCAAAGCGGTCAAGGACGCCGTCAAGAAAAAGGACTGGAAGGGCTTCGAAGCCGCCTACCACTTGGCCACCAAGAACGCTAATGACTACCACAAGGCGGCCAACAAGCCGCTCATCCACTGGAAGCTGCCTGCCATGCCCCCGCCGGACATGGAAATGAAGCCCCTGGCCTAGCCTCTTTCCGCCGTGCCGTCGCGAGGGCTTCACCCCAGGACACGCTCCCCGTGAAGCCCTTGCCTTTTTAGCATGGACAACGCCGCGCGCACCGCCGTTCTCTCCCTCTACGACGCGCCCGACCCCGCGCGCCACGGCTGCGTCATCCCCGGCTACGACCGCGACCACGCCGCGCGCACCGCCCGCATCGTCCTCCGCCTCGCCCGCGAGCTAGCCCTCGACCCCCGCCGGCATCCCGGCCTCGAGCTCGCCTGCCTCCTTCACGATCTTGGCCGTGCCGGCATGGATTCCCACCTCTTTGGGCAGGTCTTTGGCCTGGCGCAGGAAGCCGGCCTTCCCGTGCGACTCCGCGACCTGCGCGCCCGCTACCCCCATGTCACCGAAGCGCAGGCGCCCGCATTCTTCCTCGAACTCGTGGCCCCGCTGCTGGCGCGCCACGCCATCCCCGTGGACGACCGCCTCCGCGACCACATCGCCATGCGCATGGACTTTCGCGGGCGATTGCGACGCATGCTGGCGCAGAGCGCCCCCACGCTGCATGCCCTCGGTCTCGCCGTCGAGTCGTGGATGGAATGCGTCATGCTCTACTACTACTACCCCCAGCTCATGGAGGGCCAGCCGGACGACGTGCGACTCATGGGCATGATCCTTGTCGCCTGCGAGAACTTCGAGGCCTACAACAACGTGCGCCGCGGCCGCGACTACTACAGACGCACCGGCGAACGCCTCCCCGACGTCTTCGCCGCCCTCGACCGCTTCCAGGCGCAAGGCCTCATCGCCCTCCGCGTCCTCGATGCCCTCAAGCGCCTCACCGCCACCGGCGAGCTTGACGCCGTCATCAAGGAATCGCGCGACCTGCCCGCAGACGCCCCCCTGCCCGCGGGGGACGTTGCGTACCAGCAAGAGTTGCGTGCCTCCCCCGCGCCTTGACACCCCCACGCGCCGGTGCCATCATGTCGCCGCACCCCCCATGCGTTACGCCACCTTCAACGGCTTCACCTGAGCACCCGCACGCGCCACTCCAGGATCGAGTGGCCCGCGCGGCGTAGCTTTTCCCCTTTGCCCTGATACGGGGCAGACCCCTTCCGTTCACAGCAATCGCCCGCACTGACAGCTCCGTCCCCGTGCCTCATGCTGTCCTTCCCCCTGGCCCTCGATTCACCCAGGCATTGCCATGTCCTCAACATGCCCAGGAGCGCCCCCATGAAGTCCCGTACACGCATCGCCGCATTCCTCGCCGCCCTGCTCGCCGCCATGCTCATCCTCGCCGCCTGCTCGTCGGACGACGAAGCCGCCCCCGCCAAGACCCTCTACATCGGCGGCATCCCTGACGTTGACGTCTCCCTCCTCCAGACGCGCTTCAACGGCATGGCCCAGTACCTCACCACCGCTACCGGCATCCCCACCAAGTACGTCCCCTCCAACGACTACGCCGCCGTGGTCACCGCATTCAAGCAGGGCGATATTCCCCTTGCCTTCTTCGGCGGCCTCACCGGCGTCCAGGCCCGCCTCAGCGTCCCCGGCGCCAGCGCCATCGCCCAGCGTTCCATTGACGAGCACTTCACCTCCGTGTTCGTCGCCCAGAAGGGCCTGGGCCTCAAGACCCTCGCCGACCTCAAAGGCAAGACCTTCACCTTCGGCAGCGAAAGCTCCACCTCCGGCTACACCATGCCCCTCTACTTCCTCTCCGAGGCCAAAATCACCCCCAAGACAGACTTCTCCGCCACCAGCTTCAGCGGCTCGCACGATAAAACCTGGAAGCTCGTGGAAGCCGGCGCATTTCAGGCAGGTGCCCTCAACGCCAGCGTGTGGAATACCCGCGTCAGAAACAATGAAATTGACCTCACCAAGGTAGAAGTCTTCTACACCACCCCGGAGTACTACGACTACCACTGGGTGGCCCGCCCTGACCTCGACAAATCCTTCGGCAAAGGCGCCACCCAAAAAATCACCACCACCCTCCTCGCCCTCAATGCCGCCACCAACGACCAGCACAAGGCCCTGATGACTGCCTTCCAGGACACAAAGTTCGTGCCCACCAACAACGCCAACTACGCCAAGCTGGAGACCGTCGCGCGTGGCCTCGGCATCATCCAATAGCCCTACGGCAATTCAACTCGACGCCGTGGGAAAATCCTTCGGCGCGATTAAGGCCGTCTCCCCGCTCACCCTGCGCATCGCGCAGGGTGAGCGGGTGGCGCTGCTCGGCCCCAGCGGCAGCGGCAAGACCACGTTGCTCGCCATGATCGCCGGGACGACCGCCCCCACCACCGGCGCCATCGCCCTGCGCGGCAAACCCCTGGCCGGCATGCGCCCCGGCCGCGATCTCGCCGCCCTCGTGGGCATGGTGCACCAGCAGTTCGACCTCGTCCCCCACCTCTCTGCCCTCAACAACGTCCTCGCCGGGAGGCTCGGCCAGTGGAGCGCCGCCGCCGCCATGCTCTCCCTCCTCTGGCCCCGCGACAAAGACCGCGGCATCGCTGCCCTGGAGCGTGTCGGCGTCGCCCAGCGCGCCTACGTCCGCGCCGGCCGGCTCTCCGGCGGCGAGCAGCAGCGCGTCGCCATCGCCCGCCTCCTCCTCCAGGACCCAGCCATCATCCTCGCCGATGAGCCCATCGCCTCGCTCGACCCCACCCGCGCCGAAGAAATCATCGCCCTCCTTGCCGCCACGGCGCAGGAGACCGGCAAAACCCTTGTCGCCAGCATCCACGCCGTCTCTCTCGCCCGCCGCCACTTCACCCGCATCGCCGGCATGCGCAACGGCGCCGTCCAGTTCGACCTCCCCGCGCATCAAGTCACCAATGATCTGCTCGACGCGCTGTATGCGCTGCCCGGTCTGCGCGACGAGGCGCAATCCGCGTGACCCCGCGCTTCTTCGAAAGCCGCCGCGTCCTCACCCTCCTCCTCCTCGCCGCGCTCGCCTGGAGCCTGACCGCCGTCTCCTGGCGCGGCGACCTCATCCACAGCGGCGGCTTTCGCGCCATCGGCGAAATCTTCGCCGCCATCGTCCGCCCCGAACTCTCCGCAGACACCCTCGCGATTGCATTCCGCGCCTCCTGGACCACTGTTGCCTACGCCGCCGCGGGCATGACCCTCGCCCTCGCCCTCGCCTTCCCCCTCGGCGTCCTCGCCCGCTCCACCACGCACCAACTCGCCGCCTCCATCCCCGCCCGTGCCTTCCTCGCCTTCTTCCGCTCCGTGCACGAGCTCGTCTGGGCCTGGCTCTTCGTCGCCGCCCTCGGTCTCTCCCCCGTCGCCGCCGTCCTCGCCCTCGGCATCCCCTACGGCGGCATCCTCGGCCGCATCTACGCCGAGCTTCTCCAGGACGTCCCCCAGGCCCCCATCCGCGCCCTGCGCACCGCCGGTGCCTCCGAATGGCGCATCTTCTGGCACGCCCGCCTGCCCATGGCCCTGCCCGATATGCTCAGCTATACCTTCTACCGCTTCGAATGCGCCATCCGCTCCTCCGCCATCATGAGCTTCATCGGCCTGGGCGGCCTCGGCAGGGAAATCCAGCTCTCCCTCGACGATATCGCCTTCGGCCGCATGTGGACCTTCCTCTACTTCCTTATCGCTCTCGTCCTCATCGTTGACCTCTGGAGCACAGCAGTGCGCCGGAGGCTGGCCCCATGAATCACGCTGCACCCGCCGCGCCCGCGCCTCGCGCCGCACTGCTGCCCCGCCTCTCCTTCCTGCGACTGTCCCTGCTCGCCGCCATCGTCCTTTGCTGCGCTTCGTGGGTCTACATCCTCAACGTGGACAGCAACCAGTCCCATTCCTTCTTCTCCGCCGAGACCTGGCGGCGCGGCGTCTCCTTCCTCAAGGACCTGGCCGGCGCAGGCAGCACCGCAACGCCCGCCTTCGCCCAGGCCTCCGCGTGGCGGGAAACGGGCCGTCTCGCGTACCAGACCCTCGCCATGGCCGTCCTTGGCATCGGCATCGCCGCGCTCGTTGCGCTGGCAACCTTCATCTTCGGCGCGCGCACCCTCATGACCGGCGAGCTTGCACCCTACGGCGCCTCCGCCTGGCGCGCCCTGTACATCGCCGCGCGTGCCTTCTTCACCCTCACCCGCAGCGTCCCTGAGCTCGTCTGGGCCATGATCGCCGTCTTCATCTTCTCCCCCGGCATTCTCCCCGGCGCCATCGCCCTCGGCATCCACAACGCCGGCATCTTGGGCAAGCTCTCATCTGAGGTCGTCGAGGGCCTCGACCCGCGCCCCATGCGCGCCCTCCGCTCCAGCGGCGCGGGCCGGTTCCAGGTGCTCCTCTACGGCGTCCTCCCAGAGGCGCTCCCCCGCTTCACCACCTACCTCCTCTACCGCTGGGAAGTGATCATCCGCACCACCATCGTCGTCGGCTTCGTCGCCGCGGGCGGCCTCGGCCAGGAGTTCCGCCTGGCGATGAGCCACTTCCATTACACCACCCTATCCCTCATCCTTATCTGGTACCTCATCCTCGTCGCCGCCGTGGACATCGCCGCCGTCCTCCTGCGACGCCTCGCCAGATAACCTTCCCCATCATCAACAACCCCTGCCCTGTCATTGCCGAGTCCGCGAAGACTCGCGCTATAATCCATCCCATGCCTGAGCTTCCCGAAGTCGAAGCCACCCGACGCTACCTCCTGCGCGAAGGAATCGCCGGCCACGCCATCACTGGCGCGGACCTCGCCTGGCCTGGCGCCATCCGCAGCAGCAACCCCGCCCACTTCCTCCGCGGCGCACGCGGGCGCACCATTCGCACCGTGGAGCGGCGCGCCAAGTTCCTCCTCCTGCGACTCAATGACCGCCCCGGCGCGCATCCCGCGCCTCTTACCATAGTCGCCCACCTCCGCATGACCGGCGCCCTCCTCCTCCATCCCGCCTCCGCGCCGCGACCGCGCTTCACCACCAACGTCCTCCTCCTCGACGGCGCCTGCGAGTTGCGCTTTCTTGACCCGCGCAAGCTCGGCATGCTCTGGCTCGCCGCCGACCCCTCCAGCGTCACCGGCCCCCTTGGCCCAGAGCCTCTTGCTCCCGACTTCACCCCGCAGGCCCTTGCCGCCGTCCTCGCCCGGCGCGTCCCGCCCGTCAAGGCCCTCCTCTGCGAGCAATCCCTCATCTCAGGCCTCGGCAACATCTACGCCGATGAATCCCTCTTCGCCGCCCGCATCCACCCCCTCACTCCCGGCGCAGCCATCACCAGCGGACAGGCAAGCAGCTTACATCGCGCTATCGTAGACGTCCTCGCCGCCGCCCTAGACAAGCTCGACGCCGCATCGTCGTCCCAACGCCCCCCGCTGGAGACAGAAAGCGCCATCCACGTCTTCCGCGTCCCCCGCCTCCCCGGCCGGCCCTGCCCCGCCTGCGCCGCGCCCATCCAGCGCATCCTCATCCGCGGCCGCGGCAGCTACTGCTGCCCCACCTGCCAGCCGCCTCCCGCCGCCTAAGGCCGCGGTGTCGCCGTTGGCGCCGGCGTGGCGCTGGGCACTGACGGCGCGGGCCGGGGCGTCGCCGTCGCCACCACCGGCGCCGTGCGGTCTGACTGCTTCGCCGTCAGCGTCAGCGTGTACGTCCCCGACGAGCGATCGTCCCCCTGCGTCACCTGCAAATAATACGTAGCCGTCGTCCCTATCGTGAACTCCACCTGCGACGCCAGCGTGTTGCCGAAGTCGTCGTTCGTCACCGCCGGGCTCGTCCCCCCTGTAGCCCACACCTGCAACAGCGAGTCCGCTAGCGTCCCCAGGCTCACCGTCGCCGTGTACGTTATGCCGGTCTCCCCCCGGAACGAAAACCAGTCCGAGTCCGCCGTCTCCTCCACACTCCCCTTCACCGGCGTACCCACGGTGATCGCCGTCGCGGAACAGGCCGCGTTGCCGTAGTCGTCCGTTGGCGCTTCCGTCGTCGTTGCCAGCGCCAGCGTATAGCTCCCCGTGCCGGCGCCCACCGCGCTCAGCATCGTGACGTAGTACGTCCCGTCCACCGCGACCTTCCACCGTATCTGGGACCCCAACCCGCCGCTGGCGTCGTCGTTCACCGTTAGCAGGCAGTCCGCCCCTGGCCCGCGCAGCAGCAGCGCGCTATCCGCCAGCGTCCCCACCATGGCCGTGATGCGGTACGCTGTCCCCGCCTTTCCCTGGAACTTGAACACATCCAAGTCCCCCGCGCGCTCAATCGCTCCCCTGATCGACCCCCCCGCATCTATTGCCTGCGACAGCGCCGCCGTGTTGCCGTAGTCGTCCGCCGCCGTCGCCACCGGCGCTACCAGTTGCAGCGACGATAATATCTGCTCCAGCACTGGCTGATGCACGTCTGACAGTGAGTCCCGCACCGTCCCCACCACCACCAGACCCACCCCTTGGTTCACCGCAAACACCAGCGTCTCCGTGATCGGCACATTCTCTCTCGTAGCCTTCGCCGTCACCTGCACCCGCGCTGGATTGCTGAGCGACACTCGCCCCACCTCGCGGAAGTCCTTCACCCCCGCGCTCCCCACGCCATCGGCAAACGTCTTCAGGCTCTGCGTCACATGCTGGTCCAGCGTCAGGCTCGGCGTCCGCTGCCCCGTCACCACCACGTTCGTCCTCACCGGGTGCGTAATCGTCGTCACCGGGCCGGACTCACTCACCGTCCATCCCGCGGGATAGCGCACGGAGTACCCCAAACCGCTGTTCTGATACACCTCGCTCAGCGCGATGGCCGCTGGTGTGGGCGTCGGCGCTCTCGTCGTCGTCGGCGCAACCGTGGGCGTCGACGGGGCACGGGGCGTCACCGTGGGAAATGGCGTCGGCGTGGCCCGCGGCGTGGCCGTCGCCCCAGGCGTCGCCGCCACGGGCGCATCCGCCGTCGCCGCGGGCGTAGCGCTGCCGCCCCCACTGCACCCCGCCAGCAGCGCTGCCAGCCCGATTATCGCCATCCCGTGCCGTCGTCTTGCCATATGCTCCCGCCGTTCCGCAATCAGCGGATTCTCCTAGGCATTGCCCCGCCTGTCAACGTCGCCTCTGACCGCACACACCCCCGCTGATCATCCGGTGCGCGTACGCCTGCTCCAGCGTCGGCAGCGCCCGCAGCACAGCTGCAAGCGACTCATGCGCCGACTGCTCCCCGGCGAACAGCAACCCCAGCCCCTTCCGCACTCGCGGCCCCTTCACTGGCTGATGCTCTCCCGCGCCCGCATCCAGCGTCACTCCGCACCTCCTCTCGCCGCTTCCGCCAGCGCATGCACCGCCGCCAGCGTCTCCTCCAGCGTTTTGCACCGCGCCGCCGGCCGCAGCGCATCGAACAGCGACTGCGCCTCACCCCGCGAAAAATCCCGCCGCGAAAACGGCCCGCTCTCCACGCTCACCAGCCGCCGCGCTGCCGACAGCGCCACCAGATTGAGAATATTGTTGTGTCCGAACGGCGTCTCGCACAACACCGCCGCGTCCGCCTGCCGCGCCAGCGCCATGTGCCGCGCATGCGCCGCCTGGTCAATCTCCCCGAACACCTCCCCCGCCACATACTCCACCCCCAGAATATCCGCCGCGCTGCGATCGGTATCGCCTGCTCCCAGCACCCCCGCAGTCACCACATATCCTGCCCGCTTCAGCTCGTACAGGAGCCGTGCACCACGGCCTCCGCCACACACCACATGTACCCGCCTCTGCGATCCCACGGCAGCCTCCCCCGGCGACGCATCCAGCAAGCTCAGCGTCAGCGACCCTGTCAGCGGATCGGGGTACACCACGGCGCGCACGCCGAACACCCTCTCGATCCTCTCCGGCGTCAGCACCTCCCGCGGCGCGCCCTCCGCCGCCACGCGACCCTCATGCAGCAGCACCAGCCGGTCGCAGTACCGCGCCGCCAGCGTCAGATCGTGGATCGCCGCAATCGCCGCAATTCCCTCTCGCGCCAGCTCCCGCACCAGCGCCAGCGCCCGCATCTGGTGCTGAATATCCAGGTTCGATGTCGGCTCATCCAGCAGCAGCACCCGCGGCGCCTGCGCCAGCGCCCGCGCCAAAAATACCCGCTGCCGCTCTCCTCCCGAAAGCGTGGCCACCTCGCGATGCGCGAACCGCGCCGCCTCCGTCCGCTCCAGCGCCTCCTCCGCAATCCTCCGCTCCGCTGCTCCTTCGACTTGAAACCTCCCCATATGCGGGTAGCGACCCATCATCACCACCTCCAGCGCGGTGAACCCGTAGGTGTACGGCGCCAGTTGCGGCGCCAGCGCCAGCACCCGCGCCACCTCTCCCGGGCCCATCGCGTCCAGGTCGCGTCCCTCCAGCGTCACCGTCCCCGCGCGACGGCGCAGCACCCCTGACATCGCCCGCAGCAGCGTGGACTTCCCAGCGCCGTTTGGACCGATCAGCCCCAAGAACTCCCCCGCGCCAACGCTGACCGACACGCCATCCAGGATCCGCGCCGCATCCGCTTGCACCAACACCTCGCGAGCCGCCAGCCCTGCCTGCGCTCCGTCGCCTGCCTCGGCGAAACGCTGCCCAGCTACTGTGGAAACGTAAATGGCGCCACCTCCTTGCCCGCGAAATCCTGCGGCCACAATACCCGCGCCAGGTGTTCCGCCCCCGCCAAGTTCCAGTAAGACAGCGTCGTGTACCACCGGATCGGCACAATATAGATCGCCTTGTTCTTTATCGCCGGCACCTCCACTAGCGCCGCGCTCGCCAGCAGCTCTTGCTTGTACGGCTCGCCGCTATCCGCAGGCTGCGTGATGATAATCACCTCCGGCCGCATCTTCACGATCCCCTCCAGCGTAATGACGGGATTGTTCTTCAGCCCCGCCTCCGCCGCCACGTTGAACCCGCCCGCCGCCTCGATGATCGCTCCCTCCGTGGACTCCGCGCCTGCCGTATACAGCTTGTCCGAAAACTTCGCCGTGGACATCACCCGCGGCTGCTGCCCCTGCGCCTTCTTCCCCGCCACCGCCCGCAGCGCCTCGTAGCGCCCGCGAACCTCCTTCGCCAGCGCCAGCGCCCGCTCTTCCTCGCCGAAAATATACCCCATCAGCAGCATGTCCTGGATGCGACCCTCGTGGTCGTTCCGCAGTTGCGTCTGCACTACCGCCACCCCCGCATTCCCTAGCGCCGTCACCAGGTCCTTGCTGGTGAACGCGCTGGCGATCACCACGTCCGGACGTTGCGCAATAATCGGCTCCGGGTCCCTGCCGATCGTCGGCAGCTTCGCCGAAAGCACCGCAACGTTCGAGCTGTCCGCGTTCTTCGTGAACGCCCCCACCGCCACCACGCGGCTCGCCGGCACCAGCCCGTACGTCACCTCGTCATGCCCCAGCGAAACCGTCAGAATCCGCTGCGGCTGCTGCTTGATCGTCACCATGCCGTTGATGCCCGTCACCTGCCGCGGCCAGCCGTGGTTCCCCGCATCCACGATCCCCGCCACCCCCGCCCACAGGTTCGCCGCCGCCGTCGCCGCAGCCACAACCGTCGGCGGCGACGCTGGCCTTTCCGCCGCCCCTCCACCGCAGGCCACCGTCAGCATCGCTAGCGCCGCAATTGCCATCGCCACTCTCATCAGTCTCTTCGCACCCATCGCTTGTCGCTCCTTCTGGTTCCGCTCTTGTTCCTCTTGATCGGGGTCCAGGGGCAGAGCCCCTGCCGAGGTTTGGGGTGTCCCCAATTTCACCCCCTTCCAGGAAAGGAAGGGGGCAGGGGGATGGCTCGCCGCGTTGCATCGCTTCACCTTAGCTCTGAGCAACCCACATAGGACACAACCCACCCTTCTCAAAATGTGTCCGCACGCCGCTTATTCTTCAACAGCAGAACGATAAAAAACGGGGCGCCCATAAACGCCGTGATGATGCCCACCGGCAGTTCCGTCGGCTGCACCACCGTCCGCGCCACCGTATCCGCCGCCACCACAAACAGCGCCCCGCCCACTGCGCTCATCGGCACCAGCACCCGATGGTCCGGGCCGAACGCCAGCCGCACCATATGCGGCACCACCAGCCCCACAAACGCGATCGTCCCGCTCACCGCCACCCCTGCCCCCGTCACCAGCGCCGCCGCCGTAATGATCACCGCGCGCACCACCCCCACACGCACCCCCAGCGACCGCGCCTCGTCGTCCCCCAGCATCAGCAGGTTCAGCTCCCGCGTCAGCGCCACGATCACCGCCACCCCGCCCAGCACCAGCGGCGCCGCCAGCCGCGCATGCTCCCATGACCGCGAGTCCAGCCCGCCAGCCAGCCAGAAGATAATCTCCCGCAGCGCATCGTTCCGCGGCACGATCACGATCACCGCCGACACCACCGCGCCGAGGAACGACGACACCGCCACCCCCGCCAGCAGCAGCGCCGCCATGGAGAACCGCCCCCCCGCCAGCGATATCCCGTACACCAGGAACATCGCCCCCATCGCCCCCGCAAACGCGAACAGCGGCAGCGCCAGAAAGAACGCCGTGTTCACTCCCAGCGCGATCGCCAGCACCGCACCTGCGGCTCCGCCCGCGGACACGCCGATGATCCCCGGGTCCGCCATCGGGTTGCGGAACAGCCCCTGCATCGCCGCCCCCGCCACCCCCAGCCCCATTCCCACCAGCGCCCCCACCACAATCCGCGGCAGCCGTATCTGCTCGATCACCTGCTGCTCCACGCCGGTGAACGGCCCGGCGTCGAACCCCAGCCGGTGCAGCACCACATGCCACACGTGGCTCGGCGGAATCTCCACCGGGCCGAGGCTCATCGAAAGCAACGCCACCCCCGCCAGCAACACCGCCAGCGCAGACACGCCCAGCGCCAGCTGCGTCGTCACCCGCGACTGCCGGAACCACTGTCCTATGGGCTGCGCAACTGTCCCCAAAACAAAAGACCTCCGGCGCTCCGCCAGAGGTCATCCCATTCAATGCCAGAGCCGGACATGCCGGCCTAGTGGGTGACGCTCTCTAAGGCGGAGAGCAATCGCCTCACCGTTCAGGCAGGTCTCCTGGCTCGCGGCTGCCCCTGCCTCCCCTCTGCCTCCAGAGAGTGGCTCCGGCAACATCCCGCTTACAGTGGCGCTACCGCGGCGGTCTTACACCGCCTTCCCTATTCTTCCCGATCCCGGCCTTCGCCGACGCATCGGGACACCTGAACGGGTGCGCTATGAACTTATTCGTTACGCCACTATAGACACCGCCTCCAATCATGTCAACGCGGGGCAAGCAGCCCCTTCGCCCTTGCCCTGCACCTCTAGCATGTGCTAGATTTTCCTCTAGCGTTCCTCTTGTGGGCCGGTAGCTCAGCGGCAGAGCAGCTGACTCTTAATCAGCGGGTCGTGGGTTCAAATCCCACCCGGCTCACCACATCGCTCCCCCAGCGCCTTGCACCGTCCAGCCGCTTTCTTTTTGCCCGCCCAACCAGGCCCCGTGCTACCATACACACGCTGCGCCGCGCCGCGCCGCTTGAGAAAATAGCGGACTTGGCACACGCCGAGCTGGCTTGCCTGGGGGAGTGTCGGAATTGGCAGACGAGCAAGACTTAGGATCTTGTGCCGCAAGGCGTGGGAGTTCGAGTCTCCCCTTCCCCACTCCGCCGCCGCCGCCCCACCCGGCGGCGCTGATCTGTGGGCCTGCCGGTCATTCGCGCCACGCCACGCTTCCCCCACCCGTCCACCCCTGATTTATGGGCCTGCCGGTTATTCGCCCTCACGCCGCCTTTGCCCCCGCCTACCCCTCGTGCCCCCTCTCCAGGAGCTCCAGCGATCCGCTCGCAGGGTCGAACATCAGCCCATGCACCGGCACGTCCCGCGGAATTAGCGGGTTCTCCCGGATAATCGCCGTCACCCGCCGCACGTTGCCATACACGTCGCGAAAATTCCCCAGCCACTCGCTCAAGTTCGGGTGCAGACCGTCAATGGCCGCTTGCGGCACCCCCGACTCCAGCATCCGGCGCTCCAGCGTCGCCTCATCCACCTGCGCCATCCAGCAATCCAGGTGGCCGATAACATAAATCTCCGCGCATCCCAGCGCATGCACCGCCACCACCAGGCTCCGGATCACCCCGCCCGTGGGATCGATCACCGTCGTCCCCGCATTCTTGATCACCATCGCATCGCCCCGGCGCAGCCCCATCGCCGGCTCCAGAAACTCCACCAGCCGCGTATCCATGCAGGTGAAAATCGCCACCTTCTTCGCCGGCGCCTTCGTCAGCGGACGATTGCGGTCCGCAACAAACCGCGCATTGTGCGCCAGAATATCGTCCAGCACTGTCATGTGCTCATCCCCCTGCTCTGAATACTGGAGACTCCGCGAACCCGTCGCTCTAGATAATACCGTCCCCTACCCGCCAGCGCCAAGCCTTGCCCCTCCCGCCCTCCCCTCATCTCCCCAAACCTTGTACCATGTCTCACCATGGCGATCCCCCTCCCCTGCATCGGCTTCCAGCAACAGCCATGACCTCCAGCCCCGCGCCGTCGCCGGCGGCACCGCACACCGTCAACCCCTGGCTCGTCCTCGTCACCGTCGCCTCCGGCCTCTTCCTCGTCATCATTGACCAGACCATCCTCAACCTCGCGTTGCCCAACCTCGCCCAATCCCTCGACGCCTCCCTCTCCGAGCTCGAGTGGACCATCATCGCCTACACCATCACCCTCACCGTCCTCGTCCCCGTCTTCGGCCGCATCAGCGACGTCCTCGGCCGCAAGCGACTCTTCATCGCCGGCGTCATCCTCTTCACCGCCGCCAGCCTCGCCGCCGGCCTCTCCCCCACCATCCTCTGGCTCATCATCTTCCGCATCGTCCAGGGCTGCGGCGGCGCACTCATCACCGCCAACGTCCTCGCCATCATCACCGACGTCTTTCCTCCTGGCAAGCGCGGCGCCGCCATGGGCATTCAGGCCATCATCATCAGCGCCGGCGGCGCCTTCGGCCCAACCGTCGGCGGCATCCTCATCACCCACCTCTCCTGGCGCGCCGTCTTCTTCGTCAACGTCCCCATCGGCATCCTGTCCGCGGTTGTCGCCGTCCGCGTCCTCCCCTCCCTCAAGAGCCAGCGGCGCATGGAGCCCGTAGACTGGCGCGGCGCCCTCCTCCTCGTCGCCGGCCTTGGCGCCGTCCTCTTCGGCGTCACTAAAGGCCCCGAATGGGGCTGGTCATCGCCCGCCGTCCTTGGACTTTCCGGAGCCGGCATCGCCGTCACCGCCGCCTTCTTCCTCTGGGAATCCCGCACCCGCTTCCCCCTCATAGACCTCGCCCTCCTCCGCATCCCTGCCTTCACCACCGGGCAACTCGCCGGCTTCCTCGCCCTCGTCTCCCTCGCCGCCCTCAACATCCTCATCCCCTTCTACTGGCAAAGCCTCCGTGGCTTCTCCGCCCAAAAGGCCGGCCTCCTCCTCCTCCCTGTCCCCATCACCATCGCCGCCATCTCCCCCTTCGCCGGCAGACTCTCCGACCGCTTCGGCCCCCGCGGCATCGCCACCGCCGGCCTCCTCTTCGTCGTCCTCTCCCTCTTCCTCACCTCCTTCCTTTCCGCCACCACCCCAATCCCCCTGGTCATGGCCGCCCTCGCCCTCTTCGGCGTGGGCATGGCCCTCTTCACCACCCCCAACAACAACGGCGTCATGTCCTCCGTCCCCCCGGAGCGCCGCGGCGTCGCCGCCGGACTCCTCGGCATGGGACGCCACGCGGGGCAAAGCATCGGCATCGCCTTCGTCGCCACCATCTTCGCCATCTTCGCCGCCTCCGGCGGCTTCGCCATCCACGGCCTCCCCTCCCCCGCCGACCGCGCCGCCGCCATCGCCGATCCCGCCACCGCATCCCTCTACAACGACGCCTTCCTGCGAGGCTTCCGCATCGCCATGCTCCTCGCCATCCCCCTCGCCGCCCTCGCCGCCATCCTCTCCGCCATCCGCGGCGGTGCCCCCCGCCCTGCTACCGGATCACCCCCACCCGCACCCCCACCCCAGCCTGCCCCCGCGACCGATCCGCCGTAAGGGCCCCTTTCCTTCTGTTGTGCTGCCCCCTAACCCCTTCTGTTGTGTTACCATAATGGCCTGCTATGGAACTCTCCCGCATCCGCAACTTCTGCATCATCGCCCACATTGACCACGGCAAGTCCACCCTTGCCGATCGCCTTCTTGAGGTCACCAAGACCGTCGAAAAGCGCGACATGGCCGAGCAGTTCCTCGACTCCATGGACCTTGAACGCGAGCGCGGCATCACCATCAAGGCCCACCCCATCCGCATGGACTACACCGCCGGCGACGGCAAGCAGTACGAACTCAACCTCCTCGATACCCCCGGCCACGTGGAGTTCTCCTACGAAGTCTCCCGCTCCGTCGCCGCCTGCGAAGGCGCCCTCCTCATCGTGGACGCCTCCCAGGGCATCCAGGCCCAGACCCTCGCCAACGTCTACCTCGCCCTGGAAAATAACCTCGCAATCATCCCCGTCGTCAACAAGATCGATCTGCTCGCCGCCGAGCCTGAGCGTGTGGCCCAGGAGCTCATGGACGCCTTCGGCTTCAAGGACGACGAGGTGCTCTTCATCTCCGCCAAGTCCGGCATCGGCATCCCCGATCTCCTCGAAGCCATCGTCGCCCGCGTCCCCCCTCCCAAAGGAGTCCTCGAGGCCACCCTCCGCGCCCTCATCTTCGACTCCCGGTACGACCCCTACAAGGGCGTCATCGCCTCCGTCCGCGTCTTCGATGGCCGCGTCCTCCCCACCAGCCGCCTCCTCCTCATGTCCACCGACCGCGTGATCGAACCACTCGAAGTCGGCGCCTTCAAGCCCCATTTCTCCCCGCTTCCGTCACTAGAAGCCGGCGAAGTCGGCTACATCGCCACCGGCCTCAAGGCCGTCCAGGACTCCCGCGTCGGCGATACCGTCACGGACGCCGCCAACCCCACCACCTCTCCCCTCCCCGGCTACAAAGTCCTCAAACCCATGGTCTACGCCGGCCTCTTCCCCTCCGAAGGCCACGACTATCTTGAGCTTCGCGAGGCGCTGGAAAAGTTGAAGCTCAACGACGCCGGCCTCGTCTACGAAATCGAAAACTCCGCCGCCCTCGGCTTCGGCTTCCGCTGCGGCTTCCTCGGCCTCCTCCACATGGAAATCGTCCAAACCCGCCTCGAGCGCGAATACGGCCTCGACCTCCTCGCCACCGCCCCCAGCGTCGCCTACCAGGTCCTCACCACCAAAGGCGCACTCATCGAAGTCGACAGCCCCGCCACACTCCCCGAGCCCCAGGCCATCGCCGAAATCCGCGAGCCCTGGCTGGAAATCACCGTCATCGTCCCCAACCGCTACGTCGGCCCCATCATGGACCTGGTCTCCAACCGCCGCGGCATTTTCAAGCGCATGGAATACCTAGACTCCCGCTCCACCCAAGACACCGTCGTCGCACACGAAGCCGCCTCCAAAGACCCCCGCGTCCTCCTCGCCTACCACATCCCCCTCGGCGAAGTCCTCATCGACTTCTACGACCAGCTCAAAAGCCGCACCCAGGGCTACGCCTCCATGGACTACAACTTCCTCGACTACCGCCCCGGCGACCTCGTCAAAGTAGACATCCTCGTCAACGCCAAGCCGGTAGACGCCCTCTCCCTCATCATCCACCGAGACCAGGCCTATTTCCAGGGCCGCGCCCTCGTCAGCAAGCTCAAAGAGCTCATCCCCCGCCAAATGTTCGAGGTGCCCGTCCAGGCCGCCATCGGCAACAAAGTCATCTCCCGCGAAACCATCCGCGCCATGCGCAAAAACGTCCTCGCCAAATGCTACGGCGGCGACGTCACCCGCAAGATGAAGCTCCTCAAAAAGCAAGCCGAAGGCAAAAAGCGCATGAAAATGGTGGGCAACGTCGAAATCCCCCAGGAAGCCTTCCTCGCCCTCCTCAAGCTCGAACGCGAATAGCTCTCCTCCTCTCACGCCCCACCTTACCATCGCGGCGCAAGAGGCCAGCCTCCGGTTGACAACCGTTCACCCCCATGTTAGCTTGCCCCCTAAAGTCCATCCACCCCTCACTCTGTGCCGTGGTACGTCAAGTTTGAGGCACTACCGTTCGCAATCGGGTGGTATCGTTCCATCTGGAGAACCCTGACGTCCAGCCAGCGATGCGCTGGAACCCTACAAGAAAGAATCCAGGGGGCGCACATGCCGGCGAAAGCTCTCAAATCTGCTGCGAAGTCCAAAGCTCACGCCATCAGGTCCCAACTGCCCCATCCCGTCATAGATGCTGACGGCCACATGGATGAAGTCACGCCGGTGTTATGGGACTACCTCCTTGACTTCGTGGCGAAAGTCGGCGGCAGTGACATGGCCAAAGATGTCGTCCGCCTGAACCCCACGTACGACGGCGCCGACGAAACCTTTCGCAAGATGTCTGCTGCAACCCGGCGCGAAACCGCTGCCACCACGCCCATTTGGTGGAGATACCCCACAGAGGCTACCCTCGACCGCGCCACCGCCGGGCTGCCCCGTCTCCTCAACGAGCGTTTGGAAGAGCTTGGCCTAGACTACGCCGTCATGTACCCCTCCGAGGGCGTGTGGATCCCGAGCGCCCTGCCCAGAGAAGTTAGTCTGGTGGTCACCCGCGCCCTCAACACCCTCTTCGCTGAAATGTTTCGCCCCTACGCCAAGACGCTCACCATGTCCGCATACATCCCCATGTTCACTCCCAAAGACGCCATCGCGGAACTCGAATACTGCGTGCGCACGCTGGGAGCAAAAGTCGTCATGACCGCCGGCCCCGTGCGCCGCCCCATCCCCGCCGTGCACCGCACGAACCCCGAGCTCGATAAGTACGCCTACACCATAGACACCTTTGGCATTGACTCGGAGTATGACTACAACCCCGTGTGGGAGAAGTGCCTCGAATTGAAGGTCGCGCCAACCTTTCACACCAACGGCATGGGTTGGGGAAGCCGTCAATCCCCCACCAATGTCATCTACAACCATATAGGCCATTTCGCTGCGGGATGCGAACCCATCTGCAAGTCGCTCTTCCTCTCCGGCGTGACCCGTCGTTACCCCCAGCTTCGCATCGCCTTCCTGGAATGCGGCGTGGACTGGGCCTCCAGGCTCTACGCGGACCTCGTCGGTCGCTGGAAGCGGCGCGGGGCGGAAGGGATCCAGCACCTGAACCCAGAGCGCTTGGACGTTGAGTACATCATGAAGCTCATGCAGGAATATGGTGACGCCCGCGTAACCTCTAGTCTCGCCAAGGTTCGCGAGTTCTACTCCAAGAAGCCGCCCCGGCCTTCCGAGTTGGACGATATGGCTGCATGCCGCATTCAGAAGGCCGAGGACATCGCCGACCTCTTCATCCCCCACTTTTACTTCGGTTGTGAGGCCGATGACCCGTTCGTTTCGCTGGCGTTCAACACCAAGATCAATCCCTTCGGCGCCAAGCTCCGGCCCATGCTTGGCTCGGACATTGGGCATTGGGACTCGTTCGATATGCGGGACGTTCTCCCCGAGGCCCAGGAGCTCCTGGATCACGAACTGCTGGACGAACACGACTTCAAGGAGTTCGTCTTCTCCAACGCAGTAAAGCTCCACGGCGGGACGAACCCTGATTTCTACAAAGGCACATCCGTGGAGCAGGAAGCGCAGAAAGTCCTCCAGCAAGATGCGCCAAAACGCCGGCAGCCGATAAGCGCTAAGCGGTAACAGGGGGAAACCAATGCGACGCCAACACCTAGCGGTCATTTTCGGGGCGATTGTTTCGATGGCAATGGTCATTGCCGCCTGTGGCGGCGGTGACGACTCCGCCCCGTCGCCTGCCGCGACTGCTCCATTGGCCACCGCCGCCGCGCGCCCCACGGCGGCCCCAACTCCAACGGCTACCCCTCAGCCCGTCCCGCAAGGCTCCCTGCGCATCGCCCTGGGCACCGTGAACTTCCAGTCCTTTTCCTCCAAGGGCGGCATCGACCCTGTCATCAACGAAGTGATCTACGATATGATCGTCGGCAACAAACCTGACGGCACGCTCAATCCTGCTGGCGGGTTCGCCACATCGTGGACGGCAAACGCCGACTCCACTGCCTGGACATTCAAGTTCAAGAACAATGTCGTCTTCCAGAATGGTGACAAGGCCACGTCCCAGGATGCCAAGTTCACCCAGGAGTTCCAGTCGCGGGAGGGATTCGTCTCGCCCTTCGCCTCCATCCAGCGGGCGCTCCTCGGAGTCATGGAAACGCCTGACGATCTGACCATGATAGCGAACCTCAAGACGAGGTCCATCTTTTTCCCCATCTCCAGCCTGAGCGCCTTAGGCACCACCGGCTTCCATTTCCTCCTGCCCAAGGCATACATCACCTCGCTCGGCGCCGCCGCCGGCCCCTTTGCCGGCGCAGGCGAGTTCGAAAAACGCCCGTTGGGGTCAGGCCCCTATAAGATTAGAGAGATCAACCCCGCCGCCAGCTATGCGTTCGAGGCTGTGCCCAACCACTGGCTCTACGGCGTGCCCAAGTACCGCAACATCGAGTTCAGGGGAATACCGGAGCAGACCACCAGGATTGCTCTGCTGAAGACCGGGGACATCGAAATAACGGAAGTTGACCGGGCTGCGACGGTCGAGTTGCCCAAGGCAGGCCTGAAAGTATTCACCAAAGAGGGAAGCGCCGGCGCCTACCTCAATCTTCACCAGCAATGGATAACGGAGCAGAACGGGGTCAAGAACCCGCTCGCTATCAGGGACGTGCGGGAGGCGTTGAGCCTGGCCATAGACCGGAAGGCTCTTATCGACACGTTCTTGTTCGGGCAGGCCAAGCAGTCGTCCGCCCGCCCCCTGAACTCATGGGACTTGGCCTACAAGGAATTCCCTCCCCAGGCGTACGACCCCGCGCGGGCGCGCCAACTGCTCCAGCAGGCCGGTTACCCTAACGGATTCAGCCTAGAGTTCTGGATCTTCACTTTCCCCGGTCTGCCGGAAGGCCTTGAGATAATGGAAGCCGTGGCCGTGAGCTGGGAGCGTGTGGGCATCAAGGTCCAGCGCAGGCCCTCGGACTTTCCCACCTATCAATCGGTGTGGAACAACCAGAGGCTCGTTCCTCCCGCAGTCGGCGGCGTGATGTACATACCTAACCGGCTCATCGGTTCCGTGTTTGGCGTAGGCTGCTGTACTAAAGCTGCGGCCTCTCGTGTTTCGGAAGACCCCGAGATCGAGCGCCTCGTCGCCGCGTGGACTGGCGCTTCTACCGTGGAGGAGTACACCAAGCAGGCACAGGCCCTCCAGCAAGCCGCCCTCCAGCAGGTGATAATCCCCATGTTGTTTGATGCCGGTGCAACCTACGGCGCGGCTGCGTCACTCCCGCAAAACTGGCAACTGGGAAAGGCCCCCTACACCATCAACCTGCCCCAGCTCTGGACTCGGTAGCGGCGAAAGCTATCCACTTCCGGCGCATGACACAGCGGGCAGAGTTCCGGCGCACAGCCGCTTGTTCGCGTGCCGCCGCGTGAGCCCAACAAGGCATGCCGCCAAGACACGCCGGCGCTGTATGTTGGGGTAGGGCCAGAGAGGACAGACGCCCCCTACGCCAGAAACACCTGCGTATCCTCCGTCAGCACCGTCGTCTCCGCCACCAGCGCCTCACGCAGCCACTTCGGCGCGCTAAACAACCCCGGCCACGACGCGCCATCCAAAAACCGCAGCGTGCCCTTCACTCGCTTCGCAATTCGCCGGTCAACCTCCTCCGGTGAAAGCGAATCCGGCGTCATCCCCTTGCTCACCAGCGCAAACCCCCACTCGCAGCCGAACGAAATCACGTTCGCGCGATAAGGGAACGCCCGGCTCGCCGCCGCCTCCAGCGTATGCACGATCGCCCCATGCACCTGCGTCATCCCCAGCGCCGCCGGCCCCGCCTGCGTCACCAGCACACCCTGCGGCGTCAGCCGCTCCAGCGCCATCTCGTAAAACGACTTCGTGAAAATCGGCAGCGATGGCCCCGCTTCCGCAGGGTCCGTCACATCAATGACAATCACATCATACTTGCGCTTGCTCTGCTCCAGCGCCGCCCGCGCATCACCCGGCGCCAGCACCGTGCGCGCATCGTCAAACGCCCCCGCGTGCCACTCCGGCAGATGCTCCCGGCACAGCTCCACCAGATCCCCGTCAATGTCCGCCATCACCGCCTGCTCCACGCTCCCATGCCGCAACACCTCCCGCAGCGTCGCCCCTTCGCCGCCGCCGGCAATGAACACACGCTTCGGGTTGGGATGCAAGAGCAGCGCCGGATGCGCCAGCGCCTCGTGATACACGAACTCGTCAATCGCCGCCGATTGCGTCTTCCCGTCCAGGATCAGCGTCTTCCCGAAAGCTGCCGTCTCGATGATGGCGACGTCTTGAAACCGCGTCTTGCCGGTGAACAACACCGCCTGCAGCTTCGTCTGGAGAAACAGCTCGTCGTGGATACGCTCGATCCACCATGCGCTGCCGAACGGGTCCGTGGCCACCGCCTAGCGCGTGACGACGACTGCCGGCAGCCGCCCGCGCTTCACCTCGGTGATCTCCGTCCGCTTCGCCCCCATGTGCGTGGCGATGTACCTCGCCGCGCGGGTGGGCTCGAACGACTCGCCGCAGGTGAAAATATCCAGCGCAGCGTAGCCGTACTCCGGCCACGTGTGGATGCTGAAGTGCGATTCCGAGATGGCGATAATGCCGGTCACGCCCTGTGGCGCAAACTTGTGAAAGGAATGGCTCAGGACCGTGACGCCCAGGTCCCTAGCCGCATCGAGCATCGTCGTGCGAATGAAGCCAACGTCATTCAGGCGTTCCGCTTCGCACTCGCGGAGTTCGAGCAAGAGATGAGTTCCTAGAGCATTCAATCACATGCCCTCCCTTTCAGAGTTGGCTCACAAACAATAATTATACGGCAAATCCTGCAGACTGCAAGACCTGACAGGAGAAAATGGCCTATTGCGGTAATTCAGCGCAGGTATAGGCAGGCATAGCAGGCGCCGCGCAGCGGGAGGGACCGCCTAGACGACTAAGTCGCGGGCGCTGGAATGCGTCCGCAGCAGCGCCACAAAGCGCTCCAGCTTCTTCGGGTGGTGGAACGTCGCCGCGCCCGCCAGCCCTTCAAGGCCCGCCACCGTATCCATCGTCCCCTTGGGAGCCACCATCACCGGCACCTCGTTCTCCGCCGCCTTCTCCAGCACATAGGGGATCGGCCGCTTCCCGCCCGTCAGCACCACGCACCGCGTGTTCGCGTCCAGCGCATTCCACACCAGGTCGGGGCGGTCCGCCCGCGTGATCAGCGCCTTGTTGACGGCGCGCTGGTAATAGTACTCGCTGGAGTCCACCACATTCGCCCCCACCAGCAGCCGCTCCACAATCTCGCCCGCGCGGTCCTCATTGCTCACCACCTCTGCCCCCAGCCGCGCCGCAAGCTCCGCCACGGTAAACCCCAGCAGTAGACGGTCCTCCGGGATCAACCCCAGCACCGTGACCCCCGCCTCCCGCAGCGCCGGTGCAAACGTCTGCGCCGCCTCGCGAGCAGCATGCTCCGGCACCGCGTTCACCACCACTCCCGCCAGCCGCGGCCCAAAGCGCTCCTTGATCTCCGCCACCGCCGCCGCATCCATCCCATGCGCGTAGCGGACAACCACCACAACCCTTGCATCTGCAAGGTTCGCCATCTCTGCCGATGCCGCCGCGGTGGGTCCGCTCGCCGGCAACCCTTCGATAACCGTCACATCCTTGCCCTGCGCCGCCGCCTGCACCGCCCGGCGCACCGCATCGGCATGCGTCCCCAGTCCCAGCGCCACCGCCTCTGCCGTCGCATGCACCGGCGCGATGGCGCCCGCCGCCTCCGCTAAACCCAGCGCCTGCTTGCAGAACACAGCGTCCGCATCCGGCGATCCCGCCTTCGCCGTCAGCGACACCGGCTTGCAATAGCCGGCGTGCTTCTTCGCCGCCTGCGCTATCGCCGCCATCGAAGCCGCAACTGCCGTTGCGCCCGACCCCGCCGTGTATCCCGCCACATAGATATTTGGCATGTTTCTACCCTGTACAAGCGCCTCCGGAATGGACGATGCAGTGTACCACACCCAGGTGTGACCCTCAAGGAAAAATGTTCCTTGACTCCTCAGAGACGCCCGCCTATCATCACCCCGTCCCTCTCCCCTCCCACTCCTGCCCGCTGATGGAGCAACCGCCATGCCCGAATCCCGCACATGCGCCATCGTCACCGGCGCGGCACGGCCCTGGGGCCTCGGTCGCGCCGCCGCCTTCGCCCTCGCCAAACGCGGCTTCAACCTTGTCCTCGCTGACGTCCGCGACGACTGGGGCGCTGACGCCGCCAAAGACATCGCTGCGAGGACAGGCCGCCGCGCCGTCTACGTGCACACTGATGTCTCCAGCAAAGCCGGCGTGTCCGCGCTCGTGGCCCGCGCCGTACAGGAATACGGACGCATTGACGTCCTCGCCAACATCGCCGGCATCACCGCCCGCGTCCCCATTGAGCAGATGGAGGAGTCCGCCTTCGATCGTCTCGTCGCCGTCAACCTCAAGGGCACCTTCCTTCTCTGCCAGGCGGTCATTCCCATCATGCGCAAACAAGGCGGCGGACACATCGTCAACACCGCATCCGGCGGGGCCTTTCAACCCCTCAAGCGCATCGGCGTCTACTCCGCCACCAAGGCTGGCGTCGTCGCGTTCTCCAAGATCCTCGCCTGGGAAGTCGCCGTGGACAACATCATCGTCACCGTCGTCGCCCCGGGCAGGGTCCCCACGGCAATGGGCGACGACAATGCTCCCACCGAAGAGGTCCGCGAAATGGCGTCGCGAGGCCAGCCGTTCCGGCGCGCCAACACCCCTGAAGAGGTTGCCGAGGTTATCGCCTACGCCGCCACGCTGGAAAGCCCCATCCTCACAGGACAAACTCTCCATGCCAATGGCGGTGCCTACATGGTGTAGGGCTTCTCGTTGACACTGCCCGGTGACAGTGCTAGCGTGACGCACAATCGGACGCTGCGGAGCCGCACATGACAAAGCCGCTCGCCAGAATATCAGGCGCCAGTTTGATGGAGATCCGGCGCAAGATGCCGGAGCCCATGTTCAACGCCTACCGCGATCTCACCCACGCCATGTGGCATGAAGGCACCCTAGACGATCCCTTGCGCGAGCTGCTGCGCCTCAAGTCCGCCGAGCTTGCGCACTGCGTCCACTGAAGCCGCATCCGTTTTGCTGAGGCTCAGCAAAAGGGCTTGACCGAAACCCACATCAGCCACATCCACGAGCCGCAGCGCTCCGACCTCCCCGATCGCCAGAAGATCGCCCTGCAACTCGCCGAACTGTACATCACCAACCCTGAGGCCATCACCGACTCGCTCTTCGACGAGGCCAAGCGCCACTTCAGCGAAGCCCAGATCGTGGAAATGCTCTTTTTTGTCGGGACCTATAACATGCTGCACCGGTTCAACACCGCCATCGACCTTGCCCCCAAGGACGGCGAAAACATCACTGTGCAAAGCATTCGCGGCTACCAGGAAACGAAGCCAGTGGAAGGAAAGCCCCGGGCGGCGGGGCAGGCCGCTTCTTCCTAACCTCTTCCCGTCGTTAGAAACAAAGAGAGGCCCGCGCTATCCGGCGCGGGCCTCTCTTTGTTTCAGGTTACAGAGCGGGGGACTATACCGACAAGTCAAGCGCCGGTATTGACACGCCGCCATTCGACCAAATGCCCGTCTGGGCCGCCCGGGTATTGCCGACGAAGAACGTGACCGTCTTGCCGTCGAAGGCCTGGCCGCTCGCCGGAAGGACGTCAACGAAGTAGAACCCAGGCGCAGCCGAACTATTGATCGGGTTGGTACCGGTAACAGTGAACTGAGCGACGGTCTGGTTGTCGACTACCGCGGAAACGACCGTGCCGCTGGGGGCTATTTGCCCTCCGATGCGCACCGTACCAAAGAACCTATGTGGCCTGACCGACTGGGCGTCTGCCGGGGGTAGATTGCGCAATGGCGGCACCGTCGGCACCGCCGTCGGCGTTGCCGCAGGCACGGTGGTGGCCGTCGGCACGGGCGTGGGAGTAGCAGTCGGCGGCACCGGCGTCGCCGTCGGCGGCACGGGGGTCTTCGTCGGCACTGCCGTCGGCGTCGGTGTGGGTACAGGCGCAAGCGTGGGAATAGCCGTCGGCGGCACCGCCGTCGCTGTCGGCGGCACCGGCGTTGGCGTCGCCGTCGGCCGCGCCGGGGTATTCGTCGGCATCGGGGTATTCGTCGGCACCGGGGTATTCGTCGGCACCGGCATAGGCGTAGCCTCTTCCCCGCCACAGGCAGCCACAGTGAGCGCAGTCACAATGCTCACCGCGCCAATGAGGAGAATCCGACGAGCCTCGGAACGATGCACACGCTTGTCAGCGTGATATTGTGCGGTGCGTACTTCCATAGTTCACTTCTCCCTTACAACCATGTCTGTTCCATCTCTATCCATTAGTATAGAACTAATTCAGAACCTCGTCCACCGTTGAAGCGGCCAACTCAGGCCTTTTCTATACCACTCAACTGTAGAGACGAAGGTGGTGGCGAAGGAGAGATTTGAACTCACACGCCCTTGCGGACACTACGCCCTGAACGTAGCGCGTCTGCCGTTCCGCCACTTCGCCACGGGTGAACCATTCCATTCTACCGGCACACCTATGCCTGGCGCAATGCGCCAACGCCTCAGTTCCCTGGCGTTGACGCCGATGAGCGCACCGCTTACATTCAGCAGGCGCGCCTGGCCCGAGCCGGCGCCGGAGGGTTGCCAACATGGGTCAGCTTGACGGAAAAGTAGCCATCGTGACGGGCGCCAGCAGGGGAATCGGCAAGGCCATCGCTGTCCTCTTCGCCCAAGAAGGCGCCTCCGTTGTCCTGGCCGCACGCACGGAGGCGGAGTCGCCCGACCTCCCCGGCACCATACACGCCACCGCGTCTCAAATCAGCCTGGCGGGCGGGAAAGCCCTCGCCGTCAAGACCGACGTCAGGTTTGATGAGGAGGTCCAGTCGTTGGTGGACCGCACCGTGGCTGCCTTCGGAGGCGTGGACATCCTGGTGAACAACGCTGCCGCTCAATTCCCCACGCCCTTGAAAGACATCTCTATGAGACGCTGGGACGTGGTGCTCAACGTCAATCTCCGCGGCACGGTCCTGTGCACCAAGCTGGCCCTGCCGTATCTCATCGCGCGCAAGGGCGCCATCATCAACATCACCTCGCGCTCTGCCGTCATGACCGGCAAGCGCCATGACGGCGGCTTAGCGTACGGCGTCTCCAAGGTTGCCCTCAACAAGCTCACCTTGGGCTTGGCTGAAGAGCTTCGCCCTGAAGGCGTCAGCGTCAATGCGGTGCAACCTAAGACCGCCGTTGCCACCGAGGGCGTGCTGCGGGCATACGGCGGTCTGCCCACCTACAAGACCGTGGGGCCAGAGAATATGGCCCGCGCGGTGCTCTACCTAGCCCTCCAGACCCCCGCCACGCGCACAGGCTGGATAGGTTTCGACGAGGACTTGCGCGCAGAGACCGGCGCCTGGTAGCCGCTAGCGATTGCCGCCCTTGGGCGTTCGTTCCCACTCAGCAAACGCCGCCTTCATCAGCCGGTGAATGCTGGGCATGGCATTCCCTTGCTTAAGCAAATAATCGTGTGCTTCCTTCAGCGTTTTTGGGTTCGGCCACCGCCGGTCGTCGGCAACGATCTCCGCCAGCTCGCCGATGTCGTCTTCGCGACGGCGCTGCACCGCCAGCCATTCCGTGAATGTCCGCATTCTTCGCCTTCCCCCGATCTTTCCTTCTGCCACGTATTTCGCCGTGGTGCTGGACGTTGGAACTCCAACGGGTATCTGGAGGCGGCCCTTGCGTCAAGGGAAGCGGCTGTTGCCGCCGCCGCCCGCACCCCCCGCATGCATCTCTGCTTGGGTCTTAGCCCCCCTCAGCGGCCAGAAGCTTCTTCGCTTCCGCCTCCACCGGAGTCCCGTTGAAGAAGTCAGGATTCATACCGCCGTGGAGGCGCACCGCGTTGCCGAAGACTAGGTCCTTGAAGTCAGCCTCGGTGATAAGGCCCTTCTCCACCTCCTCATGCGCCTCCTCCAGCACCTTGGCCATATCCACGACGTCCCAATGGCCGATGTCGCTGCCGAGAACGGCCCGCAGGCGGGCGCCGAAGGGATTGACCCTGGTGTTGAAGGCCAGGGCGTTCTTGGGGTCGTCCGCCTCCACGCCGAAATAGAAGCGAGGCACGAACAGATCGCGGATATCTTCAGGCTTCTCTATCTGACAGGCGGCGAAGTCATCGATGGACTCAGGCCGCGGCATTTCCTGGTTGACCAGGGCCTTTATCTGCTCCCTCTTCGCCCGTATCCGCTCATCCCCCTTCTCCACGATGAGCTTCAAAAGCGCCTCCCTGTCCAGCAGGGCCGGGTCCAGGTTCTCTCGAAGCGCCCTGACGTTTCGCTTCTCCCAGTGCCCGACGATGTCTGTATACAGGTTTATCGCCCAGCCGGCGCCCCCCTCCAGGAAGGCGAAGTTGAGTGTTGGGAAGCGCCGGGTGACTCCTCCAAGGAACAGGGCCTTGCACAGCGGGTCATGTCCCGCGGCAAGACCGCCGATGTGGTTGAACATCATGTTAGAAATCGATCTTCGGCTCCCCCATCCCCACTGCCCGGCGTGGAAAGTCACGGCAACCTTGAGCTCCACGCACTTGGCCCACACGGGGTCGTAGTCGTACTCGCTGTCAAGGCCGAAGAAGTCCTGGCGATTGGCGATCCGGTCCAACGCAGGGTTCTCGCGGTGTATCGCCGGGATGGGCCTCGCCACACTCCCGCCCAAGACCACCGCCTTGATGCCCAGCACCCTGACCGCGTACTCCAGTTCGGCAATGGCTTCCTCGGGGGTGTTCATCGGAATGACGCCCACGGGCGTCATACGGTCGGCATATGCCTTGAATATGTCCCTCGCGAAGTGGTTGAAGGCCCGGCACGCCGCCAGCCGCAAGTCAGTTTCAGGGATCACCGGCAGCCGCAGCGCCTCGCTGGGGTACAGCACCACGAAATCGAAGCCGAGCTCCTCTAGCCGGTCGTACAGCACCGCCGGAGACATGGCGGTGGCGCGATCCAAGGTGTTCTTTGCCGGCAGGCCCCACCAGGAAGGTGCTCGTATCCAACGATCGCGCCGCTCCGCAAGGGACAAGTTGTAGACCTTGGACTGGACTTCCATAGCCATGGGGGTAGGGCCTGCATAACGCTCCACCATCGCTGGCCCGCCCACATCGCGGAGGTAATCAAGAAAGAGGGGCGTCAGTTCAATGTAATGGCCGTCAGTGTCAACAACCGGGTGTCTCAGGGAAGCACGTATCGCCGCTGACTTCGATTGCTCTTTGCTCAGCATCTTTGCCATGGTAACCACTGCCTCCCTGCCAGCTTCTATCGCTGCTCGCTTGACGTTAGTCGCGCACCAGACCCAGCTTGCGGGCGTAGGCCAGATGGTCGCGGGCGTGCTTGACGTGGGCAGTATCGATCATCTTCCCGTCCAGAGCCACGGCCGTCGTGCCGGCCGCCTCGGCCTTAGCCATGACATCCATCACTTTCTTCCAGTGGGCAATATCCTCGGGCCTGGGGGAGAAGACCTCGTTAATGATGGCGATTTGCCCAGGGTAGATGGCCAGGAGGCCCTGATAGCCCAGGCGGCGAGTCTGGACGGCATAGGCGTAAAGGCCTTCGTTGTCGTGAATATCCACCCAGAGGCCGCTGACGGGGTACGGCACCCCGGCGGCGCGGACCGCCATGAGCATCATGGCCCGGAGGGGATAGGTCTCCATACCCTCGGGGGTCCATTCGTAGCCCAAGGCTCGGGCGGCGTCGGCGTCCTTGGCCGTGCCCCCGCCCATGTGCGCCACGCGGGGCGACGCTTTGGCAATATCGTAGGCGTGCCAATGGGCCTCGGCCGTCTCCAGAAGCGGGTTGATAAGCGTGTGGCCCACCGGAATGCCCTGTCGCTTTTCGAAGAAGCTCAACAAGGCGTCCACCCCCACCACGTCCGTGGGCCCCAGCACCTTGGGCAGAAAGATGCCGTAGAGCTGTTTACAGACAACGGCTTCCAAGTCCTCCGCCGTCTCTCCGGTGTCCAAGCTGCTGACACGGACGAAGATCGTCTGGCCCTGATCGCCGAGCTCTTCAATGACGCGGCGGGCCATCTTCCGAGCTTGGGGCCGGTGAGCCGCGGGGATGGAATCTTCAAGGTCGAAGATTAGCGCGTCGGCGCCGTAACGCGGCGCTTTGCGCATCCAGTCCTCCTTGTTGCCGGGGACAAAGAGAAGCGACCGAAGGGGCTTGGCATGATTTGACATTACTGCACTCCTGGTCTGCTGGCGCTAACTGGGAAGGTCTTGATTCACGGCTTTCGTGACCCCTCGCTCAGACAGGCTATCAATCCGGGACTGGCTGTAGCCCAGCTCCCGGAGAATACTTTCGGTTGCCCAGCCCAGCTCTTTGGGGGACTCCGAGCGGGTGCGCATCTCTGAATATTCGGTGCAATTGGAGCTGCGCCAGAACCGTTGGCCATCTGGAAGCTGGTCCTCGATGGCGAGGGCGTTTTCCCTGACCTGAGGATGGTTGATCATGAAGTCCGCATGCTGGACGCCATCAGCCCGCACAGCGGGGATGCCCGCTTGCAGGAGCGCCGTCTCCCAGGCGCTTGCCGGCTTCGCCCGCAGCGCCGTCTCCAGAAGGCTCGCCAGCTCCGCATCATGCCGGTGGCGGGCCTCCTCGGTGCTGAAGCGGGGACCGGCGACGGCGGTGGAGAGGCCAAGGACCTGCACCAGTCCCTTCCAGTGGTTTTCCTTTGGGCACATGAGGAAGAGCCAGCCCTCCTTGGTTTCGTAGAGCCTGTGCAGGGCGTGGTAGCCGTGCTGGCCCTGGTCAGGAATGGGGTCAGCAGGCTTTCCCTGGTACCGGACTCCCCAGCGCGAGATAACATAGCCCGAGGCTGTGAGCATAGTGGTCTCCACGTACTGCCCTTTGCCGGTGCGCTCCCGGGCATGCAAGGCCAGCATCGCCGCGGTGGCCACACCCAGGGCGCCGGCCGGGTCAGGGTAGTGCCGGTCGCGAGGGGGATTGCCGCGGCCTGATTCGATGACGCCGCCGCCGGACAGCGCATTGGGGGTCGAATGGAAGCCTGGGCGGTGCTTCCAGGGGCCTTTCGAGCCGTAGAGAGATGCGTACATGTAGATGAGAAGAGGGTTGAGGGCGCTCATGGTCGCGTAGTCGATACGCAGCCTCTCCGGCACACCCGGGCGGTAGTTGTGCAGGAAGATATCGGCTTTCCCCGCTAGTTGATAGAGGACCTGAAGGGCGTCAGGGTCCTTGAGATTGAGGATGACGCTCTCCTTGCCCTGCATCCCCTTGGAGTAGACGGAGGCATAGTTGCGGCGCATGGGATCACCTTCGGGTGGCTCGATTTTGATGACCCGCGCCCCCATCTCGGCAAGGAGCGTCGCGGAGAAGGGGGCGGCGTAGAAGGTGGCGCATTCCAGGACAGTGACGCCCGATAGGGGATAGGGCATGCTATCCGCGCCGCTCGTCGAAGGGGCCGGGCTGCGGCGATGCGCCGGGCTGGGGGCCTTCTCCAACACCGCAGCCGTATGCCGGCCAAGGACGGGCGCGGGTGTATGCACCACCGAGTGGGTAGCAGAGAAGTTCGCCAGCGGGCCTATCTGGACCATCTTTCCGACCGAGGGGTCGTTGAGTTCCACGATGCGGCCGTTTTCCACCATCTGGGGCAGCCGCATGAACTCTTCGTGGGACAAGAAGGAGTCGGCGCCGACGTCGGACTTGGTGAAGATCTCCAGCCACTCCTCGGGCGTCTTCTCGCGCATCTTGGCGGCCACCATTTCCAGGACAGCGGCCATGTCTTCCTGCGTGGGGAAGTAGTCGGGCATGTGCTTGAAAGCGGGGTCGTCGAAAAGCTGCTCCAGCCCCATGAGCCGCATCCAGTTCCGGAAGAGGCGGGGCTGCCGGCTGCACATCTGGAGATAGCGACCGTCCTTGCACTGGGGCGTCATGAAGGCCAGGGGAAGGACGCCGCGGACCTGGCCGGGCTTGTCGTTCATGTGGACGCGGGCCAGAAATCCGCCCATGTCGTAGGCCGTGAGGGCATGGAGGAGGCTGGTATGGACCCGCTGACCTCTGCCGGTGCGGCTGCAGGCGTAGAGCGCGGCCAGGAGCGCCTGTACGGCGAGCATCCCCGCGCCGTACGAGGCTATCGGCAAGGGGGTAAAGATCGGGCCTGGGCGGAAGCCTTCCTGAGAAGCCATGCGGCCCGTCTTGGCGGCCACAATGTGCTCGTAGCCCGGCAGATCGCGGAACGGGCCCCGTTCCCCGAACCCGGTGATGGCGGCGTACACCAAGCCGGGATTGAGTTGCGCCAGGCTCTGATAGCCTATGCCCATCCGTTCAGCCGCTCCCGGGCGCATGTCCTCGATGAGGCCGTTCGCTTGGGGCACGAGCTTGAGAAACGAGGCCTTGTCCGCCGCCTTCTTGAGATCGAGGACAACACTCTTCTTGCCCCGGTCCCAGACTAAGGAGCCTGGGTTAGAACGCAGGGGACCGCCGCCGGGAGACTCTATCTTGATGACCTCGGCGCCATTATCGGCGAGGACCATCCCTGCGATTGCGCCGGCCATGCCGCGTGAGAGTTCCAGGATAGTCAGACCTTCGCATGCTGTCGTCATGAAGGCTCCTTGCGCAGAGTGCAGGGCATAGCAGCGACATGGGTTTTCATGTGCAGCTTATGCCGCATGTTCAGGCCTGGGGTGGAGGGGCAAACGCTGGGCCCAAGCGTGTGCCGAGGTGCTCGGAAAGATAGCGGACAACTCGTCCACCGTCCATGTGCCGTTCTTATAGATGGATGGATTGTCCGCGCCGGTGCGGGCGCGGCGTCCAAGCGGTGGCCAAGTATACTACAAGCGGCGCGGCATGCTCCGGAGGCCGGTGGAGAGAGGCGGCGTGTCCAGCCAGATAGCCGCTTCACCCTCTGCCCTTCGGCCCCCTCACCAAACGTGCGCGGTGGACGGCGCGCCTCCCGGCAAACAATGGTGGGCCATCGTGGACTCGAACCACGGACCCCAGACTTATCAGGTCTGTGCTCTGACCACCTGAGCTAATGGCCCACGCGAAACCGCCCCCGCGCCTGCGCTGTCAAACGTCTGCGCCGCCGGCATGCGGACAACCCATCGAGTCTACCCAGCAGCGCCTTGCAGTGTCAAGGAGAAAACCCCGCTGCCAGCCGCGCCAGCGCCGCCGGCAGCTCCCCCAGACACGCGATCTCCGCGTCCGCCGCCACCTCCGGCCTCTCCTTCTCCCCCTCCCGCCGCAGCCACACCGCCCGCAGCCCCGCCCGCTTCGCCCCCGTCACGTCGTTACGCGGGTGATCGCCGATATGCACCGTCTCCCCCGCCGTCGCCCCCAGGCGTTCCAGCGTCGCGTGAAAGATCCTCGCCGCAGGCTTAGAAAGACGCTCCTCATCGGAAAACGTCAGCGTGGCAAAATGCTGCGCCAGCCCCTGCTCCTCCAGAAACACCCGCTGCGTCACCCCTGGCGTCGCCCCCGTATTGCAAATAAGCCCCAGCCGGTACCCCATCTCCCGCACCGCCGCCAGCACCGCCCCCGCCTCCGGGTCCACCGCGGGCGGATGCGCAAAATACGAATCCGCATACCGCTGTTCCACCAGCCCCCGCGTCGCCCCATCCAGCCGCTGCGCCATCTCCCCATCCACCTGCTGCAAAAAGATACCCACCTGCTCCTCGAACGACGCATCCCCCTCCCGCTCCCGAATCTCGTTGCACATCGCCGACGTCCGGCGCATCGCCTGCTGCAGCTCCTCCATCGCGTACGAATACCCCGCATCGCGCAACGCCGCCTGCGCCCCCTCCAGCCGCAACCGCCCTCGCGGCTGCCCCGCCGCAGGCGAATCCAGGATCAGCGTCTGCCACAAATCAAACGTCAGCGTTGTCAGCCGGCCCATGCTCTCCTCACTCGTCTTGGTGAACTGGGGCGCCGCCGCCCCGCTAATACGTCAGAAGCGAAAAAATCTCCGTGCCCTTAAGTTTGCCCCGGCCCCCCAGCGCAGCGATCTCCAGCAGCACCGCCATCCCCCCCACATGCGCCCCCAGCTTCTCCACCAGCGCCTGCGCCGCCGCCAGCGTCCCGCCCGTCGCCAGCACGTCATCCACCAGCAGCGCCCGCTTCCCCGGCAGCACCCCGTCGCGATGCATCTCCACCGTCGCCGACCCATACTCCAGCGCATACTCCGCCTGCACCGTGGCGCCCGGCAGCTTCCCCTTCTTCCTGATCGGCACGAACGCCGCACCCAGCGCCACAGCCAGCGGCGCGCCGAAGATAAACCCCCGCGCCTCGATCCCCACCACCGCATCCACCCCCCGCCCGCGGAACCGCTCCGCCAGGCCGTCAATGACATACTTGAACGCCGCCGGGTGCGCCAGCAGCGGCGTAATATCCTTGAACACGATCCCCTTCTGCGGGAAATCGGGCACATCACGAATGTACTGCCTCAGGTCCATGCACGCCTCACCCTGGATGATGAACGGACACCCTGCACCATTATAGCTACCGGGGGCAGCGCCAGGCCCTATCCTTGACTTTAGTCTCAAACCATGTCTATGCTATTGATAGGTGGACAGGATAGAGAGTACCGTGCCGTTGCTTCTGTTGGCCCCGCGCCGCGCAACGGCGGAGGGCGTGTGCGCATCGTAACCGGCATGGCCAAGGGTACGCGGCTCAAGGCGGCCCGCCGGCCTGGCGTGCGGCCCACCACCTCCCGCGTCCGCGGCGCCATCTTCTCCATCCTCCCCGCCCGCGTCATCTTGGACGCCCGCGTCCTTGACCTCTTCGCCGGCAGCGGCGCCCTGGGTATCGAAGCGCTCTCCAGGGGCGCGCAGTGGGCCGACTTCGTGGAGCGCGACCCTCGCGGCGCACGCCTCATCCGCGAGAATCTCCAAGCCGCCGGCCTCGCCCAACAATCCCACGTCTACTGCGCCACCGCCCAAAAGGCCCTCGGCTTCCTCCCTGGCCCCTACCGTCTCGTCCTGCTCGACCCTCCCTACGAGGATACCGGCGCGCCCGCTATCTTGCAGCGCATCGCCTCGGGGAACCTCCTCGCCGAAGGCGCGATCGTCGTCCTGGAGCACGCCTGGCGCAACGGCGCGCCTGCCGCGCCCCCCGGACTCGTCCTGGCGCAAACGAGACGTTACGGCGATACTGCGGTAAGCTTGTACCACCGCCGCGAAAATACCGCGCCGGATGCAGGAGATACACCAGCCCCATGACCATCGCCCTCTACCCCGGCACCTTCGACCCCGTCACTAACGGCCACGCGGACATCGCCACCCGCGCCGCCAGCCTCTTCGATCAGCTCATCGTCGGCGTCTATGACGCGCCCCCCAAGAAACTGCTCTTCGACACCAAGGATCGCGTCCTCCTCTTCTCGGAGGCGGTCAAACGCGTCCCCAACATCAAGGTCGTCCCCTACAAGGGCCTTACCGTGCACTACGCCCGGGAAATCGGCGCCCAAGTCATGGTCCGCGGCCTCCGCGCCAGCTCCGACTTCGAGTTCGAGTTCGAAATGGCCATGATGAACCGCAAGCTCGTGCCGGAGATTGAAGTCGTCTCCCTCATGACCCGCCTGGAGTACCAATTCCTCAGCTCCAGCCTGCTCAAAGAGGTCTGCACTCTCGGCGGCGATATCCACAACCTCGTGCCCCACCATGTCGAAACGGCCCTGAAAGCAAAGCTGAAGGTCTAGGCGGAGCGGGAGGCATCCTATGACGTCGCAACAACAAGCTCCACAAGTCAGAGGCCGGCTGGAGGTCTATGATCTCCTCTCCCAGCTAGAGACGCTCACCGGCTCCGCCACCAAGCTCCCCCTCACCCGGCGCGCCGTTGTCAACCCCGCCGAGATCCAAGACCTCGTCGTCCGCCTGCGCCGCTCGCTCCCTTCCGATATCAACGAGGCGCAGCAGATCCTTCGCTACCGCGATACGTTCCTCTCCCAGGCCCAGGCTGACGCAAAGCGTCTGCGGGCCACCGCAGAGCAGGAGGCAATGCAGAAAGTGTCTGACTCCCAAGTGCTGCAAGACGCTGCCAAGGACGCCGACCGCATCAAGGCCGAGGCGCAGCGGCGCGCCGAAGAAATCCTCGTCGAGGCCGATGCCCAAGCCCGCCGGCGCATCGAAGGCGCCAACGCCCACGCCGTAGACGTCCTCAGCCGCCTGGAAGAGGAGCTGCACGCCCTCCTCCAGCAGGCGCGCCGCGGCCTCGACGTCCTCAACTCTGAACGCGAGTCCGGCGAGAACGGCGCCCGCTAGCGCCGGCGCCGGCGCCCCGCCGCCTCCCGCACCCCGCCCGCCGGCCTTGATATGTGGCCCTGCCGGTCTTTCGCGCCGCCCTCTGCCCCCGCCCCCTATAATGGCCCCGTGCTCCTCCGCCGGCTCTCCCTCGAAAACTTTCGCAACATCGCCAGCCTGGACCTCCCCTTCGCGCCCGGCCGCACCGTCCTGCACGGCCGCAACGCCCAGGGCAAGACCAACCTGCTGGAAGCCGTCCATTTGCTTGCAGCCGCAAAGTCCATCCGCGCCGAGCATGAGCGCGACCTCATCGCCTGGAACGTCCTCGCCGGCGAGATCCCCTACACCCGCATCCGCGGCGACTTCGACCGCGGCGGCACTCCCCTGCGCCTGGAGGTCTTCCTGCAGCTTGAGCCTGACGGCGACGCCTCCCAGGATGGCGAACCCCGCCTCGCCAAACGACTCCGCGTCAATGGCGCACCACGCCGCGCAGCGGACTTCGTCGGCGAAATGCAGGCCGTCCTCTTCGAGCCCCAGGACATCGAACTGGTCTACGGCTCGCCCTCCTCGCGACGCCGCCACCTGGACATGACCCTCTCCCAAGCCGACCGCCCCCTCCTCCACGACCTCCAGCGCTACCAGCGCATTCTTACCCAGCGCAACCATCTCCTCAAGTCCCTCCGCGAAGGCCGCGCCTCCCCCGCCGAGCTCCCCACCTGGGACGATATCCTCATCGAATCCGGCGCCGCCATCATCGCCGCGCGCGCCGCCGCGCTCGCTTCCCTCGACGCCTCCGCCGCCCGCCTCCACGCCCAGCTCACCGCCGGCACGGAACGCCTGCGCCTCCTCTACGCCCCCTCCTTCCCCGTCCCCGAAGGCGGCGCGGCGCACATCGCCGTCGCCTTCCGCCAGGCCCTCGCCGCCACCGCCGCCCGCGAACGGCTGTTCGGCGCAACCATCGCCGGTCCCCACCGCGACGACTTTGCCTTTCAGCTCGGCGGCGTCAGCCTCGCCGCCTTCGGCTCCCGCGGCCAGCACCGCCTCGCCACCGTCGCCTTGAAACTCGCCGAGGCCGAGTACATGACCCAGCGCACCGGCACACAGCCTACCCTCTTGCTCGACGACATCCTCTCCGAGCTGGACGCGGATCGGCGCGGCTTCCTCCTTGAGCGTGTCGCCGATTCCCCCCAAGCCCTCATCACCACCGCCGACCTCCCCTCCTTGCAGGGCACCCTCCTCCGCGACGCCGCTGTCCTGGAAATCGTCGCCGGCGCCGTCCGCTAGCGGCGCCTCCGCCCCTGGCCCTGACCCCCCGCCCGGCGCTGATTCGTGGGCCTGCCGGTCAATGGCCCCCTCGCACACGCGCTCCTAACCTGTACAGGTGAAGATCCTTGACTTGCCTCCCCCATGCTTGCTAGCCTGACTCCTGCGCCCCCAGCGGGCGACTGGAGGCAGCCGTGTCTGACCGCGCCATGGGCGAACTCGCCCCACCCGAGCGTCTCTTGCTTGGCCCCGGCCCCGCCAACATCCACCCCCGCGTCCACCTCGCCCTCGCCGCCCCCCTCCTCGGCCACCTCGATCCCGCCTTCCTCGCCATCATGGATGACACCGTCACCCTCTTGCGACAGGCGTTCCGCACCCAAAACCAGCTCACCATCCCCATCTCCGGCACAGGCTCCGCCGGCATGGAAGCCGCCCTGTGCAACGTCCTCGAACCCGGCGATACCATCGTCATCGGCGTCAACGGCTACTTCGGCGAGCGCATGAGCGACATGGCCTCACGCTACGGCGCGAAAGTCGTGCGCGTGGAAGCCCCCTGGGGCACGGCGCTCCAGCCTGAGCTGTTCGAGGCCGCCCTGCGCCAGCAGGCGTCGGTCAAGGTCGTCGCCGTCGTCCATGCCGAGACCTCCACCGGCGTCCTCCAGCCCCTCCGCGAGATCGCCGCCCTCGCCAAAGCCAAGGGCGCGCTCTTCCTCGTGGATACCGTCACCTCCCTCGGCGGCGCAGACGTCCGCTGCGATGATTGGGGCATAGACATCTGCTACAGCGGCACCCAAAAGTGCATCGGCGCCCCGCCGGGACTCGCCCCCCTCACCCTCAGCCCCCAAGCCCTCGCCGTGCTGCGCGCCCGCAAGACCAAGGTCGCCAACTGGTACCTCGATCTCACCCTGCTCGACAAATATTGGGGCAGCGACCGCGTCTACCACCACACCGCGCCCATCTCCATGATCTACTCCCTGCGCGAGGCATTGTGCATCACGCTGGAAGAGGGCCTGGACGCCCGTCACGGCCGGCATCACCGTTCCGCCGCCATGCTCCGCGCCGGCCTCCAGGGCATGGGCATCCAGCCCTTCGTGCCTGACTCTATCCGCGCCAACCCCCTCACCACCGTCGTCATCCCCGCGGGCGTGGACGATCTCGCCGTGCGCAAAGCCCTCCTCAACGACTTCAGCATCGAAATCGGCGGCGGCCTCGGCCCCCTGCGCGGCAAGGTCTGGCGCGTCGGCCTCATGGGCTACAACTCCACCCCGCGCAGCGTCTTCACCTTCCTCAGCGCCTTGGAGCAACTCCTCCCCCGCCACGGCTTCAAGGTCAGCCCCGGCAGCGGTCTCGCCGCCGCCCAGCACGCCCTCGCCACCTAGCCCCTGCTCCTGGGAAAGACCAGGTACTCCTTGATCTCCGTCACCGGCCTGGTGAACCCTAGCTGCACTCGTGGGGTTGTCATGTCGGCGCCTCCTGCCTGCTCAATCCCGCCTTGCTCCGCCTGCCATGCCTGCGTGCGCTGCTCTCGCTTCCCCCCCCCACACCCTATCTTCGGGCATCCTGCCCGCGCTTCCTCGGGGCGGTGGGCCTACTCGTACGCCTCATCCAGCAGCTCCACCACATGCGCCACCCGCACCCGCATCCCCTTCTTCCGCGCCCCCGCCGCTAGTTGCAGCATGCACCCCGGGTTCGCCGTGGCGATCACCTGCGGCTTCGCTTCCGCCACATGCCCCATCTTCCGCTCCAGCAGCCGCGACGCCATCTCCCGCTGCGTGATCGTGTACACCCCCGCCGCGCCGCAACACATATCCGCCTCCTCCATCTCCACGAGCTCCAGCCCAGGGATCGCCCGCAGCACCGCCCGCGGCGCGTCCTTGATCCGCTGCGCATGCGCCAGGTGGCACGAGTCCTGATACGTCACCCGCGCCCGCATCGCCCTCGTCGGCGCCGCCAGCGGCAGCGCCGCCAGATACTCGCTCACGTCCCGCACCAGCGCCGCGAACCGCTTTGCCTTCTCGCGATACGCCGCGTCATCCTTCAGCAGCTCCCCGTACTCCTTCATCGCCGACCCGCACCCCGCCGAGTTCACCACCACCGCCTCCACCTGCGCCGCAAGGAACGCATCGATATTCTTCCGCGCCAGCGCCCTCGCCCCCTCGCGATCGCCGCTGTGCGCCGACAGCGCCCCGCAGCACCGCTGACCCCGCGGCACCGCCACCTCGCACCCGTTCCGCGCCAGCACCCGCACCGTCGCCTCATTCACTGCCCCATACGCCAGCGGCATCACGCACCCCGACAGCATCCCCACGCGACGCATCGCCTTCCCTCGCGCCGGCACCACGCCGCCACGGGGAACTCGGAAAAATCGCCCCAGCGGCGGCAGTTGCTGCTCCATCCGGTCCAGCGCCCCAAGCGGCTTCAGCACCCGCAGCTCCCGCACCAGCCACTGCACGCCCGACCGCTGATACGCCTTCAGCGCCCAGCCCGCCATCCGCAGCCGCGCCGGGCTGGGCAGCAGCACCCGGAATGCCAGCCACCGCGCCACCCGCGTCCGCCGCGAAAGCTTCGTCCTGCTCGCCGCCTGCGCCCTCGTCTGCTCCATCACCCTGCCGAACGGCACCCCGCTGGGGCACGCCGCCTCACAGGCGCGGCATTGCAGGCACAAGTCCATGTGCTCCAACAGGCGCGGCGTCAGCCCCAGCCGCTGCTCGGACACCGCCTTCATCAGCGCCAGCCTGCCCCGCGGCGATTCTGTCTCCAGCCCCGTTTCCACATACGTGGGGCACACCTGCAAGCACAGCCCGCAGTGCACGCACTTATAGAGGTCTTCCTCCGCAGGCGCATCCGGCCCCGCGAAGCCTATCGGCAGCTTGACGGCGCTCACGGCGCGCCTCCGCGGCGTGTGGCCGCCGGCGCAGCCGCAGCCGCGCGCCCAGGGGAAAACGTGACCTTGCTCACAAGCCTCCTACAAAACGCCCCGGACTCAGCACGCCCTGAGGATCGAACTGCTGCTTCAGGCTCCTCATGATAGCAAGCTCCGGCCCCGCCTGCCCCCACACGTCCGCCTTCCGCTTCACCCCCGGCGCGCAACTCTCCACCACCATATACCCGCCGTGATGCCCCGCCGCCTTCCGCAGCGTCCCCACCGCCTCCGCCGCCAGCGTATCGTCCTTCGGCACGCCGCCGCCCTCCGCCCACCACCACCCCCGCATCACCCCCGCCGTCAGGTGCGCGTCCAACCCAACCTCCAGCTTGCTCCCCTCGGCCATCGCCTCAAAGCCGTGCACCAGCGACGGCAGCCCTGCCCACAGCACCCCGCACCGCGTCGTCATGCTCGCCGGCTGCGCCATGTCCACCCCCGTGTCCGCCAGCGCCTGCCAGAACTCCGCCTGCGCCTGCTCCCCCTCGATGGGGTGCGACTTTCCCCCGCCGTCCGTGATCGCGCGATGCACCTGCCCCACCATCCGCTGCACCGCCGCCGGCGTCCCCGCAAGCTCCGCCGCCAGAATGTAGCGCCGGTCGGACATTGTCGGGTTCCCCGTGCGCTGGCACACCGATGCCCACGTCCGCGCGTTGAGCAAGTCCAGCGCCGTCGCCCGCAGTCCCGACGCCAGCAGACCGCGTGCCACCGCCAGCGCCTCGTCCAGTTCGCGGAACGCCCCCGCCAGCGTCGCCCGTGACGGCGGCAGCGGCGCCAGCTTGAACGTCGCCTCCACGATCACTCCCAGCGTCCCCAGCGATCCGATGAACGCCTTCTGCAAATCATATCCCGCCACATTCTTCACCACCTTGCCCCCCGCCTTCACCGGCGTCCCCGCCGCGTCCACGATACGAATGCCGATCAGCCGGTCCCGCGCCGTCCCGTACCCTGCCCGGTGCGCCCCGCTGGTGTTCGCCGCCAGCACCCCGCCAATCGTCGCCCGCGACGATGCCGGCGCATCCAGCGGCAGCATCTGCCCGTGCTTCGCCAGCGCCGCATTGAGCCCCCCCAGCGTCACCCCCGCCTCCACCATCGCCGTCATCTCCGCCGGCACATGCTCCAGCACCGCGTCCATCTTCCGCGTCAGCAGCACCACGTCCAGCCGCGCCGGCGCATACCCCTGCCGCATCGCCGTGCCGCCCCCACGCGCCGTCACCGCCAATCCCTCCCGTGACGCCAGCCGCATGACCTCCGCGACTTGCTCCACGCTCCGCACGTAGACCGCCGCTCGCGGCGTCATCCCGTCCACGGCGTACAGCGGCAGCTCCGCCGCCGACAGGCAGTTCGTTGCGCCCGCAATCGCTTGCAGCACCTGCGTCAGCTCGGCTGCCGCAGGCATCCCCTTCCCTACCACGCCGTCCCCGGCCCCAGGTCCGGCAATCGCTGCGGGAACTTCAACCCGTCGCCGCAGCCTGCGCCCGACGGCAGCACCTTGCACGGGTTAAACAGCTCCGTCGCCCCGAACGCCGCCTTCAGCTTCTCCTGCGCCGCCAGGTCGTCCGCCGAAAAGATCAGCGGCATGAACTTTTTCTTCTCCAGCCCCACGCCATGCTCACCCGTGATCGACCCTCCCGCGTCAATGCACGCCTGCATGATCTCCGCCCCCGCCTCCAGCACCCGCTCGCTCTGCCCCGCGATACGCTCATCGAACGCCACGCACGGGTGCAGGTTGCCGTCCCCCGCGTGGAACACGTTGGCGATGGGAAAGCCGTAGCGCTTGCCGATCTCGTTGACCTGGCGCAGCACCGGCGTCAGCTTCGTCCGCGGCACCACGCCGTCCAAAATATAATAGTTCGGCGCCAGGCGTCCCAGCGCCCCGAAGGCGTTCTTCCGCGCCCACCACAGGCGCTCCCGCTCCTCCGCCCGCGTCGCCGTCACGAACTGCGTGGCTCCCTGCTCGCGACACACGGCCTCCACCAGCGCCGCCTCCTCCACCGTGGACTCCCGCAGCCCGTCCACCTCAATCAGCAGCACCGCCGCCGCGCCGTCCATATACGTCGCATCCGGCATAAGGGGCCGCACCGCCGTAATCGTCATCGCGTCAATCATCTCCAGCGCCGCCGGTACAATCCCCCGCGCGATGATCGCCGATACCGCCCCGCTCGCCTGCTCCATCTCGGGGAACGCCGCCACCATCGTCCGCACCGCCTCAGGGTTCGGCGTCAGCCGCACCACGATCTTCGTGGCGATCCCGATTGTCCCTTCCGACCCCACGAACAGCCCCGTCAGGTCATATCCAGGCCGGTCCTGCTCCTTGCCCCCCATCCACATCGCCTCCCCGCTGGGCAGCACCACCTCCATCCCCAGCGCATGGTTCGTCGTCACCCCGTACGCCAGGCAGTGCGGCCCGCCGGAGTTCTCCGCGATATTCCCCCCAATGGTGCACACCTTCTGGCTCGATGGGTCCGGCGCATAGTGCAGTCCGTAGCGGTGCGCCACCTGGCTCAGCTTGTAGTTCACCACCCCCGGCTCCACCACCGCCATGCGGTTCACCGCGTCCATCTCCAGGATGCGCGTCATGCGCGTCATGGCGATCACCACCCCCCCGCGCGGCGCCACCGCCCCGCCCGAAAGCCCCGTCCCCGCCCCACGAGGCACGATCGGCACCCCCGCCGCATTCGCCAGCCGCACGATCGCCGCCACCTGCGCCGTCGTTGCAGGCGCAACCACCGCCTGCGGCGCATGCTTCCCTATGGACGCGTCGTACTCGAACACCACCATATCGTCCGGCGCATGCAGCACCGCATCCGCCCCAACGATGCGCTGGAGCGCCGCGACCAGACTCCTGCTGCGCCTCTTCGTAGCCATCATCCCGCCGCCTGCCGCGCCCTCGCGGCGCACCTGCGCCTCGCTGACCATCCGCCTAAACTGGGGCGCAGGCCAATCGTAGGTGCCGGGCCGTGCCAGTGCAACCATTCTTTTGCTATACTACTCTTTTGCTATACTGCCGCCCACAGGACTCCTCTCCTGTTCTGCCAATCGGGGTGCCCCGGCGTGTCGGGAACGGGGTTTGGGGGATGGTTCACCGCATGCACCTGCCTCCCCCGTTTGCAGGGGAGAAGGTATGGCCGAGTCCCTTCCCCCGGCCTTGGGGGAAGGTTAGGATAGGGGCAACCAATATCCCCGCGGAATCGCGCACAGCTTCCGCGTACAGGAGCGCCAGACGTGGGCGTCCTTGACGGAAAAAACGCCATCGTCACCGGCGCAGGCCGGGGGCTGGGCCGCGCCTACGCCCTCGCCCTCGCCGCCGCAGGGGCACGCGTCCTCGTCAACGATATTGACGCCGCCGAAGCCCAGGCCGTCGCCGCCGCAATCACCAGCGCCGGCGGCAGCGCCGCCGCCAATACCGATAGCGTCGCCGGCTGGGACTCCTCCCGCCGCATCGTCCAGCACTGCACCGACGCCTTCGGTCCCGTGGACACCCTGGTCAACAACGCCGGCGTCATGCGCCTCACCCCCGTCTGGCAGATCACCGAGCAAGAGATCGACCAGACCCTCGCCGTCAACCTCAAAGGCGCCCTCTGCCTCTCCCGCCACGCCCTCGATGTCATGCTCCCCCGCCGCGCTGGGTGCATCATCAACGTCACCAGCGGCGCCCAGGCCGGCCTCACCCACCGCGCCGTCTACGGCGCCACCAAGGCCGCCCTCGCCGGCCTCACCTACGCCATGGCCCTCGATCTCGCCCCACACAACATCCGCGTCAACGCCATCTCCCCCGTCGGCCAGACCCGCATGGCCCAGGCCACCATCGAAGCCGGCCTCGCCGACAAGCCCTCTTGGCCCCCCGAGCTTGTCGCCCCCCTCGTCGTCTTCCTCGCCAGCGACGACGCCTCCTACATCACCGGCCAGGTCGTGCGCCTCGCCGGAAAGTTCCTCAGCCTCTACTCCCACCCGCGATCCATCCACCCTGTCATCAACAACGGCGGCTGGGCGCTCGACGACCTCCAGCGCTACTTCAAGCGCACCCTCGGCCGGTGCCTGGAACCTGTCGGCCAGGACCAGACGCAGTACCATTACTATCAGGGCCTCGGCGCACCCGCGTCCGCCGCGGCGGAACTCTAACCCGCGCGCCCTCTAGCACCGGAGCATTCGTGTTGCATAGGCCTCTCCTTGCACAGCGCTCAGTGACACTTCCCTTGGGTACAGCAGCTTTCCTTCCTGGAGTGTTTCCAAAGAGAGGCGACGCCTCTCTTTGGCAGAGGGCACGGGGGATGTGCCCCCGTTCTCTCTGTCAACCCATGTGGGCGGGCGGGCGGGAGCAGCGAGGTTTGCTATGGGCGCGAGGCAGCGCTCTCTTCCTGGGGTTCTGCCAAAGAGGAGACAGGCCCCTCCTTGGCAGAGAGCGTAGAAGATATGCCCCTGTACCCTCACACAACGCACGTGCGCGGGCGGGGGGGACAGCCGGGGTCTGTCACCCGCACCCGGCAGCGCACAGGAGCGCGGCCCCCGCCCCATGAAAATCGTCTGCGCCCCCCAAGCCTTCAAGGGCAGCCTCAAGGCCCTCGATGCCGCCCTCGCCATGCGTGATGGCATCCTCGCCGTCTTCCCTGACGCAGATGCCGTCATCGCCCCCATGGCCGACGGCGGCGACGACACCCTCGACGTCCTCGTCACCGCCACCAGCGGCCGCTACTTCTCCACCCGCGTCACCGGCCCCCTCGGCGCTCCCGTCGAAGCCCAGTGGGGCGTCCTCGGCGATGCCCGCACCGCCGTCATAGAAATGGCCTGCGCCTCCGGCCTTCGCCTTCTCCCCCTGCGCCGGCGCGATCCGCGCGTCACCACCACCTACGGCACCGGCGAGCTCCTCCGCGCCGCGCTCGATGCCGGCTACCGCCGTATCGTCGTCGGCGTCGGCGGCAGCGCCACCGTGGATGGCGGCGCCGGCGCCGCATCTGCCCTCGGCGCACGCTTTCTCGGTGCTCGTGGCGTCCCCCTCCCTCCCGGCGGCGCTGCCCTTGCACGCCTGCACTCCATTGACCTCTCCGGGGTAGACCCTCGCACACGCGCCGCGGAAATCATCGTCGCCTGTGACGTCAACATGACCCTCGGCGGCGAAGAAGGCGCCTGGCTCTTCGCCGCCCAGAAAGGCGCCTCCCCCGCCGTCGCCGCCGAGCTTCGCGCCGCACTGGAGCATTTCGCCCGCGTCGTCGAACGCTCCCTGGGCATCTCCCTCGCCACCCTCCCCCGCGGCGGGCCCGCCGGCGGACTCTCCGGCGGCCTCCACGCCTTCGCCGCCGCGCGCCTCGTCCAGGGCGCAGACCTCGTCCTCCAACTCACCCGCCTCGAGCGCCACTTCGCCGGCGCCGATCTTGTCCTCATCGGCGAAGGCCGCATGGACGCCACCTCCTTCCACGGCAAAGGCCCCTCCGTCCTCGCCGCCCACGCCCACGCCGCAGGCATCCCCGTCGCCGCCGTCGTCGGCCAGCTCGGCGACAACATGCCCGCCCTCGCCGCCTGGGGCATCCGCGACATCGCCTCCCTCCTTGACCTCGCCCCCTCCGAAGCCGCCGCCGAATCCCGCGCCGCCGCCTACATCACCCAGGCCACCATCGCCCTCCTCCGCCGCCTCTAACCCCCGTCACCGCGGCCCTGCTTTGTGCGCCTGCCGGTCATTCGCCCCCGCCCTCCCTCCCCCCTTCCGCCGCCACAGCGTCTCCCGTCTATAATGATGCCGGAGACTACCCCCATGGCCCGTCACACCATCCTCCTCGTGGAAGACGAAGAAACCCTCTCCCGCGCCCTCAGCTACTCCCTGGAGCGCGAAGGCCACCGCGTCCTCACCGCCGCCGACGGCGAACTGGGCCTCGCCCTCGCCCGCAGCCAGCGCCCCGACCTCGTCATTCTCGATCTCATGCTCCCCAAGCTCGACGGCCTCCAGGTCTGCCGCGCCCTCCGCGCCGAATCCTCCATCCCTATTCTTATGCTCACCGCCCGCGCCGATGAAGTGGACAAAATCGTCGGCCTCCAACTCGGCGCCGACGACTACGTCACCAAGCCCTTCAGCATGCGCGAACTCCTCGCCCGCGTCGCCGCCATCCTTCGCCGCGCCGACCTGGGCCATGCCGCCCCCACGTCCCACGCCGGCCCTGTCCTCGTCGCCGACGGCTTAGAAGTCAGCATCCCCGCACGCCAGGCCAAGCTGCATGGCGCGCGCCTCGCCCTGCGCCCCAAGGAATTCGACCTCCTCGCCTTCCTCCTCCAAAACCGCGGCGCCGTCTTCTCCCGCTCCGCCCTCCTGGAGCGCGTCTGGGGCTATGATTACGCCGGAGACACCCGCACCGTGGACGTCCACATCCACTGGCTCCGCGAAAAGATCGAAGCCAACCCCGCCAAGCCCGCCCGCCTCATCACCTCACGCGGCGCCGGCTACAAATTCGAGGCGTCCGCATAAGATGACCCGCAGCCTCCGCTGGCGAACGCTCACCCTCCTTCTCGTCTTGCTCCTCGCCGTCTTCCTCCCCCTTGGCGTACTCGCCTCCCGCCACGCCCGCACCCTCGCCGCCGGCGCCATCACTGATCGCGCCTCCTCGGAGGCCCGCGCCCTCGCCCACGCAGGCAGCACGGCCATCGCTGGCGGCACAGCCCTCAATCCTGCGGGCAGCATGGATTGGGTCTCCGCCTCCTCGCGTGCCATCCTCTCTCCAGGCGCCTTCATCCTCGTCGTGGACACTCGCGGCCTCGTCCTCTTCACCAACGAACCCTCCTCCACCCAGGCCCAGGCCGCCGCCCCGGAAATCGTCGCCGCCCTCAACGGCCTGCCCTCCCGCGCCGTTCGCGCCACCGCCTGGAGCCGCGACCCCGTGCAACTTGCCGCCGCGCCCATCCGCGCCGGCGATGCTATCCTCGGCGTCGTCCGCGTCAGCGCCCCCCGTGACGCCGCCGGCCATGCCGCACGCCTGGCCGCCCTGCGCGTGGCGGGCTTCGGCCTCGCCCTCGCCGCCGTCCTTGCCGCCTGCCTCTGGTGGCTTAGCGCCCGCATCCTCCGCGCCTCCGACTACCTCGCCTCTATCGCCCGCCGTGTCGCCGCCGGCGCCCTCGAAGAACGCGCCGGCATGCCCGCCTTCGCCGAAGCCGAAGGCCTCACCCGCGCCGTCAACGATATGGCCCACAGCCTCGCCCTCCAGGTCCGCCAGGGACTCCGCGAGCGCGATACCCTCTCCGCCATCCTCAACAGCATGGCTGACGGCCTCCTCGCCATAGACCCCGGCGGCATGGTAGTCCTTGCAAACGCAACCGCACAGGAACTATTCCCCGGCGGCATCACCGGCCGGCGCTTCATGGCCGTCGTCCGCGATCATGAGATGCAGCGCCTCCTCCGCACCGCCCTGGAGACCGGCCGCCGCCAGTCCTCCTTTGTGGACCAGGGCCCCGATCTCAAACACCTCCACATCAGCGCCACCCCCCTGCATGATAGCGCCGGCCTCTCCGCCATCGTCCTCCTCCAGGACCAGACCGAGCTGCGCCGCCTCGAAGCCGTCCGCCGTGATTTCGTCACCAACGTCTCCCATGAGCTCCGCACCCCCCTCGCCTCCATCAAGGCCGCCGTGGAAACCCTCCAGGGCGGCGCATCCCGCGATCCCCAAGCCGGCCCCGAGTTCCTCCAGCGCATCGGCGTCGAGGTTGACCACCTCACCGCCCTCGTCCAGCAACTCCTCAACCTCTCCCGCCTGGAAACCGGCCGCGTCCAATTTGATTTCGCCCCCCTCGATCTCTCCCTCGTCCTCGCCGAAGCCCTCAACCGCCTCCAGCCCCAGGCCCAGCGCCAGCGCGTCGCCCTCTCCCTCAACGTCCCCTCCGGCCTTCCCCCCGCCTGGGCTGACCCCGCCGCACTGCATGAGATCCTCCTCAACCTCGTGGACAACGCCATCAAGTTCACCCCCCCCGGCGGCAATATCTCCGTCGCCGCGCGCCAGGACGCCGGCATGCTGGAGATCGCCGTCGCTGATTCCGGCAAAGGCATCGCCCCACAAGACCTGCCCCATATCTTCGAGCGCTTCTACAAGGCAGACCGCTCCCGCTCCAGCCCAGGCGCCGGCCTCGGACTCTCCCTCACCCGGCACATCATCCTCGGCCACGGCGGGCGCGTCTGGGTGGAAAGCCAGCCCGGCCGCGGCGCCACCTTCCGCTTCACCCTCCAGCACGCCCCCCCTGCCGCGCCGGAGCGCAAGCGTCCCCAGTCTCCCTGAAGTGATTTGCCGCCGCGCCCCATTTCCGCTATCCTTATAGATTGAATCCTTCCTTCAGAGAGTACACCCATGAGCCCCGTCAGCATTGAAGTCCGCCGCCGCGCCATCACCGGCAAACACAACCGCTTCCTCCGCCGTGCCGGCATCACCCCCGCCAACCTCTACGGCGCCGGCATAGAGTCCCTCTCCCTCCAGGTAGAGACCAAGGCCCTCCTCAAGACCCTTGCCGCCACCTCCCGCAACACCCCCATCGAGTTGCGCGTCGTCGGCGATTCCTCCCCCAAGACCGCCTTCATCTGGAAGATTCAGCGCGACCCTGTCTCTGAGCAGGTCGTCCACGCCGATTTTTACCACGTCGACCCCTCCCGCAAAATGCGGGCCTTCGTCCCCGTTATCCTCGAAAACATCTCCTCCACCCTGGAGAAGCTCGACTTCCGCGTCGTCCTCATCCTCGAGCGGATCGAAGTCGAGTCGCTTCCCGCCGATCTTCCCGCCGAGTTCCACCTGGATGCCTCCAGCCTCCTCCACCTCGATGATGCCCTCCGCGTCTCCGATCTCCCCGTGATTGAAAAGGTCACCCTCCACGCCGAGCCCAACGCCTACGTCGCCCGCGTCCTCCGCATCATCCACAAGGTTGAGGTCGTGGAGACCCCCGTCGCGGAAGCCACCGCAGCTGTGCCCACCGCCGGCGACGAGGCCAAGAAGGCCGCCGAAGCCGCTGCGGGGGAAGAGGGCAAGCCCGAAGCTAAAGGTGGCGGCAAGCCCGATGCCAAAGGCGGCGGCAAGCCCGATGCCAAAGGCGGCGGCAAGCCCGATGCCAAGGGCGGCGGCAAGCCCCAGGCCAAGGGCGGCGGCAAGGACAAGAAGTAGCCGCTGCCCTGCGGGGCGCCGGCGCGCCGGGTTGCCCCTGCACCCCGGCGGACGTCTCACTCGCAACAAGCGTCGCTTGTCCTGTCGTTCTGAGTCCGCCGCAGGCCGGACGTGGCAACCTGGCGGGGCGGCGGCTGCTCCCTCGCTGCGCCCACCGGCTCACACCCGCCGCGCCGGCGCCCTGCTAGCTCGGCAGACGCTCCCCCGCAATCTCCGGGCGCCCCGTCAAAAACTCCTGCGCCGTCATCGCCCGCTTCCCCGCCGGCTGCACCCGGCGCACCAACAGCGCCCCTGCCCCAGCGCCGATCACCATCCCCTCCCCGCTCGCCGCCACAACTCCCGGCGCGCCGCCCGGCGCCCCTGCGTCCTGCCCTAGCGCACGCGCCTCCAGCACCTTCAGCCGCTCGCCGCGCCACAGCGTGAACGTCCCCGGCCACGGCCCCAGCGCCCGCACGCGGCGCGCCAGCTCCTCCGCCGGCCGCGAAAAGTCCAGCGCTCCATCCTCCGCCGCCAGCTTCCCGCACACCGTCGCCCGCGCAGCATCCTGCGCCCGCGGCGTCACCGCCCCAGCCAGCCACCCATCCAGCGTCTCGCACAACAGCTCCGCCCCCGCGCCTGCCAGCCGCGCCCCCAGCGCCGCCGCCGTATCCTCCTCGCCGATCTCCTCCTCCCGCTGCGCCAGCACCGGCCCCGTATCCATCCCCGCATCCAGCAGCATCACCGTCACCCCCGTCATCCGGTCGCCCGCAAGCACCGCCGCCGCAATCGGCGATGGCCCCCGCCACCGCGGCAGCAATGATGGATGCACATTCAGCGCTCCCCGGGACGGAATCTCAAGCACCTGTTGCGGCAGCAGCTTTCCGTACGCCACCACCGCCAGCACCTCCGGCTCCAGCCGCCGCAACTCCTCCACCGCCTCCGCCTGGCGAAAACTCTCCGGCGTCTTCACCCTCAAACCATGCCGGAGCGCCCACGCCTTCACCGGCGACTCCTCCACCTTCCTCCCGCGTCCCGCCGGACGATCCGGCTGCGTATACACCGCCGCGATCGTATGCCGGCTTTCGTGCAGCCGCGCCAGCGATGGCACGGCAAACTCCGGCGTCCCCATAAACACAATCGTCGCCATGCGCACGATTATAGGCGCGCCTTCATTCCCCTGTCTTGCGCCACGCACCACACACGGCACGCTGGGGAGCGCCAATAATTTTTTGTCGTTGTCCCATCATGCCGAAAATTGGTGCAAACTCTGCACCCACGTCCCTTGACCTCCCTCGCCCGTCCATGTAGGCTCATCCTTGTTCTTCTAGTAACTTTCTTTTTATCGCCCGCGCGTGTGCAGAGGTAGTCCGTGACCACTACGAATCCCAGCGAAATCTGGTCTTCCGCTCTTGGCTCGTTGCAGCTTGAAGTGACCCGGCATAATTACGATACGTGGCTCCGCGGCACCACCGGCGTCTCCGCCGCGGACGGCACCTTCGTCGTCGGCGTCCCCAGCGCCTTCGTCGCCGAAACGCTGGAGAAGCGCATGTCCCCTCTCATCTCCCGCACCCTCCACGGCCTGCTCAACGATGACGTCCGCGTCGTCTATCGCGTCCACACCGGCGGCGATACTGGCGGCGATACCGCCGGCGATACCAGCACCGCCGCTCCCGGTCCTGCCGCCGCTCCCGCCCTGAAAAAGCGCGCCGCCCCACCGGACGCTGCCTCCCTCACCATCAACCCTCGCCTCACCTTTGACACCTTCGTTGTTGGCAAATCCAACCGGTTCGCCCACGCCGTCGCCATGGCCGCCGCGGAAAACCCCGGCCGCAGCGATCTCAACCCTCTTTACCTCCACGCCGGCGTCGGCCTGGGCAAGACCCACCTCCTCCACGCCATCGGCAACGCCGTCCGCGCCCGCGGCCTCTCCTGCCTCTACGTCAGCGCCGAACAGTTCACCAACGACTTCATCTCCGCCCTCCGTGAAGGCCGTCAGGAAGAGTTCCGCGCCAAGTACCGCAACCTTGACGTGCTCCTCGTGGATGACATCCAGTTCATCGCCGGCAAAGAGCACTCCCGCGAAAGCTTCTTCCACACCTTCAATGATCTCCACACCTCCAGCAAGCAGATCGTCATCAGCAGTGATAGCCATCCCAAGTCCATCCCCTTGCTGGAGGACCGCCTCCGCTCCCGCTTTGAGGCCGGCGTCCGCGCCGACATCCAGCCCCCCGACCTCGAAACCCGCATGGCCATCCTTGGCAAGAAGGCCCAGCTCGCCCGCGTCAAGCTTGAGCCTGACGTCCTCGATTTCCTCGCGCGCAAGGTAGTCCGCAACGTCCGCGAGCTGGAAGGCGCCCTCAACCGCCTCATCGCCATGGCCTCCATGACCGGCCGCCCTCCAGACCTCGACCTTGCCCAGCAAGCCGTCGCTGATATGCCCACTCCCGCCGGCCGCCTCCGCCGCAGCGATCCCGCCGAGATCATCGCCATCGTCTCCACCTACTTCGCCATCACCCCCCAGGAACTCGTCGCCAAGACACGCAAGTCCAACGTCGCCCTCGCCCGCCAGGTCGCCGCCTACCTCCTCCGCGAACAAACCACCCGCACCCTTGCCGAAATCGGCGGACTCCTTGGCGATCGCGGCCACAGCACCATCCTCCGCGCCCATGACAAGATCGCTCGTGAGATCAACCTCAACACCGAACGCAACCGCCAGCTCGGCGAAATCCGCGCTGCCCTCGACCGTTCCTCCCCGCACTAACGCACGCCTTTCTTGTGCACAACCCCCCTCTTCTTGTGCATAACCCTCCCTCCCTGTGCGTATCCCTTACCCCCTTGCGCGCGTCCTTCCCCGCCCCATCGTCATCAGCGCACCGTGCCCGAACATCGCCGCACCATGAGAACACACTCCTCGTCCTCTCCCCTCCCTCCTTTCCTTCCCCTGTTCCACACCAACGAACAAGCCTATTATGATTACTACTGAAGATATACATAGATAGAAGGAACTGTTTGATAGATCTCGTCAACATTCGAGTCCGCGGCGGCAATGGAGGCAACGGCTGCGTCAGCTTCCTCCGGGAGAAAAACAGACCCAAGGGTGGGCCTGACGGCGGCACGGGAGGACATGGCGGCAGTGTCGTCTTTGTCGCTTCCCATGACCTGTCCGCCTTGTCCTACTTTCGTCACAGAAAACAGTTTGCCGCACAGCCGGGTGCATCGGGTGGGAGCAAAGATATGACAGGCAAAGGAGGAGAAGACCTCCTCTTGCCAGTCGCTATGGGCACGGAAGTGTGGCAAATTGGCGACGATGCGACAGAAACTTTCCTCGGCGATCTCGTCGACGAAGACCAGCGCATCATTGTCGCTAAAGGCGGAAAGGGAGGCCGGGGCAACTCAACCTACGTCACCTCCACCCAACAAGCGCCCTACCTTGCCGAGCAAGGCGAGCGCGGCCAGCGTCTTCAGCTGCGCCTCGAGCTAAAACTCCTTGCCGATGTCGGCATCATCGGCAAGCCCAACGCAGGCAAGTCAACGCTCCTCGCCGCCGCCACCGCCGCGCATCCCAAAATCGCCGCCTATCCATTCACCACCCTTGAGCCTGAGCTTGGCGTCGTAGACGTCGGCTGGATCACCTTCATCCTCGCCGATATCCCCGGACTCATTGAAGGCGCCCACAAAGGCGCAGGCCTTGGCCTGGAGTTCCTGCGCCACGCCACCCGTACCCGGCTCCTCATCCATCTCGTGGACGGCAGCGCCGAAGACCCCGCCAAGGAAATCAGCGACGTCAACCATGAGCTCTCCGCATACGGCGCCGGCCTGGAAGACAAACCGCAGCTCATCGTCATCAATAAGTCAGACATTCCCGAAGTCGCCGCGCGTGAGCAAGCGCTGCGCAGCGCCGTCGAATCCTTCGACTGTCCCGTCTACGTCATCTCCGCTGCGGGCACCGCCGGCGTCCGCGACCTCATGCTCGCCGTAGCCCGCCAGGTAGACGAGTTGCGGAAGGAAGAGCCCATGCCGCTGCACACTGCCGCGCCCCTAGCCCGTGTCCCCCGCACGCGCGCGCGCCGTCGCTACGCCACCGTCGTCAAAGACGGCGACGTCTACGTCGTCCTCGACGCCCCTGCGGAGCGCCTCGTCGCCGGCAGCGACAACCGCGGCTGGGTCGGACGCGTCCAGATCAAGGCCCAGCTCACCAAGATGGGCGTCACCAAGTCGCTGGAAGACGCCGGCGTCCAGCTCGGCGATACCGTCCGTTTCGGCGAGATCGAGCTCCAATGGTAGCCCCGCGCAACATCGGCATCCTTGGCGGCAGCTTCAACCCTATCCACGTGGGCCACCTGCTCATCGCCGAGGATGTCAGGGAAGCACTCGCACTGGAGAAAATCCTCTTCGTCGTCGCACCACGTCCCTGGATGAAGGACGACGCCTCCCTCGCCCCTGCGGAAGCCCGCTGGGACATGGTGCGCCTTGCCATCCAAAGCAACCCCCACGCCCATGCGCCGCGCCTGGACATGGACCGCTCCGGCCAGTCCTACGCCGTAGACACCCTGCGCGACCTTCGCCGCAACGACCCCGCGGCGCAGCACTGGTTCATCATGGGCGCCGATTCCCTCGACACCCTCTCCCAATGGCGCGACGTCCACGATCTCCTCGCCCTCTGCCGCATCGCCGCCGTCCCCCGCCCCGGCGTGGATGCCCAGCGCAGCCTCGCCGCCCTCGATCGCGCCATCCCCGGCGCCGCCGCCCGCGTCGCCATCGTCCCCGCCGCCCTCATTGACGTCAGCGCCACAGACATCCGCCGCCGCGTCCGCGAAGGCCGCTCCATCGCCTACCGCGTCCCTCCTGCCGTCGAATCCTACATCCGCGACCACTCCCTCTACCGAGCCTAGCCCCTGCCTCCTTGGAAGGAGCAACCGCGTGACCCAGCAGCCAGACCCGCGCCTTGCCAGGCTCAAAGCCATCTTCCAGGAGAAAGCCGTCCTCCGCGGCGACTTCACCCTCGCCTCCGGCCGGAAATCCTCCTACTACTTTGACGGCCGCAAAGTCACTCACGACCCTGAAGGCATCGCCCTCGTCGGCGCCCTCGTCAGCGAAGCGATGGAGCGCCACGGCCTCCGCGCCCTCGGTGGCCCCGCCACCGCCGCCAACCCCATCATTACCGCCGCCCAGCTCACCTCCCAACTGCGCGGCTACCCCGTCGCCGCCTTCTACGTCCGCGGCGAGCCCAAAGGCCACGGCGCCGGCAAGCTCATCGAAGGCAACCCCCCGCCCCCCGGCGCCGCCGTCATGATCGTCGACGACACCCTCACAACCGGCAGCTCCATCCTCAAAGCCATCCAGGCCGTGGAAGAAGCAAACCTGCGCGTCGCCCTCATCCTCGTCCTCGTCGACCGCCGCCAGGGCGGCGCCGAAGCCCTCCGCGCCAAGGGCTACGCCGTCCACGCCCTCCTGGAAGCCGATTCCAGCGGCAACATCCTCTAACCCGCGCGGTACACAGCGGCGCCCCTGGCTGTCATTCTGAGGAGTCCGGCTCAGGAGGACGACGAAGAATCCGGGGCGGGGTCTTCTTCCCTGACGCCGCGTTGCCTTCCGGCCACCCTCACCGCAATACCCAAAGCCGCACGGCAGCACCCAATCCCGCTCCACCAAGAGGGGGGAGCCTTGGCGAGAGGGTGATCTTCCCGCGATACCCCCAAAAAGAAAAGGGCCGGTAGACGCCGGCCCTTTTCGCAACGCTCGCGGCACGCCCGCTACACGTCCAGGTTCTTCACATGCTTCGCGTACGCCTGGATAAACTCCTTGCGCGGCGCCACCTCTTCCCCCATCAGCATCTGAAAATCTTTATCCGCCGCTGCCAGTTCGTTGATCCCCACCAGCAGCAGCGTCCGCGATACCGGGTTCATCGTGGACTCCCACAGCTGCTCCGGGTTCATCTCCCCCAGGCCCTTATACCGCTGCAGCGAAAGCCCCCGCCCCCCGCTCTCCACCACCATATCGACAAACGTCAGCAGCGAGGGCACCGAATCGAACGAACCCATCTCCTTATCGCGGCGCAGCACCACCTGCGGCGTGCTGGCAAACTCCCGCAGCGCCCCATAGACGTCGTACAGCCGTCGCAGCCCGCCGTGCACGAAGTCCGGGTCCAGCACCGCCGTATGCCGCGCGTCCCCGTTGCGCATCGTCACGCGGAACGCCGCCGCCTCGTCGCTGGAAATCGTCGCCTCATGCACCATAGACAGCTTGCGCAGCGTCGCCGCCAATTTCTCTACCTGCTCCTGGCTGGAGAAATCCGTCCCCTCCAGCATGGAGAACTCGATCTCCTTCAGCAGCGCGAACAGCAAGTCCCGCGAAAAACCCCGGCTCTCCACGTCATGCACCAGCGTCCGCAACGCCAGAAAATCCTTGATCCGTCCCGAAAGCTTGACCCCCTTTTCCCCCGCTCCCGCCCGCGCCGGCTGCGCCACCATGTCCTTGAACGTCAGCTCCATCAGCACCGCATCCCGCTCCCGGTCGGAGTACACCCACCGTGCGTCCCGTCCCGCCGCCACGCGATACAGCGGCGGCTGCGCGATATACAAATTGTTGGCCTCGATCAGCGGCCGCATGTGCCGGAAGAAAAACGTCAGCAGCAGCGTCCGGATGTGCGCCCCGTCCACGTCCGCGTCCGTCATGATAATCACGCGATGGTACCGCAGCTTCGCCAGGTCGAACGTCTCCCCGATGCTCGTCCCCAGCGCCGTGATCAGGCACCGGATTTCCTCATGCCCCAGCATCCGGTCCAACCGCGCCTTCTCCACGTTCAGAATCTTGCCCTTCAGCGGCAGAATCGCCTGGAACTTCCGGTCCCGTCCCATCTTCGCCGATCCCCCTGCCGACTCGCCCTCCACAATGTAGATCTCGCATTGGGAGGGGTCCCGCTCGGAGCAGTCTGCCAGCTTCCCCGGCAGCGTCCCCGCCTCCAGCGCGCTCTTGCGCTGCACCAGGTCCCGCGCCTTGCGCGCCGCTTCCCGCGCCCGCGCCGCCGTCATGCACTTCTCCATCACCCGCCGCGCGTACGCCGGGTTCTCCTCCAGCCACGCCGAAAGCGACTCCCCCACCACCGTCTCCACCTGCCCCTTCACCTCCGGGTTGCCCAGCTTCCCCTTCGTCTGGCCCTCAAACTGCGGCTCCTGGACACGCACGCTGATCACCGCCGCCAGGCCCTCGCGCACATCCTCGCCCTGCAAGCTGCCCATGTCGTCCTTCAGCATCTTGCTCTTCTTGCCGTAATCGTTGATCACCCGCGTCAGCGCCGAGCGGAACCCCGTCACATGTGACCCGCCGTCCCGCGTATTGATGCAGTTGGCGAAGCACAGCAGCGTTTCCGAGAAGCTGTCGTTGTACTGCAACGCCACTTCCACCGTGTTGCCGTCCACCACCCGATTGACGTAGAACGGCTTCTCGTGCACCGTCTGGCGCCCGCTGTTCAGGTGCTGCACGAAGCTCGCGATTCCCCCGTCGAAGAAATAGCTCACCTCGCGACCGTCGCGCTCGTCCTGCAGGTGAATCTCCAGCCCCCGGTTCAAAAACGCCATCTCCCGGAACCGTTGCGACAGCGTATTGAAATCGAACTGCGCCTCGGGGAAGATCACATTGTCATAGCGGAACGTCACCGTCGTCCCGCGATGCCCCTCCGCCGGAACATCAATATCCGTCAACTTGGACGTCGGCTTGCCCTTGGAATATTCCTGGTACGCGCGACGCCCGTCCCGCTGCACCTCCACCCGCATCTTCGTGGACAGCGCGTTGACCACATGCGCCCCCACGCCATGCAGGCCGCCCGTCACCTTGTACCCGCCCCCGCCGAACTTCCCGCCCGCGTGCAGGATCGTCATCGCCACTTCCAGCCCCGTCAGCCCCGTCGTCGGATGAATATCAATCGGCACCCCGCGCCCGTTGTCCTCCACCGTCACCGAAAGGTCGCGGTGAATCGTCACGTTGATGTGATCGCAGTGTCCCGCCATCGCCTCGTCCACCGCGTTGTCCACGATCTCGTAGACCAGGTGATGCAGCCCCCGCTCGTCCGTGCTGCCAATGTACATGCCGGGGCGGCGGCGCACCGCCTCCGCGCCCTCCAGCACCTGAATATCGCGCGCCGTATAGGACGAAGGCTCGGCCGTCTTTGGCGTCTGATCAACAGGCATTTCCACACCTTTTCGTGAATGTAACTTTTGTTGTCCCGCCCGGCGTTCGCCCTGCCGGATGCGGGACCGCGCTCTACCAGAGTTGGGACTCTGTCGTAATTCTACCACAAATAATGGTAGAAAAGGAAGATTACTTCGTGCGCCTTCTAAGACCTGGGCTTATGCCTGGTTCTAAATGGCGTCAAAGATTTTGCGTTTCGGATGACCCTTCTACCGCGGCACTCCGCGCTGCCGCAAGAACCGCCACCAGAACACCACGATCCCCCCCACGATCACCCCCAGCGCCGCCAGCCACAGCACCGTCCCGCTCCACCCTGACGTAGACGCCTCCAGCACCGTGATCGGCCCGCTCACGTCCCCCGCGCCCGCCGCGCCCTCAACCACCACCGTATACTGCCACACCCCCGCTTGACGCAGTCGCAGCAGCGCCTCGTACCACCCCGGCTGCTGCGGGTCCTGCGGCGCCGCGATCCTCCCCGCGTCACGTCCGTCCGGCCACGTCGCCTGGAGGTGCACCTCCGCGTCCCTCACCGCCGCCCCGTCCCCCGCCCGCGTCACATGCACCGAAAATCGCGACCCCAGCCCTGCATACGGCGCCGGCGGATTCGCCACCACCGCGATCTCGTATGGGCCGGATTGCCCCCGCGTCAGCTCCGTTGCCCCATCCTGCGCCCGCGCCGTGCCCCCCGCCCACGGCAGCAGCGCCAGCGCCACGCACGCCAGCGCCACCCCGGTCATTCTGCGTGCAGCGAAGACTCTCCTGCTCTTGGCCCCCGCTGCGGTCATGATTGCGTCCGCAAAAACCCGCGCTGCCATCCGCGCGGCCCAACCCCGAAGCGTGGTCCTCCTCCTTCCCCCGTCCGCGGGGGAAGGTTGGGATGGGGGCGCCGCATCCCCCTGTCCGCCTGCTGTCCCCCGCCCTCTACGCCCCACGCGCCGCGCACGCCTTCCGGATGAACGCAATAATATCCTGCGTCGACGCCCCCGGGCCGAAGATCCCCTGCACACCCAGCTCCTTCAGCCGGGGAAAATCCTCCTCCGGAATGATTCCCCCCGCCACCAGGATCGCGTCGTCCTTCCCCTTCTTCTTCAGCCCCTCCACGATCAGCGGGAACAGCTCCAGGTGCGCCCCGGACAAAATGCTCAGGCCCACCACGTCCACGTCCTCCTGCACGGCGGCCTCCACAATCATCTCCGGCGTCTGCCGTATCCCCGTGTAAATCACCTCCATCCCCGCATCCCGCAGCGCCCTCGCGATAATCTTCGCCCCCCGGTCGTGCCCATCCAGCCCCGGCTTCGCCACCAGCACCCGGATCGTCGCCTGCCGCGTCGTCATCGGCTCACCTCTCCCGCCTGCCCCTGCGCCCCGTGCATCGGCGAACACAGCTCCGTCAGCACCCCGCGCGTCGATCGTGGATGCAGGAAGCCCACCATGCCCGCCAGCCCCGGCCGCGACTTCTTATCGATCAGGCTCACCCCCTGCTGCTCCAGCGCCGCCAGCTCCTTGTCCACGTCCCCCACCTGGAAGCAGATGTGATGCAGCGCCTCCCCGCGCTTCTCCAGAAACTTCGCCACCCCACCCTGCGGGTCCGCCGGCTGCACCAGCTCGATCTCGCAGTCCCCCACCGGGATCAGCGTGGCATACACCTTCTGCGAATCCAGGTACACCACCTCGCTCCTCGGCAACCCCAGCACCTCGGCATAGTCTCCCAGCGCCGCATGGATGTCATGCACCGCCACCGCCACATGATGCAGTTTTCTCACGTCCATCGCTGCTTCCTCCTCAGGCCCCTGCCGTCGCGGAAAATTGTACTGGACACGCCCTCGCCGCAGCACGCGTCACCCCGGCGTCTCCGCCAGCACATGCCGCGCAATCACCAATCGCTGTATCTGCGACGTCCCCTCGTAAATCTCCGTGATCTTCGCATCGCGGAAAAACCGCTCGATGGGGCTTTCCTTGAAATACCCATACCCCCCGTGCAATTGCAGCGCCATCGTCGCCACCCGCATCGCCGTCTCGCTGGCGAACAGCTTCGCCATCGAAGCCTCCTTGGTGAAGGGCAACCCCCGGTCCTTCAAGTCCGCCGCGCGGTACACCAGCAGCCGCGACGCATCCACCTGCGTCGCCATATCCGCCACCATCCACTGCACGCCCTGAAAATCCGCGATGGGCTGCCCGAACTGCCGCCGCTGCTTCGTATGCCGCACCGCCAGGTCCAGGCTCCCCTGCGCGATCCCCACCGCCTGCGCCCCAATCGCCGGCCTGCTCGCGTCCAGAATGCTCATCGCCGTCTTGAACCCCGCGCTCTCGTCCGCCACCAGGTTCGCCGCAGGCACCGCGCAATCCTCGAAATGCAGCTCCGCCGTGCTGGAGGCCCGCATCCCCAGCTTCTCCGCCTGCCGCCGCTGAGTAAAACCCTTCGTCCCCCGCTCCACGATCAGCGCGATCACGCCCTTCGCCCGCTTCGCCCGGTCCGTCGTTGCAAACACAAGGAACGTATCCGCCACGTCCCCGTTGCTGATGAAAATCTTGCTCCCGTTCAGCACATACGAGTCGCCCCGCCGCGTCGCCAGCGTCTGCAAGCCCGCCGCGTCGCTCCCCGCGTCCGGCTCGGTATACCCGAACGCCCCCACCGCCTTCCCCCGCGCCAGCGGCGGCACATACCGCCCCTTCTGCTCCTCCGTCCCATACCGCTCGATCGCCACCGCCGTCAGCGAAAGGCTCACCAGCAGCCACAAGCTCGCGCTCGGGTCCTGCCGCGCCAGCTCCTCCACCGCGATACACGTCTGCACCAGCCCCCCGCCCGCCCCGCCCCGCTCAAGAGGAATCCCCAGCCCTGTCAGGCCCAGGTCGCCCAGCCTGCGAAACAACGCTGGCGAAAACTTCTCCGCCGCGTCCCGCTCCCGCGCGCCGGGGACAAGCTCCCGCTGCGCGAACTCCCGCACCGTCCGTTGCAGCGCCACGTCTGTCTCTGTAAGCGTGAAGTCCATAG